>CAZPMN010000001.1:0-181545 GCA_964587835.1 uncultured bacterium
TGCCTCGCCCTTCCGGCTGATCGGGCTCCGCCGGGACCGGGCCGATCTCTATCTCCGGATTGAGCGGCGGGTGGAAGAGATATTCGTCCGGGGGTTGCTCGATGAGACCCGCCGTCTGCTGGAAGCCGGACGATTGGCGTCGGGTCCAGCCCGGCTGGCCCTGGGTTACCGCGAGGCCGCCGGCTGCCTGCGGGGCGAATACGGGCGGGAGGAGGCGGCCCGGCGACTGGCGGCCGCCACCCGGCGTTTCGCCCGCCGGCAGCTGACCTGGTGGCGCGATGAGCGGAGGATTGAGTGGATCGATCTCGATCCGGACAGCCGGCCGGAAAAGACGGCGGAGAAGATAATTCGGATCCTGGCCGGACGAGAGCCCTGAACAGTCAAGATTCCGGAGAAGCAAATCGCCGGTAACTTATATGAGTATCGGCCGGGTAGTGTATATTGGTTTCATGGCATCAAGTCGGGCTGAACGAAACAGTCGTCTGGAGGTTGATAAGATGAAATTGAGCAAGCTGCTGCCGCTGTTGCTGGTTGTCCTGATCCTAGGCGCCTGTGGGCGGGAGACACCGGTAGGAGAACAACCGGCCCGGGGAGCTACGGTGGAAGAAGGCCAGTTGGTCGAGCGGGGGGGAGTGTACTACCAGCCGGGAACGGAGAAGCTCTTCACCGGCACGGCGGTCGCCTATCACGATAACGGCCAGAAACGCAAGGAAGCCGAGTACCGCGACGGGAAACGACACGGCCGGATAACCCACTGGTATGACAACGGGCAGAAAAGCTCAGAGGGCGAGTACCGGGACGGCCGTGAACACGGCAAGGTGACGGTCTGGCGGGAGGACGGACGGGTGTGGGCGGAGAGGGTGTACCTCGACGGGAAGAAGCACGGCCTGTGGACGATCTGGGACGAATCGGGAGAGAGGGCTGTGGAGGCCGAGTATCGGGACGACCAGTTGAACGGGAAGGCGATCTGGTATGAGAATGGCCGGAAGACCTCTGAGGTCGATTATCGGGAGGGCAGGGAGCACGGGAAGGGGATGTCCTGGTACGCTGGCGGGCAGCAGGAAGTGGAGTTAGAGTACCGCGACGGGCGTCCCCACGGCCGGGCGATATTCTGGTACGAGAACGGGCGGAAGCAGATGGAGGGCGAGGCCCGGGATGGCCAGGCCTATGGTCGGGCGACCTTCTGGCACGAGAACGGAGAGAAGTTGGCTGAAGGCGAATACCTCGACGGAAAGCGAAGCGGGAAGTGGACGGAGTGGTACGACAACGGGAGGAAGAAGGCGGAGATCAGGTATCAAGACGGCGACGAGGCAAGCCGAATCGAATGGGATGCGGACGGCAACTTGCTCAACGAACCCTCGGTGTGGGAATGAGGTACAGCTTTGATGTTCGAGTTGCCAGTCAACCCCGCGGTGGATCAATAAACCTCTGGGGCAGTATCCCACTCCCAAAATTTTTCACAGAAAAATTTTGATTGAGATCGAACAGGAAATTTCTCCACCGTCCCGCGCTCTTCTGGTCGGGGTGGAGACCGGTCGCGAGGGGCGGTGGGAAATTGAGGATTCCCTAAACGAACTTTCCCAGCTGGCGCGGACCGCCGGGATGGAGGAGGCTGGGAGGGCGATCTTCAAGCGGCTGAAACCTCATCCGGCTACCTTCATCGGGACGGGTTCGGCCAGGGATTTATCCCGGCGCTGCCGGGAAGCGGGGATTACCGAGATCATCTTCAGTGAAGATCTCTCCCCGGCCCAGCTGCGCAATCTGGAAGACGCTTCCGGGGTGGAGGTCCGGGACCGGACCGAGCTGATCCTGGTCATCTTTGCCCAGCGGGCCCAAACCCGAGAAGCGAGTTTGCAGGTGGAGCTGGCCCGACTTGAGTACCTCCTGCCCCGTCTGGGCGGGGCCTGGAGGCATCTCTCCCGGCAGAAGGGAGGGATGCTGGGAACCCGGGACGCGGGGGAGAAGCAGATCGAACTGGATCGCCGGCTGGCCCGGAACCGGATCCACGCCCTGAAGAAAGAGATGGAGACGGTCCGACGTCAGCGCTTCACCCAGAGAAAAAGCCGACGCCAGGCTGGAGCCCCGGTTGTCTCGATCATCGGCTACACCAACTCGGGAAAGTCCACCCTCCTCAACGCCCTGACTTCCGCCGGGGTCAGGTCCGAGAACAGGCTCTTCGCCACCCTCGACCCGGTCACCCGGAAGGCCGCCCTGCCTTCCGGTCGTAAGGTGCTCTTCAGCGATACGGTCGGTTTTATCCGGAACCTGCCCCCCCACCTGATTGACTCCTTCCGGGCCACCCTGGAAGAGGTCGCCGAGGCCGATCTGCTGCTCGAGGTACTTGACATCTCCCATCCCCGAATCCGGGAACGCAAGCGGGTGGTGGAAGAGGTCCTGAAAGAACTGGGAGCGGACCGGACTCCGATGGTCGTCGCCCTGAACAAGATCGACTTGGTCAGAGACCCCTACTTGGTCCGGGAAAGCAGCGGGCGCTTCGCTGGCGCGGTTCCCATATCTGCCCGGAAGGGGAAGGGGCTGGATCGGCTGCTGGAGGAGGTCGAGCGGAAACTTCCTTCCGCCCGCCGAAGTTACCGGCTGCTGATTCCCCAGAACCGCCCGGAACTGGTGGCGGCGCTTCACCGTGACGGCCGGGTCCTCAAGGTCGATTATCACCCCAAGGACATCTACCTGGAAGTCATGATCGAGGAACGGGCTCTGGGGGAAGCGGGCCGATACATCCTGGGAGCGTAAAAAGGCTTTTCCCTTGCCATAATCGGTGATTAAGCTATTATCTAAAAATTTCACGGAGTGAAATTTTTAGGAGGAAACCATGATCTTTGACCGCCTGCTGGGGATGTTCTCCGCGGATATGGGTATCGACCTGGGGACCGCCTCGACCCTGGTCTTTGTCAAGGGGCGGGGCATCGTGCTCAATGAACCTTCCGTGGTGGCCATCCAGAAAGGAGCCGGCCGCGTGATGGCGGTGGGGGAAGAGGCCAAGAATATGCTGGGCCGGACTCCGGGCAGCATCGTCGCCATCCGTCCGCTCAAGGACGGCGTGATCGCCGACTTTGAGATCACCGAGGCGATGCTCCGCTACTTCATCCGCAAAGTCCACAATCGCAAGGCCCTGGTCCGCCCCCGGATCGTGGTCGCCATCCCCTCGGGGATTACCGAGGTCGAGAAGCGGGCGGTCAAGGACTCCGCCGAGCACGCCGGGGCTCGGGAAGTCTACCTGATCGAGGAGCCGATGGCCGCCGCGATCGGCGTCGGCCTGCCGGTCCAGGAAGCGGCCGGAAATATGGTAATCGACATCGGGGGCGGGACTTCGGAAGTGGCGATCATCTCGCTGGCTGGGATCGTCTTTAGCCGGTCGGTCCGGGTGGGCGGAGACGAACTGGACGAGGCGATCATCCAGTACCTGAAACGGACCTACAACCTCTTGATCGGCCCCCGGATGGCCGAAATGATCAAGATCAACATCGGTTCGGCCTATCCCCTGGAAGAAGAGCTGACGATGGAAGTCAAGGGCCGGGACCTGGTGGCCGGCCTGCCGAAGACGATGACCGTCAACTCCGAAGAAGTCCGGGAAGCCCTGGCCGAACCGATCTCCACCATTATCGAGGCGGTCCGGATCAGCCTGGAGCGCTGCCCGCCCGAACTCTCCGCCGACCTGGTCGACCGGGGGATGGTCCTGGCCGGGGGCGGTTCGCTGATCCGCGGTCTCGACAAACTCCTGGCCGAGGAAACCGGCCTTCCAGTCAACGTGGCCGACGAGCCGATTGAAGCGGTGGTTCTGGGTACCGGTAAGGTTCTCCAAGAACTGCGTTTCTTGAGGAGAATCGTGGTCGCCGAGAAATCGACGCTGTAACCGGGGGACGCTGTGATGAGGAGGATGGTCGTCGCCGTGGCGGTGGTCCTCTCTTTCGCCGTCCTCTTCAGCCTCTCACCCCCCCTTTCTTCCCTGCTCAAAATCAACCTCCTCCAGTTCCTGGGGCCGGTCCAGGAATTGGGGAACGCCGTCTTTTCTCCGCTTGGTCTTCTGGCCCGGACAATCGGGCGGACCGTAGAGGCGGTTCGGGTCAACCCCGAGCTGGAAGAGCGGGTGGGGTTCCTGACCGGGGAGGTGGCCCGGCTGAGGGAAGTGGAGGCGGAGAACCGCCGGCTGCGGGCGCTGCTCGGCCTGCGGGAACGCCCCGGTTACCGGGGCGTGGTGGCCCGGGTCATCGGCCGGGATATTCAGAACTGGAACCAGAGCATCCTGATCAACCGGGGTGGGGCCGATGGGGTGGTCAGGGAGGCGGCGGTGGTCTCCCCGGAAGGACTGGTCGGGAAGGTAATCGAGGTGGCCCCCCACCTCAGCCGGGTGCTGCTGATCATCGATCCCTCGAGCGGGGTGGGTGGGGCGGTCCAGGATTCGCGGCGGACCGGGATCGTCGAGGGGACGGCCGCCGGTGGCTGCGAGATGAAGTATCTCCCCCGGCGGGTGGATATCTCCCCCGGTGAAGCCGTGGTCACCTCCGGCCTGGGCGGAGTTTATCCTCCCGGGCTCCTGGTCGGGATCATCACCGCGGTCAGGCCCGCCGGAGATGGGATTTACCAGAACGCCGATCTGCAGCCGGCGGCCCGGTTCGACCGCCTGGAATGGGTGATGGTCCTGCGCTGACCCTCTGAATACTGCTCACTGCTTACTGCTTACTGCTTACTGAATCCAATGTCCATTACCGTCCGACGCCCCATCCATCACTACAGTCCCGCCCGGGAGATCAGGTGGCGCCGCCGGGTGCTTTTGGGAATGATTCTGCTGGCCTCGGCGGTCCTGCAAGGAGCGGGCGGCGGGGCCGGGATTTTCTTTTATTTCCGTCCCGACCTGGTTCTGATCGTGGCTGTCTGCTGGTCGCTTCAGGAAGGACCGGCCGGGGGCTGGTGGGCCGGGCTCGCCGGCGGTTTTCTAACCGACCTCTTGACCGCCTCCCACCTGGGGTTGAATAGCCTCTCCCTGGCTACCTCCGCCTGGCTGGTGGCGCTGGCCAGCAGTTCCCTCTACCGAGGACACCTGACGACCAGGGTGCTGATGGTGGCCGTCGCCGCCCTGACGGCGGGGATGATCCATTACCTGCTGCTGCTCCTCTTTGGGTCCCCGCCGGCCTGGTCCGTGGTCTGGCGGCAGGTTCTCTGGCCCCGCCTCTGGCAGACCACTATCTTCTCTCCGTTCTGGCTGGTGCTGGTCGACCGGATCCTGGGGGGAAGGCGCTAATCCATTTCTCCTCTCCTCGGGCAAAGTGGTAGGATCGGTTGACCGGGAAATATTCTCCGGACAGATTATGAAAAGACTGGTGGAAATCCGAATGCGTTTCCTGGCTGTTTGTTTGTTGGTTTGGGCCGGGGTCATCGTTATCACCCTCTGGTATATGCAGTTGGTGAAGGGCGAGGAGTATATAGAAAGAGCGGCCCGGAACCGCATCCGGCTGATCCGGATCCCGGCTCCCCGGGGCCTGATCCTGGACCGCAACGGAGTAGTCCTGGCCGACAACCGGCCCAGTTTCGACCTTCTGGCCACTCCGACGGAGATCGAACAGCGCGGTCCCCTCCTGAAGGAACTCAGCCGGATTCTCCAGATCCCCGCCGGGCGGCTCCATTCCCGGCTCGATCTCTTCCGGGAGCGTCCCTTCGAACCGGTTCGTCTGGCCTCCGATATCGGGATCGCGGCGGCGACGGTCCTCAAGGAAAAAGGGACCGAACTGGCCGGGGTGGAGGTGCAGGTTAATCCGGTTCGGAATTATCCCTTCGGCCCGGCGGTGGTTCACCTGCTGGGATACGTCGGCCAGATCAGTCCCGGTGAACTGGAACGGATGCGGAATCTGGGCTACCGGGCCCAGGACGATATCGGGAAGATGGGGGTGGAGGAGGCCTACGATTACTACCTGAGAGGGGTCAGCGGGGCGGAACAGGTGCAGGTCAACGCTCGGCTTTTGCGGGATCGGGTTCTGAGCCGGAAAGACCCGGTGCCGGGAAACAACCTGGTGTTATCCCTGGATATCCGCGCCCAGCTGATTCTCGACGAGCTGCTGGCCGGCTGGAGGGGGGCGGCGGTACTCCTCGCCCCTGGCTCCGGTGACATCCTGGCCCTGGTCAGCCACCCCGCCTTTGACCCCAACCTCCTGATCCGTCCGGTCCGGCAGGAAGAGGCTGCGGAGGTATTTGCCCGTGCGAATTCCCCGCTGCTCAACCGGGCCCTGGCCGGGGAGTATCCCGCCGGTTCGCCCTTCAAGCTGGTCCTGGCCCTGGCCGGCCTGGATTCCGGGGTGGTCACCCCGGAGACGACCTATGACTGCCGGGGGATATTTGTCCTCGGCCGGAGCCAGTTCCGTTGCTGGCGTCCGGAAGGGCACGGTCCGGTTAATCTCCAGGAGGCGATCAAGCATTCCTGCAACGTTTATTTCTATAACCTCGGCCTCGAGCTGGGGATAGACCGGATTGGAGAAATGGCCCGACAGCTGGGGCTGGGGGAGATCAGCGGGATCGGGATCAAGGGGGAGAGTTCCGGTCTGCTGCCCGGCCGCGCCTGGAAGAAGGAACAGATCGGACGGAACTGGTACCCGGGGGATACGGTCAACCTTTCGATCGGCCAGGGTTACCTCCTGGTAACCCCGATCCAGATGGCTGGTTTAGGAGCCGCGATCGCCGGCCGGGGAACTCTCTACCGGCCCCGGCTGGTCTCCGAAATCGTCTCGCCCGGCGGGGAGGTGATCCGAGAAGAAGCACCCGTCCTGCGGAGGGAGATCGAACTTGTCCCGGCGGCTTGGAATGAGGTTCAAGCCGGGATGAGACGGGTGGTCAATGATGAGGACGGTACCGGACGGCAGGCCTTCCATCCCTCGGTCGCGCTCGCCGGAAAGACCGGGACCATCCAAGTCGGGGCTCCCCCGGACTATGGTACGCACGCCTGGTTTCTCGCCCTGGCCCCGGCCGGACATCCGGAGCTGGTTCTGGTCCTGTTGCTTGAGGAGGGCGAGTCGGGCAGTCAGACGGCCGCGCCGCTCGCCGGGGAGTTCTTCCACCGTTACTTCGAACTGGTCGGGGAGCCCGGACCGGAGTAAAGACCCCTGATGAGAAACCTGAAATATCTCGATTGGATCCTCCTCCTTACCATCCTGGTTCTGGCCGGCCTGGGGGCGGCGGTCGTTTACAGCGCTTCTTTCCAGCTGAAGACAATCAGCGGAGTGGCCTACCTTCAGCGCCAGCTGATCTGGCTCGGCCTCGGCCTGCTGATCTTCTTCGTCCTGTCTTTGACCGACTACCGGAAGCTGATCGCCGCCGGGTATTTCCTGGCCGCTCTGACCACCCTGCTCCTGATGGCGATCATCATCCTCGGGGAGACCCGCTTTGGCGCCCGGCGGTGGATCCAGGTCGGCGGATTTACGGTCCAGCCTTCCGAGTTCGCCAAGATCACCCTGGTCCTGATGCTGGCCCGCTATCTCGCGGCGCGCTTCGACCGCCGGGAATGTTGGTCCTATGTTCTCGTGCCCTGTCTTCTGGCGGCGGTTCCGGCCGCCCTGATTCTCAAGCAGCCCGATCTGGGAACCGCCGTCATCTTCCTGCCGGTCACCCTCGGTCTGGTCTATGTCTCGGGGGCGAAAGCAAAGCAACTGCTGGCGTTGATTCTGGTTATCCTGGTTTTGGCTCCGGGCTTCTGGTTCTTCCTGCGGGATTACCAGAAGACCAGGCTGATGGTCTTTCTCGACCCCGGGCTCGATCCTTCCGGGGCGGGCTACACCATCCTCCAGTCCAAGATCGCGATCGGGTCGGGGGGGCTCTGGGGTAAAGGCTGGCTGGGCGGCACTCAGAATATGCTCAGTTTCCTCCCCGAACGCCAGACCGATTTCGTCTTCTCGGTGGTGGCCGAGGAATGGGGTTTCGCCGGCTGTCTGCTGGTGATCGGACTGTACGGAATAATCCTGGTCCGCCTTTTCGCTATCGCCCGGAATTGCCGGGAATTGAATGGGGAGCTGTTGGTTGTCGGGGTGATTTTGGTCCTGGGGGTTCACGTGGGGATCAATATCGGGATGGCCGCCGGCCTCCTCCCGGCCACCGGGTTGCCCCTCCCCCTGATCAGTTACGGAGGCTCGGTGACGGTGAGCACCCTGGCCCTGTTGGGCCTTTGCCAGAGTGTTTACGTGCACCGGCACTACGTGTAGCGCATAGAGCAGAGCGCATGGCGCAAAGAGCCCGGCGCTCTGCCCTCTGCTCTATGCTCTATGCGCTATGCGCAATGATATGAACATTCAGGAAGAGATCGAGGCGATCCTGCCCTTCGTCGAGCGCCCGGCCCGGTACATCGGGGGCGAAATCAACGCCTCCCCCCGCCCTGGAGCTGACGTCCACGTCTTGCTCAGCTACCCTGACCTTTACGAGGTGGGGATGAGCCACCACGGCTTGGCGCTCATCTACGACATCGTCAACCGTCTCCCCGCTACGGCGGCGGAACGGGCTTACGCCCCCGCCCGGGACCTGGAAGCCGCCCTGCGCCGGTCGGGGCTGCCGCTCTATTCCCTGGAGACCTTCACCCCGGCCGGGGAATTTGACCTCTGGGGGTTCTCACTCCAGGTTGAGCTTACCTACACCAACATCCTGACCATGCTTGACCTGGCCGGTCTCCCCCTCTGCGCCCGGGACCGCGCCTGGCCCGGCCATCCCCTGGTCCTGGGGGGTGGGGCGGGGACGGTCAACCCCGAACCCCTGGCCGATTTCTTCGACCTCTTTCTGGTCGGGGACGGCGAGGAGGCGGTGGTGGAGCTGATCGGCCGCTACCGGTACTGGCTCGAAAGGAGAGGGCAAGCCGAAATCAGTAAGGAGGCAATGCTCGTTGACCTGGTTCGGACCGTCCCCGGTCTCTACGCGCCGGCCCTCTACCGGACTGAGACCGCCGATGGGCGCTTCCAGGGGATGGTCCCGATTTCCCCGCCGGTCCCGCCCCGAGTGGAGAAACGGACTCTGTTGGACCTTGATTCTTCTCGGATCGAGCGTCCTCTGATCCCGGTCACCGAGATCGTCCACGACCGGGGGGTGGTGGAGATAATGCGGGGTTGCGGCCGGGGCTGCCGCTTCTGCCAGGCCGGCTGGACCGGAAGACCGGTCCGCCACAAGAGTTCCTCCGCGGTTGAGGAACAAGCCTGTTCCCTGGCGGAAGGGTGGGGGTACGAGGAGGTCTCGCTGCTCTCCCTTTCCAGCGGGGACTACCGGGAGATTGAGACCGTTCTGGAGAAGCTCTCGCCCGTCCTGGACTCCCGCTCGGCCCACCTCGCCCTTCCCTCGCTCAACGTCGCCACCGTCAGTGATCGGATCCTGGACCAGCTGAGCCGGGGAAAGAAAGCCGGCATCACCTTGGCTCCGGAAGCAGGCAGTCGGCGGTTGCAAAAGGTGATCGGGAAAGCCCTCGACCCCGACCGGCTCTGGGAAATCGGGCGGGAACTGCGCCGCCGCGGGTGGCGACTGCTCAAGCTTTACTTTATGATCGGTCTGCCCACCGAGACTGAGGCCGACATTCTCGATCTAGCCGCCCTGATCAACCGGATGGCCGGCTGGGGGGGGAAGCTTAACGTTACCGTCTCGAATTTCGTTCCCCGACCGGGGACGCCCTTCCAGTGGGAGCCGATGGCCGGTCCGGAAGTGATCACCGCCCGCAAGACCCTGATCCGCCAGGAAATCTTCTCCAAGAAGGTCAAGCTCAAGTTTCGCCCGGCGGAGGTGAGCCGGCTGGAGGGAGCGATCGCCCGGGGCGACCGGAGCCTGGGAAAGGTAATCCGGGCGGCCTGGGAGGCCGGCTGCCGTTTCGACGGCTGGAGCGAATCCTTTCAGTCGGACAAATGGCAGCGGGCCTTCGCGGAGTCGGGGGTGGAGATCGAGCGCTTTCTCAACCCCTCCGCCGGTTGGGAGGACCCTCTTCCCTGGGACCATATCGGGACCGGGGTGAAAAAACCGGCGCTGATCCGGGAAGCGAAGAAAGCCCGGTCCGCGGGGAGTCGCACTGGAAGGGAAAATCCCGCGGTGAAGAATGAGGGGGGAAGGGGCCGATGCCGGAGATCCGGAAGATGAATGTCCCGGAAGTCAATGGTCGGGAGGAGTGCCGCTTCCGCCTGGTCTACTCCAAGACCGGGCGGATCCGGTTTATCTCCCACCGGGACCTGATCCGGGTTTTCTTCCGGACTTTCGCCCGGGCCGGCCTCCCGCTCGCCTATTCCCGGGGATACAGTCCCCACCCCCGGGTATCGTTCTGCCCGCCCCTGAAGGTCGGGATGGAGGGTCTGGCGGAGTTGCTCGATCTTACCCTGATCCGGCCGATCCCGGAGCGCGCAGCGGCCGCCACGCTCAATCGGCACCTTCCGGAAGGAATCAGGATCAAGGAAGCCCGTCTCCAGGCCGCCGCCGCTCCCTCGCTTAGCTCGATGCTCGGGAAAGCCGAGTATCGGGTCGCCCTGCCGGACTCGATCCGAATCCGGGCGGCCACTGTCGAGAAGTTCCTGGCCGCCGCTGAAGTCGGGACGGCCCGCCGCCCGGGAGAGTTGGGAGATTCCGTCAACGCCCGCCGGGGGGTTCTTCAACTGGAGCAAGAAGGGGAGGATTCTCTGAGGATGGTCCTCTCGCTGCGGGACATCGGCCGCCCCTACCCGGTTATGGCCGTCCTGGCCGGGGTGGATATCTCGCTGCTTACGGGTTGGAGATGGCAGCGACTGGGTTTCCCCCCGTAAAGAAACGTGTTGCTTATTGCCCGGCCCCGGAATATTATCTCCTCCTTTTGCAATTAAACCAGAAACCAAGAGAAGCCTGGTTTGGGTAGTCGTCATCACTCCCCACTCCCTACTCCCCACTCCCTAACTATGTCCAAAGAAATAATTATCAACTGCAGCACCGGCGAGAACCGGGTCGCCGTTCTCTCCGACGGCAAGCTGGAGCAGTTCTACCTCGAGCGGGGCGACGAACAGCGGCCGCTGGGTAATATTTACAAGGGTCGGGTCAGCACCATCCTCCCCGGTCTCGACGCCGCCTTTGTCGCGGTCGGCCTGGAGAAGGAGGGTTTCCTCCCGATGCGGGAGACGGCGGAGTCGTCCTCCCTCTGGGAGGAGTATAGCGACGACGAGGAGAACGGCCCGTCCAGCAAGGCCCGTCCGGGGGCGGTGAAGACCATCCAGCAACTGCTGAGAAAGGACCAGGAGATAATGGTCCAGGTGGTCAAGGAACCGATGGGCGGCAAGGGGCCCCGGCTGACCACCCAGATCAGTCTCCCCGGGCGTTACCTGGTGCTCACCCCGCGGGAGAGAAGGATCGGGGTCTCGAGGAAGATCGTCGATCCGGGACAGCGCCGTCGCCTCCGGAAGGTCCTCCAGGACCTGCTGGGGGAGGATCAGGTCGGGGTGATCGTGCGGACCGCCGCCCAGAGCGCCTCCGACCGCAACCTGAAGAAGGATCTGCATTATCTGCTCAACCAGTGGAAGGCAATTCAGAAAGGGGCGAAAAAGTCCGCCCCCGCCCTCCTCCACGAAGAGATGGGACTGGTGATGAAGGCGGTCAGGGAATCGCTTCTCACCGATGTTGCCCATATCGTCGTCGATTCCCGGACCGAGTTCAGGAAGCTGAACCGGTTTCTCTCCACCTTTGACTCTCAGGCCCAGTCCAAGCTGGTCCACTACCGGGGGCGCAAGCCCCTCTTTGACAAGTACAGCCTGGAGCCGGTGTTGGAGAAACTCTTCAAGCCGAAGATCTGGCTGAAATGCGGGGGGTTCGTAGTCTTCAACCAGACCGAGGCCCTGGTCGCGGTTGACGTCAACTCCGGGCGACACAAGAACAGGAAGGGGCAGGAGGAGACAGCCCTCAAGGCCAACCTGGAAGCCGCCGAGGAGGTGGCCACTCAGTTGAGACTGCGCAACGTGGGCGGTATCGTGGTGATCGATTTCATCGATATGGCCTCGCGTAAATATCAGAAGCAGGTAATGAACGCCCTGCTCAAGGAACTGAAGAAGGACAAGGCCCGGACCAAGGTTCTCCCCTTCTCCGAGTTCGGCCTGATCCAGATGACCAGGCAGCGGGAAGAAGAGAGCTTTATGAAGAAAGTTTACGAACCCTGTCCCTACTGCGGGGGTCTGGGAGAGATCAAGTCCCTTTTCAGCCTTGGGCTGGAGATCGAGCGTCGGATCCGGTTCGGTACCTACAAGTACCAGAAGACGAAAAGGTTTCGGATCGAGGCTTCGCCCCAGCTGGCCCGCTACCTGCTGGAAGAAGGCTGGGACCAGCTCCGCCACTTCGCTCGCCGGAGGGGGATCAGGGTCAGCATCATCGACAACCCGGAGCTCGGTTTTCAGGAGTACATTATCTGGGCTCTCTCGGCCAACGGGCGGGAACAGGTATAAAAAATTTTCTTTGAAAATTTTTTGTGGGTTTGATTTTCGTTGACAGGGGCTTCGGCCTTATTTAAGTTTACGGCAAAATGGAGAAACCTAGATGAACTTCGCAGTAGTAGAGATAGCCGGGAAACAATTTCTGGCCCGGAAAGATGACGTTATCGAAATCCCGAAAATTTCGGGTGGGGCGGGGGAAAAGACCACCTTTTCCTCGGTGCTGTTATACTGGGATGGAAAGAAGGTTATGGTCGGCCGGCCCTACCTGGAAGGTTTCACCGTCGAAGGACGGATCCTGGAGTTCGGCCGGTCACCCAAGATAGTGGTTTACAAGTTCAAGCGGCGCAAGGACTCCCATCGGAAGATGGGTCACCGGCAGGACTTCGCCCGTATCAAGATAGAGAAGATCGTCGCCCCGGGTAAATCGGCGGGGAAACCGGAAAAGCCCAGCGCCCGCCAACCCGCCTCCCCCGAAGAAAAGGCGCCGTCGGCGGAGAAGCCGGTGCTCCGGAAGAAAGCCCCGGCCGCGAAAAAGTCTGCGGCCGAGAAAAAACCCGCGCCCGCGAAAAAATCCAGGGCTGAGAAAAAATCCGCGCCGGGGAAGAAATCTTCCGGAAGCCGGAAATCCGCTTCCCGGAAGAAGCCTTAAGGAGGAGAAAAAGTGTCGCATAAAACAGGACAGGGAAGCTCCCGGAACGGGAGAGACAGCCATTCTCAACGGTTGGGAGTCAAGAGAACCTCCGGCCAGCATGTCCGGGGGGGAGGGATCATTATCCGCCAGCGGGGCACCCGGGTTCTTCCCGGGAAGAACGTGGGCCGGGGCCGTGACGATACCCTCTTCTCCCTGATCGACGGGGTGGTAAGTTTCGAGAATCGGGGCCGGAAGAAGCAGGTATCGGTCGCTCCCGTTATCGGTGCTTGAGCACCCGTTTGAAGAAACCCTTCATTGACAGGGTGCGGATTTCGGCCCGAGCTGGACGGGGGGGTAACGGCTGTGTCAGCTTTCGGAGGGAGAAGTATGTTCCCCGCGGCGGCCCCGACGGGGGGAGGGGAGGGAGAGGGGGAGACGTCATCCTGGAAGCTTCGGAACAGGTGGGGGGACTGACCGCGTTTTACTATCAGCCGCAGCTGAAGGCAGCTCCGGGCGGCCACGGCCGGGGCAAGCAAATGACCGGGGCCAACGGGGGGGATCTGATCCGGCCGGCCCCGCTGGGCACGATGGTCCGCCGGGTTGTCTCCGGGGAAGTTGTTGCCGATCTGGTGGAGCCTGGGCAGCGGGTCATTCTGGCCCGGGGAGGACGGGGAGGTCGGGGCAACTCTAGTTTCGCCTCCACCACCAACCGCGCCCCGCGGATCTCCGAGCCGGGCGAGCCCGGCGAGGAGGGGGATTTCGAGCTGGAACTGAAGATCCTGGCCGAGGTGGGACTGGTCGGTTATCCCAATGCGGGAAAATCCACCCTGATCTCCCAGATCTCCCGGGCCCGGCCCCGGATCGCCGACTACCCCTTTACCACGCTCTCACCGCACCCCGGGATGGTCGAGGATCTGGAAGGCTGGCGGGATCCCATCACGGTTGCCGATATCCCCGGTCTGATCAAGGATGCCCATTGCGGGGTCGGACTGGGGCACGAATTTCTTCGGCATATCGAACGGAGCCGGATTCTGCTTTACGTCATCGACCTGGCCGGGGTAGACGGGCGGGATCCCAGCGATGATTACGCCAATCTGCAGCGCGAACTGGGACTCTACCAGCCGGAGCTCTGCCGGCGCCCCTTTCTGGTGGCCGGGAACAAGATGGACCTCGCGCCCGCCGGCGCGTGGTACCGGAAATTTATCCGCCAGACCGGCCTTCCCCCGGACCGGGTCTTTCCGGTCTCGGCCCTGACGGGGACGGGGCTGGAAGAGCTGGTGAGCTCGCTCTTTAGGCTGGTCGCCGAAGATCGAGCGAAATCCGCCTCGGGGGCGGAAGCCGATCCCGCCGCCCGGAACGAGGATGAGAGCTGATGAAGAAAGAGGGAGATAACCGCAGCGAGATCCTTTCCGCCCGCCGCCTGGTGGTCAAGGTGGGGAGCCGCCTGCTGACCTCGGAAGGGGGGGGGATCGACACCCGCTTCGTGAGCGGCTTGGCCCGCCAGATCTCCGCCCTGAAGCGGGAGGGAAAGGAAGTGCTCCTGGTGACCTCCGGGGCGATTGCCGCCGGAAGCCGGGAACTGGGCCTGAAGAAACGTCCCTCCTCCCTGCCCGCCCTCCAGGCCTCGGCGGCCGTCGGACAGACCGTCCTGATGCATATCTACCACCAGGCCTTCCGGAAGCGGAATTTCTCGGTCGGCCAGGTGCTGCTCACCCGCGAGGGGCTCCACCACCGCGACCGGCATCTCAACGCTCGCCATACCCTTCTCGCCCTCCTGGAGAGAGGGATAATCCCGGTCATCAACGAGAACGACACGGTGGCCGTCGACGAGATCCGCTTCGGCGACAACGACCAGCTGGCCGCCCTGGTGGCCAATCTGGTCCGGGCCGATCTTCTGGTTCTCCTCTCCGATGTCGACGGTCTGCTGACGGGGGGGAGGAAACGCGAAGTGATCGGCCGGGTGGAGAAGATCACCCCCGAAATCATGGCTCTGGTCCGGGGCGGCACCGGAGAATATTCCCGGGGTGGGATGGGCAGCAAGCTGGAAGCGGCCGGAATAGTCACCCGGGCCGGCGGGCAGGCGGTTATCGCCAACGGAACGAAGGCGGACGTCCTCCTCCGGGTCGCCCGGGGGGAGTCGGAGGGGACCTACTTCCCCACGCCCTTTGCCCGGCTCCGCTCGCGAAAATGCTGGATCGCCTTCTCCTGCCTGAAGAAGGGGCACATCGCGGTCGACGAGGGAGCGCTTCGGGCCCTGACCGAGCGGGGCAAGAGTTTGCTGGCTTCCGGGATTACGGCGGTGGAAGGCTCCTTCGCGTCCGGAGATATGGTCTCTCTGGCCGGGCCGTCGGGACGCGAGTTCGCCCGGGGGCTAGTCAACTATTCCTCCCAGGAAGTGGAGAAGATCCGGGGAGAGCGGACCGGCCGGATCAGGGCCATTCTCGGTTCCAAGCCTTACGACGAGGTGATCCACCGGGACAACCTCCTGATCCTCTGAATCGCGATGACGCCCGGGGAAAAGGTCGGAATTCTTGGTGGAGCTTTCGACCCCGTCCATAACGGGCACCTGGCGATGGCCCGGGAGTCGGGCGCCCTCGTCGGCCTCGGCCGGACCGTCTTCGTTCCGGCCGCCGTCTCCCCCTACAAGGACGGGACCCCGGCGGCGGAGGGCGCTGACCGGCTGGCGATGCTCCGCCAGGCCACGGCCGAAAATCCGGATTGGACGGTCTCCGAGATAGAACTGGACCGGGGCGGCATATCGTATACTATCGACACCATCCGGAGGCTGCGGAGCGATTTCGGATCGGGGCCGGAATTTTACCTGATCATCGGGATGGATAACTTCATTCAGCTGGCCGGGTGGAAGGAGATCGAGGCGGTGGTCGAACTCGCCCGGTTTGTCGTGGTCAACCGGCCGGGTTGCGACCCCGGGCGGATCTCGGGGCAAAACAGATACTGGGCGGAGAGGATCCGGTCGGCCGGCCGGCTGACTGCTGTTGAGCTGTCGGTCCCGATCTCATCCTCGCAGATTCGCCGTTTGCTCCGGGAGGGGAAGGATGCGCGCCCCTTTTTGCCATCCGCCGTCGCCGAATATATCGAGGAGCATCAACTGTATCGGAATGGATAATCGGGATCTGATCAAGGCCGCGGCCGCCGCCGCCGCGGCGAAGAAGGCCGAGGATTTGGTGGTCCTGGACCTGAGGGGACTATCCTCACTCGCAGATTATTTCTTTATCTGCGGGGGGGGTAATCCCCGGCAGGTCAAGGCGATCGCGGAGGAGATCGAATCCGGCCTGGCCCGGGCCGGTCGGAAACCCCTCCGGGTCGAGGGCCTGCCCGAATCCCGCTGGGTGGTGATCGATTACGGCGCCGTCCTGGTGCACGTCTTTCTCCAGGAAGCCCGCGACTATTATTCCCTGGAAAGTCTCTGGGGCGATGCAGCGAGGTTGGAGATTGGGGAATAGGGAATAGTGAGCAGTAAGCAGTAAGCGGTAAGCAGTGAGCAGATCTATGTACGCGGCAATAAAAGAAGAGATAACTTCCCTCCTCGGCACCGCTCTGAAGGCCGCCGCCGAACGCGGTCTCCTGCCGGAGGTCTCCCTCCCCGCCCTGGAATTCCAGGTGCCCCGGGAGAAGGGCCACGGCGACCTGGCCACCAACGTGGCGATGATTCTCGCCTCCACCGTTCGACGCCCGCCGGCCGAAATCGCCGCCGAGCTCGGCCGTCTGATCGGGGAAAGCCTGAAAACCGAATCCCCGGTCTCCCGGGTGGAGGCCGATCCCCGCCGGGGTTTTCTCAATTTTTTTATCTCTCCGTCCGCGATCCGCTCCGGCTTGGTCCGGCTGCTCTCCTCCCCCGGCCGGTTCGGGCGGACCGATGCCGGTGGCGGGAAGCCGGTCCTGCTTGAATTCATCAGTGCCAACCCGACCGGTCCCCTGACCGTGGCCCACGGCCGGCAGGCCGCGGTCGGCGATGTTCTGGCCAACCTCCTGACCGACGCCGGTTTTGTGGTTTGCCGGGAATATTATCTCAACGATCGCGGCCGGCAGATGGAAATCCTCGGCCGTTCGGTATATCTCCGCCGCCGCGAGCTGGCCGGGGAGGAGGTCGTATTCCCGGAGGACCACTACCGGGGCCGGTACATCGTCAACCTGGCCCGGAAGATTCCCGACCCGCCGGGGGGGTGGTCGGGGATGAGCGATCAGGAGGCAATCCGGTACTGCGGGGAGTGGGCGGCCTCCTCCCTGCTGGAGATGATCCGGGGGGAACTTGACGATTTCGGCGTTACCGTGGATTCCTGGGTCAGTGAAAAGGAGGTGGTCCATTCCGGCCAGGTGGAAGACGTCCTCTCGGAGCTGGCGGAGCGGGGGTGCAGCTACGAGAAGGACGGAGCGCTCTGGTTTTACTCCTCGCGGTTCGGCGACGAGAAGGATCGGGTTCTCAGGAAGAGTAACGGGGAGTTAACCTATCTCAGTTCCGATATCGCCTATCACCGTTTGAAGTATGCCCGGGGCTTCTCCGCCCTGATTGATTTCTGGGGTCCCGATCACCACGGCTACATCGCCCGACTGAAGGGGGCTATGACCGCGCTCGGCCTCGACCCTGAGATCCTCGAGGTGGTAATCGTCCAGCTTAGCACCCTTTACGAGGGGAAGAAGAAACTCTCAATGTCCACCCGGCTGGGCGAATTCATATCGCTGCGGCAGGTCCTGGACAAGGTGGGCCGGGATGCCGCTCGCTATTTTTTTGTCCGGCGCCGGAAGGAAAGCCACCTCGATTTCGATCTCGAGCTGGCCCGGAAGAAGACCAGCGACAACCCTGTCTACTACGTCCAGTACGCCCACGCTCGGATCAACTCGATCTTTCGGAAGTTCCGGGAAGTAACCGGGGAAGACCTCCCGGATTCTTCCGCTGCCGAACTTGGGCGGTTGGATTCCGACGAGGAGCTGGAGTTGATCCGAAAGCTGATGCTCTTCCCGGAACAGGTGGAGTCCGCGGCCTTGAGCCGCCAGTGCCAGCTCATCCCCGCCTATCTGGAGGAGCTGGCCGCCCTCTTCCACGTCTACTACACCGGTTCCCGGGTGATCTCGGACGACCGGGAGCTGACGGGCGCGCGGCTGGCCCTCTGTCGGGGGGTCCAGATGATCCTGGCCGAGGGTCTGGGGCTTCTCGGGGTCGCCGCCCCGGAATCGATGTGATGCACCGCGGTCCAGCCGCTTCCCGTGTTGACCTCCTGATCTGCGGCGGCCTGGTGTTCGACGGCACCGGCGCTCCTCCCCGGCCGGCTGACCTCGGCGTGACCGCCGGCCGCTTGGCCAGGGTCGGAGACCTGAAAGGAACGCCGGCGGACCGGACCATCGAGGCCGGGGGGTTATGCGTCGCCCCCGGTTTCATCGATATCCACTCCCATTCCGATTTCACCATCATGGTCGATCCTCAGGCGGAGGGGAAGATCCGCCAGGGGGTGACAACCGAGGCCATCGGGATGTGCGGCAATTCCGCATCTCCTCTGGCCGGGGAGAAACTGGCCCGGGCGCGGGTCCAGAACCCCGACCTGGATGTAAACTGGAGCGATCTCGCCGGTTACCGTCGGCGGGTGGAAGGGCAAGGGACGGCGGTCAACCTGGTTCCACTGACCGGCCAGGGCAACCTCCGCGGCTCGGTGATCGGTTACTCCGGCCGTTCGGCGGATTCGGAAGAGATGAAGCGGATGCGGGATTTGCTTGAGGGGGAGCTGGAATTCGGCAGCCGTGGGCTCTCGACCGGCCTGGTCTATCCCCCCGGGGCCTTCAGCGATTTCTCCGAACTGGCGGAGATCATCCGGCCGGTCGCCGCGGCCGGGGGGATTTACAGCACTCACCTGCGGAGCGAGTCCGATCGGGTTGAGGAGGCAGTCGCCGAGGCCCTGGAACTGGCCGCAGCGACCGGGGTTTCCCTCCAGATCTCCCATCTCAAGGCCCAGGGGAGAAGGAACTGGAAGAGACTCGATCGGTGCCTGGAGATGATCGAGTCCGCCCGGGCCAGGGGTCTCTCCGTCCATTGCGACCGCTATCCCTACGTCGCCTCGGCCACCGACCTCGATGTCCTCCTCCCGCCCTGGGCGATCGAGGGCGGGGCGGAGCAGGAGCTGAAACGTCTCCGGACCCCCGCCCTCCGCCGGAAGCTCCGCCGGGAGGTGGAACGGGATGACTGGGAGGCGGTGGTGATCTCCCGGGTGGGAGGTCCGGCCAATCGGGATCTGGAGGGGATGGACCTGGCCGCGGCGGCCCGGCTGCGTAAGACGGCCCCGGCTGAGCTTTTCTTCCGGATCCTGATCGAGGAGGAACTGGCGGTCGAAGCCCTTTTCTTTGGGATGAACCCGGCCAACCTGGCCCGGATCCTCCAACAGCCCTACGCGATGATCGGTTCCGACGCCTCGGCCCGGCCGGTCAGCGGACCTCTGGCCAGAGGATATCCTCACCCCCGGACCTTCGGGACCTTTCCCCTGGTCTTGAGTGACTTCGTCCGGGACGGAACGATAACCCAGGAGGAGGCGGTTTTCAAGATGACCGGCCTGCCCGCCCGGAAACTGGGGCTAAAAGACCGGGGAATTATCCGGGCGGGAGCGGCGGCCGACCTGACCGTCTTCGATCCGGTCCGGATCCGCTCCCGCTCCACCTACCGCGATCCCCGGCACTATCCGGAGGGCATCGAGTATGTGGTGGTCAACGGACAGGTCGTGATCGACCGGGGCCGCCACACCGGCTGCCTTCCGGGAGTTTTTCTCTGATGAAAATCCATCGTCAACTGCTGCTGTTCTCCCTGGTCATCTTCCTTCTCCCCGGCTGCGGTCCCGGAGGGGAGGACGAGGAAGGGTTCCTCCGGCTGATGCTGAAGGATGATCTCTCTACCCTTGACCCCGCCCACATCGTCGATGTTCCCGGAGGAGCGGTGGCGGCCAAGATCTTCAACAACCTGGTCCGGTTCGACCGGGAGGGAAATCTCGTCCCCGACCTGGCCCTCCGTTGGGAGATCTCGCCCACCGGCACCATCTACCGTTTTCATCTCCGGCCGGGGGTCAAGTTCCACTCCGGGCGCGAGCTGACCGCCGCCGACGTCGTCTATTCCCTGCGCCGTCTCCTCGACCCTGCGGTCAACTCCCCGCGGTTCTGGATCCTGGAGGAGGTGGCCGGCGCGGAGGCCTTCCGCTCCGGGGATTCCCCCGAGCCGGCGGGGATCCGATCCCCCCGGTCCGGGGTGGTCGAGGTCGAGCTGCGCCGCCCCAGCAGCCTCTTTCTCTATTATCTCGCCCTCCCCAGCGGCGCGATCGTCCCCCGGGAGGCGGTGGAGAATCCCGCCGAACCTTTCGCCTCGCATCCGGTGGGGACCGGACCGTTCCGACTCGTTCGGTGGCGCCGGCAGAACCGGCTGGTTCTGGCTCGCAACCCCGATTACTTCGAGGGGCCGGCCGGATTGCCGGGGGTAGTCTACCGGGTCATCCCCGAACCCCTGACCGCGACCGTGGAATTCGAGCGGGGGAATCTCGACCTGATCGAGGTGCCGCGGGCCGAGCAGCGGAAATATACCTCAACCGAACCCTGGAGGGACCTGGTGGAGAGCCGGGTTGGCCTCAACGTCTACTACCTCGGTTTCAACTGCCGCCGTCCCCCCTTTGACGATCCGCGGGTCCGGCGGGCCTTCAATCACGCCCTCGACCGGGACAAGATCATCGAGGTGATCCTGGAAGGCCGGGCTGCCCCCGCGTCCGGGCCGGTCCCCCCCGATCTCCAAAAACCGGTCCGCGAGGGATACTCCTACGACCCCGATCGGGCCCGTCGGCTGCTGGCGGAAGCGGGGATCGACCTCCCCCTGAAGGTCTCCCTGATCTTCAAGGCCGACCGCGAGGTCCTGACCATCGCCGAGGTGATCCAGTCATACCTGCAAGAGGTCGGGATCGAAGCGGTTTTGCTGCAAAGGGAGTGGAGTTCCTTTCTCCAGGAACTCGACCGGGGGGAGTTCGATCTCTTTTATCTCTCCTGGTGGGGTGATTATCCTGACCCGGAGAATTTTCTCTATCCCACCTTCCACAGCGAAAACGCCGGCCCCGGCGGCAACCGGTCGCTCTTCTCCGATCCGAGGGTGGACGCCAGTCTGAAGGCTGCTGCCGTCACCGTCGATCCGGAGCAGCGGGAGGCCTACCTCGCCGAAGCCACCGGACGGGTGATCGACCTCGCCCCCTGGGTCTTTCTCTGGCACAAGAAAGAGGTGATGGTCCGCTCTCCCCGACTGGAAAATTACCGGATCCCCCTGATTTACAACGGGGACAAATTCCTCGATCTGCGGCTCTCCCCGTCCGGTTCTTGAGGGACGCCGGCGCCGCCGCCAATTTTTACTTTCTCCCTCTCGCCTCCCGGTGATATTCTGCTCCCTGAGCCCGGCGTATCCGCCTGATCGGTACCGCCGATCCCATCCCGGAACCAGCGAGGAGCCCTGCAGATGAAGATTGATCAGAATACGGTGGAACAGGTCAGGCGACTGCCTAAAGTAGAACTTCATCGGCACCTGGAAGGTTGCATCTCGGCGGAGCTGCTGCTCGAGATTGCCCGTGACTACCAGATCAAGCTGCCCGCCCGGAACCTGGAGGAACTCCGTTCTCAGGTACAGATCAGGGGCCAGGCGGCCAGCCTGGTGGATTTTCTGGAGAAGTTTTTCCTGATCGGCAAGGCCTTTCCCACCTTGGAGGCAATCGAGTTTGTCTCTTACTGCGTCTGCCGGGATTGCGCCCGGGACAATATCCGGGCCGTGGAACTGCGCTTCTCCCCGGTCTTCATGACCCTGGAGAACCAGCACAGCTGGGAGGAGCTGCTCCACTCGGTGTTAAAGGGGGCTCGCCGGGCGGAGAACGAATTCGATATTGAAGCCGGTTTCATAGTCGGGATCTCCCGTTCCAACGGGATCAAGCCGGCTTTACGGGCGGTCAACATCGCCGCCGAATACTCCGGTCTCGGGGTGGTGGGGATCGACCTCTTCGGGGATGAAGCGGCCTATCCTCCCGAGCTCTTCGTCACCCCCTTCCAGGTCGCCCGGGAGAGCGGGCTCAACATCACCGTCCACGCCGGGGAGGGGGCCGGGGAGACCAATATCCAGGTGGCGGTGGAGCAGCTGGGAGCTCAGCGGATCGGTCACGGGGTCCGGATCATCAACGACCCGGTGATGATGGACTGGCTTCGGGAACGGGGCGTGCCCCTGGAGATCTGTCTGACCAGCAACGTCCAGACCCGGACCGTTCCCGACCTCGCTTCCCACCCGGTCCGGCGTCTTTACGACTACGGGATCCAACTCTCGCTTAATACCGACGACCCCGCCATCTGCGATACCACCTTCTCCCGGGAACTGCTCCTGGCGATGGAGTATTTCGATTTCAGTCTCGACCAGATCAAGGGACTGATGCTGGGCGCCCTCGACCAGTCGTTTTTCGAGCCTTACCGGAAACAACGAATCCGCGAACGCCTGGAGAAGGAACTGGCCGCCTTTCCATGATCCGGTACCTGCTGAAAAGGCTGCTGGTCGCGGTTCCCACCCTGGTCGGCATTACCCTGATCACCTTCATTCTGGTCAAGAATATACCCGGAGACCCGATCCATGCGCTGGTCGGGGAGAGGACCTCGGCCGAGGTGATCGAACGCCACCGGACCCGCCTGGGCCTCGACCGCCCCTTCCTGGTGCAGTACGGAAAATTCCTGGGCAATATCCTGCCCCTTAATATTCCGCCTTGCGTCACCGGGGAAGAGGCCGCCGGCGCGGGACGGCGGATTTCGATCTTCAAGGTTCCCTACCTCGGCCGCTCCTACTTCACCGGCAGCCCGGTCAGCCAGATGATCCTGGAGAAGCTCCCGGCCACCGCCCGACTGGCGCTGGGAGCGATGCTGGTGGCCATCCTCTTCGGTCTCGGACTGGGGATGGTCTCCGCCCTCCGGCCGGGAAGTTTCTGGGACCGCCTCTGTTCCCTGCTCGCCATCGGCGGGATATCCATCCCGGTCTTCTGGGCCGGCCTGATCCTGATCATCGTTTTCGCCTATCACCTGGGCTGGTTCCCCCCCTCGGGGATGGGTTCCGGGGGGCTGATCTTCCTGGTCCTGCCCGCGATCACTCTCGGATCCCGCTCGGCGGCCTACCTGGCGCGGATCACCCGGACCAGTATGCTGGAAGCCGCCGGGTCCGACCATGTCATCACCGCTCGAGCCAAGGGTCTCTCCCGCTTCCGGGTGGTCCGACGGCATATCTTCCGCAACTCCCTGATTCCGATCGTGACCCTGGCCGGTCTGGACTTCGGCTCCTACCTCAACGGGGCGGTCCTGACCGAGACCATCTTCTCCTGGGACGGAGTGGGGCGGCTGGCGATGAACGCCATCCTCCAGCGGGATTACCCGGTCATCATCGGCTGCGTCCTTTTCGGAGCGGTCATCTTTGTCGCCGCCAACATCCTGGTCGATCTCTCCTACGCCTTGATCGATCCAAGGATCAGGATGGGGAATAGTAATCAGTAATCAGTAAGCAGTAAGCAGTAAGCAGTAAGCGGTAAGCGGTAATCAGTAAGCAGTAAGCAGTGAGCGGTAAGCGGTAAGCAGTGATCAGAACGGTGATGAAGTTCTTGAAAAATAGGAAAATCGCCGCGGCGTCCGCGGTCTTTCTTCTCCTGATGGTTCTGGCGGCGCTGCTGGCCCCGTTGCTCGCTCCCTTCGATCCGAACGGGATCGACCTCGATCGGGTGAGCCAATCGCCCTCCCGCCGTCACCTCTTCGGGACCGACGAGAAGGGTCGGGATATTTTCAGCCGGGTCCTCTACGGTGCCCGGCTCTCTCTCCTGATCGGGGGAGCAGCCACCGCCGTCTCCCTGGTCATCGGGGCCGCCGTCGGCCTCCTGGGGGGATATTTCTCCGGCCCGGTCGATTCCTTCTTCGGGATGATTACGGACATCACCCTGGCCTTCCCCGGACTGCTCCTGGCGATCGGGATCACGATCGTCCTCCCCCCCGGTCTTCTTTCGGTCCTGGCCGCCCTTTCCCTGGTCGGCTGGTCCTCGATCGCCCGGGTGATCCGGGGAGAGACCCTCTCCCTGAAGCGGCGGGAGTTCGTGGAGGCGGGGAGAGCGGGGGGAGCTTCCCATTTCCGGATCATGTTTCGCCATCTCCTCCCCAACTGCCTGCCCCTGATCCTGGTGGTGGCCAGCCTCAAGGTCGGTTCCTTCATTCTCGCCGAGTCGGCGCTCAGTTTCCTTGATCTCGGCGTTCGCCCCCCGGCCGCCGCCTGGGGGTTCATGATCAGCGCCGGCCGGGAATACCTGAAGACCGCCCCCTGGATTTCCTTCTTCCCCGGCCTGGCCCTGGCCCTGACCGTGATCGCTTGCAACCTGCTCGGTGACGCCGCCCGGGATTTCCTCGACCCCCGGATGAAGGTGTAGGATGTCCCCGGAGAAGAAAAAATACGGTCTGAAACGGATCGCCCCCCGGGTCGAGATCGATTACGACAAGGAACTCAACCCCCAGCAGCGGGAGGCGGTGCTCGCCCCCGACGGACCGGCTCTGGTCATCGCCGGGGCCGGGAGCGGGAAGACCCGGATCGTCACCTATCGGGTCGCCCATCTTTTAGAGCGGGGTATCCGGCCGGAAGAAATCCTGCTTTTGACCTTTACCAAGAAGGCGGCTGAGGAAATGCTCCGCCGGGTCGGCGATCTCATCCCGGCCGACCTATCCCGGCTCTGGGGAGGGACCTTCCATCACGTCGGCAACCGGGTTCTGCGGAGGCACGCCGAGCTGCTCGGCTTCCGGCCGAATTACACCATCCTCGACAAGGAGGATTCCCGGGTTCTTTTGGAGGCTTCGGCCCGGGAGATCGGGATCGACACCCGGGGCAAACTCTTTCCCGGGGGAAGGGTGCTGACGGAGATCATCGGTTACGGCCGGAACACCGGGATCGAGATCTCCGAGGCGGTGGAAGTCAAGGCCTCCCACTTCAGCGAGCTCTCCACCCAGATCGAGCGGGTGGCCAAACGCTACCACCAGCGGAAGCGGGACTTGAACTATCTCGACTTCGACGATCTCCTCCTCTTCTTCGAGGAACTCCTCTCCCGCCACCCCGAGGTCGCCGATCTTTACCGGGGCCGGTTCAAGCATATCCTGGTCGACGAATACCAGGATACCAACCTCATCCAGGCCCGGATCGTCGACTTGCTCGGCGGAGGGCATGGAAATATAATGGTGGTGGGGGACGATTCCCAGTCGATTTACTCCTTCCGGGGCGCGCTCTTCCGCAATATCCGCGACTTTCCCCGCCAGTACCCCGGCTGCCGGACCTTCACGGTGGAGACCAACTATCGCTCCACCCCGGAGATCCTCGGTTTCGCCAACCGGGTGATCCAGCGGGCCGAGGACTCCTTCCGCAAGACCCTCCGCCCGGTGCAGAGACCGGGAGGACTCCCCGCCCTAATCCAGGTGGGCGACATCTACGAGCAGGCGGACTTTGTCGCCCAGCGGATCACGGAACTGATCGACGAGGGGACCAACCCCTCGGGGATCGCCGTCCTTTATCGTTCGCATTACCACTCGATGGAGGTCCAGATGGAGCTGGCCCGGCGAGAGATCCCCTTCACCGTCCGCTCCGGAGTGCGTTTTTTCGAACAGGCCCATATCAAGGACGTTCTCTCCTACCTCAAGGTGATCGACAATCCCCTCGACGAAATCGCCTGGAAACGGATCCTGGTCCGGCTTCCCCGGATCGGTCCCCGGACGGCGGAGAAGATCTGGGCCGCCCTGCTCCGGATTCCCGAACCGTTAACCGGTTTGGGAAAACCACCGGTCTCGGAGATCGTCCCCGCCGGCGCCCGGACGGGGTGGGAGGATTTCCGGACCACCATTGAAAAGTTGCGGGAACTCGCTTCCCGGGGGCCCTCCCCGTTGATCGAGGCGGTCCTGGAGAGCGGTTACAATTCCTACCTGAAGAGCCAGTTCGCCAACTACGAGCGCCGCCGGGAGGATCTTATCCAGCTGGCCCGCTACGCCGCACGCTACGAGGACCTGGAACAGTACCTGGACGAGCTGGCGATGATCGGCGGACTGGCGGTCGAGGAGGTTGAACCGGGGCTGCCCCGGGAGATGGTAGTGCTCAGTACCGTGCACCAGGCCAAGGGACTGGAGTGGGACGCGGTCTTCTTGATCTGGCTGGCGGAAGGGAAGTTTCCCGTCGCCGCCAGTTTCGGCGATGCGGCCGCCCTGGAGGAGGAGAGGCGGCTTTTCTATGTGGCCGCCACCCGCTGCCGCCGCGAGCTCTATCTGCTCCATCCCCTGAACCAGCGCGGCCATTCCGGCCTGGAGACCCTCCAGAGACCGTCGAGGTTTCTCACCGAACTCCCCCCGGACTGCTATGAGCAATGGGAGATATATGATATATAGTCAGGCGGGATCCTGAGGAAACCAGATGAGCCCCCCGGCTCTCGTATCCCGGGGGGGACGGCCGACCGTTAAACCGAGGGCAAGAGAGTGACAACCAGATCCAGAAAAATATTGATCTTCTCCGGCCTCGGACTGCTGGGTCTGCTGGCCTGGATCGGGTTCAATACCAGCCATATCTGGCGGGATTATCTCTTCGGTCCGCCGGTTCGCTTCCGGGAGAATCGGGAGATCACGGTCGCCCTCTATCCGGGGGGTGCTCCGGTGGCGGCGGTTCTGACCAACGACGATTTCTCCGCGGCTACCCCTTTGGAGCTGGTCGAGCGCCTCCGTCGGGTTTTGCAGCAGATGGAGGTTCAGGGGACCTTCTTCGTCATCCCCGACCATCTCGGCCAGTACCCCTTGACCGCCGGGAGTCCGGCGGTGGAGATGCTGGAAAAACTCCAGCGGGACGGCCACGAAATCGCCCAGCACGGCTGCTACCACTACAGTGAGAAGAACCGGGGACATTCGGTCAAAATGGGAGCGGAGATGGCCTTTCTCTCCGAAGAAGAGCAGTACCGGGTTATCTCCCGGGGCCGCCAAATTCTGACCGACCTCGGATTTCCTCCCCGGGGGCACCGCAGTCCTTGCTTCTCCGGCAACCGGCGGACCTTCCGGGTCCTTGATCGCCTCGGCTTTCTCTACGGATCGGACCTCGATCTCCCCCCGACCACCATGAAGACCATTCTATTTCCCTCCCTGAAACGGCGATTGATGTATCCCTCCCATCCGGAGGGCTTAAGCCTGCTCGAGATTAACTCCCAGACCGATCCCACCGTCAGGGAGAAGAAGGCGGTCAGGGTATTCCGCCGGTACCGGAAGGGGGAAGGGGTTTTCGCCTTTCTCACCCACCTGCCCGGGATCGCTGAACCGAAGAACCTGCAGCGCCTGGAGCGATTCATCCTGATGCTTAAGGATGAGGGGGCCTGGTTCTGCACGATGGCGGAACTGAGCGAATGGTGGACGGCCCGTGAGGCGGTCGTCTTCCGGACCGAGCGGGAAGGGGATACCCTGGTAATCCACTGTGAAAACCTGACCCCCTACGCTCTCGATGGTCTTCAGATCACCGTCAAGGATCCCGGGTCCCGGCGCTACCGGCTGGTCCCCCGCCCAGCCGGGGAGACCCGGGAAGGAGAGATCCCCGCTTCCCGGGTGATCTCGGTGACGATACCGGCTCTCACCAGTTATCAACAGTCGGAATAGAATTCGTCCGCCGGACCGCCGGCTGATGGGATGGATTTAGTCGACTTCAGGGAGGTCTACGAACGTTACGGCCCGCTGGCCTGGTCGATGATCGCCCGGGTGGGGGTTCCGGAGCGGGACCGGGAAGATGTGTTTATGGAGTCGTGGGAAGCGGTGTACTCCTCTCGGGAGGCCTTCTCCGGCCGTTCGAGTCTTGCCACCTGGATCGGTAAAATCGTCCGCAACAAGGCGGTCGACCGGGTCCGGAAGAATGTTTCCCGGCCTCTGGCCGACACCGATCTCCTCCGTCGCGTCGAAGCGGCCCCGGGCAAGGCGGATCCCGGGCCGGGGCGCTCGGCGGTCCGCCAGGAGGCGAGGGAACTGCTGGATAAATTTCTCCGGGGTCTGCCGGCGGGGAGGAGATTGATCGTCGAACGGTGGCTGGAGGGTATGAGTTACCGGGAGATTTCCGTTGAGGTCGCCGCCGTCCGCGGTCGAAAGGCGGATACCAACTATGTGGGCAAGGAACTATATCTGGCCAAGTCCCGGCTGGCGGGGATGCTGGCCGCGGCGGGGATAAATTCGCTGGAAGATATCTGGGAATAAATCCGGTCCCGGATCCGACTGTCAGGTAGGAGCAGGGTCGGAAATATGGGGATGCTCTTATGCAGGATCACCCTTCACGAGATATAATCAGCCGCTACCTGGACGGGGAACTCGATCCCGGCTTTGTTTCCCGGCTCGAGGCCCACCTCGAGTCCTGCCCCCGCTGCCGGAAGGCAGCCCAGGAACTGGAGCGGGCGGGGGATTTTATTCGCCTGGTATCCGCCGCGAATTCTTCCCCCCCCGCCCGCCTTGACCGGATGATCAGGGAGAAGTTCGTTCTTCCGATGCCGGAAGTCTTTCTCGGAGTAATTAAATTCAACCTCTCCCGGTCAAATCGGGTTTCCGGGCCAGGATCCGGTCCGGCCCCGGCCATTGCCGCCGAACCGCCGGCCGATTATGTTGCCGGTTCGCCCCCCGCCGCTCCCCGCCGCTTCCGCCGGACCTTCTCCGCCGAGGGGATCACGGCGGCGGTCGAGATATCTCGCCAGGAGGATGGTTCCGCCGCCTGCCGTATTACTATCCGCGACCGGTCGGGAAGACCGATCGACGGGGTGGAGATCCGGCTGGAGCAGGCCGCCCGCCCGCCTAAGACTGATCTTACCGGCGGGGAAGGCGGGGTCTTCATCACCCATCTCCGCCCCGGTCGCTACTCCCTGCGGATCGGGTCCGGCCCGACCTACGGCCTGACCCTCGTCCTTAGCTGAATTCCGTCAACCGAAAAAGAGAGGGGCAAATGGATTCGGATAAGCTCAGACCACAGGCCGTCGTTAGCCGGGAGAGGCTTTTGAGATAAATGAAGAAGGCCAAAGTCATCATCCACAGTTCAGTCAGCCTCGACGGCTCCCTGCTTGGCTTCGAGGTGGATATGCACACCCACTACGGGATCGTCGCCAGCTACCAGGCCGAGGTCCACCTGGTCGGCTCCAACACCGCTCGGGAGGGCCTGAAGATGTTCTGTCCCGAGATCCCCCCGGAGGAAGACGGGGACTTCACCAGGCCCGAGCGGGACCGGAAGCTGCCGCTCTGGGTGATCCCGGATACCCGCGGGCAGATGCTGGGCCTGCTTCACGTCCTGCGGAGGTTCGAGCTGATCCGGGACATCCTGGTCATCATCTCGAGCGATACCTCGCCGGAATATGTGGATTACCTGCGGGAGCGCGATTACGGCTTCCGCGTGGTCGACCGGCCGGTCGATTACGGTGAGATTATTGAATTTTTGGCGGCGGAGCATAAGGCGAAGAAGATCCTCACCGACACCGGGAAGATCCTCAACTGCATCCTGCTCAACCGCGGCCTGGTTGACGAGGTCAGCCTGCTGGTCCATCCGCTTATCGTCGGGGGAAAGCAGTACCCTCTCCTGGGAGAAGTGGCCGAGAACATATCCTTGAGCCTGGTCAAGAACGAAGCGATGGGCCCAGACAAGGTCTGGCTGGTTTACCGGGTGGTCAATACTCAGAGCGACAGATAGGGGAACTTGTCATAAATAGGAGAGCCTGAGCTTGCCGGGCTGAAAGGGAAAGGAGACGATGGTAGTGACCGAGCGGAAACCGAGACAGTATTTTATGGAACATCCCCAGATGGACTTCGAGGTCCAGGTCATCCTGGGCGGCTGCCATTACGGCGCGGCCGACGCCGGGGAAGTTCTGGCCCGGGCAGTCCCGGGAGGTCTACTAAGCCCTGAGCTGCCCGAGGACGATCGCCCCCTTCACGGCCGCCGAGGGGGCCAACTGGCACTGCCAGCCCAAGGCCCGTGGGCTTTACGACCAGCGGATGTTCGACTGGCTGGACTCCGTGATGCCGGCCTGACCGGAACCCGGCCGCAACTAACCCCGGCCGGGAGGCCGGTCTAGGGGACTCTGTCAAGATCAACGCTTTCCCGGCTCGATGAGGAAAAACGCAGCAGTCGCGGCCGCGATTCTGGCGGCCCTGATCTGGCTGATCCCCCTCCCGGTCGAGACGGCCTGGCCGCTCTTCAACTTCCTTGCGATCTACCTCTCCGCCTTCATCCTCTTCCGTCTCCTCGAGGGGGAGAGCGGTTCTCCGAAGGCGGCCGGGCTGGGGGTCTTCTTCTTTCTCTTCTCCTGGGTCAACGTCCGGTTCGCCTTCTTCTATCCCTTCCAGATCGACTCCGCCTATTTCCTGTTCCTGGTTTTGGCGTTTTGGTCACTCCTTGGAGAAGGGACGGGCTCTTCCTCTTGTCCCTCTGCCTGGCGGCCCTGACCCGGGAATATTTTCTCGCCCTGATCCCGGCCTATTATCTCTGCCGCCGGGAACGTCCGGGAGCGGTCGATCTTCCGGCCCTCCGCCGCACCGTCCTGATCTCCCTCCTCCCCCTGGTTCTGTTTATCCTTCCCCGGCTGTTGATCGCTCCCGCCAACCGGGATTTCAATTATCTCGCCCACGGCGGGGAGTTTCTCCGGCTCACCGTTATTCACTGGAGGCGGACCCTCTACTCTTTCGCCAATATTTACGGGGCATCTCTCTTTATCATCTTCCTCCATCCGCGGACCGTCTTTCGTTACCTGAGGAACCGGTCCGGGGTCGCGGTATATATCCCGCTCTGGTTCCTCTTCCTGGTCATCGGGGGGGCCGATCTCGACCGGATCAACTTCATCGGTTTCCCGGTGGTGGCGCTGCTGACCGCGGCGGCGGTCGCCTCCCGCCCCGATCTCTACCGGAACAAGTTCCTGTTCTCCTACCTCGCCGCCGCCCATCTCCTGCTGATGCGGAACTTCACCCGGATCGGCCCGGAACCGGACAACTGGCGGCGGCTCTGGTGGAGTTCGATCAGTTTTATGCCCGAGGAGGTCTTTCGGTCCTACCGCCTGCTGTTTATAGCCCTGCTGGCCGGATTTCTCCTCCTGGCCCTTCTGGTCTCCTTCCTCCAGCGCCGCCGGGGCCGTATTTCAACCTTGCCCGACCGGTCCCCCGTGCTATAATGACCGAAAAGTCGGACAGTTCCGATTGGTCCGGCTCATCAGACTCCCCCGTGCCGGTCCCGTGTTGCCGGCTCAACCAGATCAAGAAAGGAGAAAAACAATGATCGTGTCAACCAAGGAGCTCTTCGAGCACGCCTATGGCAACTACGCCCTGGGCGCCTACAACATCAACAACGCCGAGCAGATCATGGGGCTCTTCCAGGGGAATCTGGACAGCTCGGCCCCCTTCATCATCCAGATTTCCAAGGGAGCCCGCTCCTACACCGACAAGCGGCTGCTGGAGGCGATGATTCGGGCGGCCGACGAGATCTTCCCCACCGCCATCTACGCCGTCCACCTCGATCACGGTGACGAGCAGGCCTGTATGGACTGCATCGAGAGCGGTTTCTACAGCTCGGTGATGATCGACGCCAGTTCGAAGGAGTTCGAGGAGAACATCGCCATCACCAGGCGGGTGGTGGAGGCGGCCCACGCCCGGGGGATTGCCGTGGAGGCCGAATTGGGTACCCTGGGCGGGGTCGAGGAGCACGTCTCGGTCTCCGAGGAGAACGCCAACCTCACCGATCCGAAGGAAGCCGAGGAATTCGTCAAGCAGACCGGCTGCGATAGTCTGGCCTGCGCCTTCGGGACCAGCCACGGGGCTTACAAGTTCTCCGGTTCCCAGGGGCTCCATTTCGAGATCATCAGGGGAATCCAGGAACGCCTTGCCGGGTTCCCGATCGTGATGCACGGCTCCAGCTCCGTTCCCCAGGACGAGGTGAAACGGATCAACGCCGCCGGGGGAGAGCTGAAAGGAGCCAAGGGGGTGGACGAGGATCAGATCAGCCAGGCGGCGAAGATGGGGGTGACCAAGGTCAACATCGACACCGACGGCCGCCTGGTCTGGTGCCGGGTCCACCGGGAGTACTTCCGGGATCATCCCGAGGTCTTTGACCTCCGCAAGCCGGGCGAGGTTTTTATGGGAGAATATGCCAAGTACATCGCTCACAAGAACGAGGTCCTGGGCAGCGCCGGGCAGCTGGAGGAAGTGCGGAAGATCCTGAAGAAGTAGCCGAACCGGCGGAGGACAAGAAAGCCCGGCGGTCCGTGCAGGCGGCGCCGGGCTTTTGGTTCCACCAGGCTCGACCGGGGTTGATATATCGGGGAGCAAAGAGTCTCACTGGGATCTGGAGATGAGAAATATTCAAGCCGTTCGGGCCGCCGTTTTTCTGGCGTTGATGATCCTCCTGGGGTCCTGTGCCGACCGGCCCGCCGCCCGGCCGGAGGAAGATTGGACCGCGGCCCGGAAGCGGATGGTCGACCTGATTAAACGGCGGGGCATCAGGGACGAAGCGCTGCTCAAGGCGATGATGACCGTCCCCCGCCATCTCTTCATCCCCGAAGGCTACCGGGATACCTGCGACCCTTACGGTGATCATCCCTGCCCGATCGGGTACGGACAGACGATCTCCCAGCCCTACATCGTGGCCTATATGACCGAGCGGATGGGGGTCAGGCCGGGGGAGAAGATCCTGGAGATCGGGACCGGTTCCGGTTACCAGGCCGCGATCCTGGCCGCCCTGGGGGCCGAAGTTTATTCGATCGAGATCGTTCCCGAGCTGGCCGCCCACGCCCGTCAGGTCCTGACCGCGCAAGGTTTTGACAATGTCCGGGTGCTGGCCGGAGACGGTTACCGCGGGTGGCCGGGGGATATCCTCTTTGACGCCGTGATCGTCACCGCCGCCCCGAATGAGATACCCGAGAGGCTGGTTGAACAGCTAAAGGACGGAGGGCGGATGATCCTCCCCCTCGGGGACCGGTTTCAGCGTCTGGTGATCTGCCGCCAGCGGGGGAAGAAGGTCGAGGTCGAGGAGGACCTTCCGGTTCGCTTTGTTCCCATGGTTCACGGCCGGGAATAACCCATCCCCTTATCCGCAGGAGGGAGTCCGATGAGTTTGAAGATCAGGATGAAGGAGAAGTCTCCCGGGGTCTTCCATCTTGCCCCGATCGGCTCGATCGATACCGCCACCGCCCCGATCCTGGAAGGGGAAGTCAGCCGGGCGCTGGCCGCTTCCGCCCGGTCGATCGTCCTGGAGATGGGGGGAGTGGAGTACATCAGCAGTATGGGGGTCAGGGCGGTGATCCGGGCCAGGAAGGAACTGGCCCGACGGGGAGGGCGGTTCGCGCTGGTCGATCTCCCCCCGCCGATCCAGCGGGTCTTCGATATCATCAACGCCTTGCCCCGGGAAGATATATTCAGCAGCGTCGAGGAAATGGACGCCTACCTGGCCTCGATGCAGAGACAGGTTCGCGAGGGTGGGGAGTAGGCAGTGGCAAAATCAAAGCGTCATCGGGCAGAATGATCGAAATCACCTTTCTCGGCGGGGCTCGCTCGGTAACCGGATCCCGATTCCTGGTCCGCGCCGGCGGGGGGACATTGCTGGTCGACTGCGGTCTCTTCCAGGAACGGGAGCTTCGCTCCCGGAACTGGGAGGATTTCCCCTTCCCCCCCCGTCAGATCGACGCGGTTGTCCTCACCCACGCCCACCTCGATCACTGCGGTTACCTCCCGAAACTGGTCCGGGAGGGTTTTGCCGGGGATATTTACTGTACTCCCCCGACGGCGGAAGTGGTGAAGATCGCCCTGCTTGACTCGGCCAAGATTCACCAGGAAGACGCTGCCTACAAGAAACGCCGCCACCAGAAAGAAGGTCGGCAGGGTCCTTACCCGGAGGTTCCCCTTTACACGGTCGCCGACGCCGAGGCGGTCTTCCCCCACCTCGTCACCGTCCCCTACCGGAAGGAGGTGGCCGTCTCTCCCCGGGTGAAGCTGACCTTCCGAGATGCCGGTCATATCATCGGTTCCGCCCTGGCCGAACTGAAGATCAAAGACGAGGGGGATCCCCAAAGCCTTCTCTTCAGCGGGGATCTGGGCCGGAAACAGAACCCTCTGCTGGCCAGCCCCGAACCGGTGGAGGAGACTGATTTTCTCTTTCTGGAGTCAACTTACGGGGACCGGCTCCATGAGAGCGCCCCGGCCGCCCTCGACAAGCTCCGTTCCGTAATTGTGGAGACGGCCGAGCGCGGAGGAAAGGTGGTCATCCCCACCTTCGCCATCGAGCGGGCCCAGGAACTGCTTTATTTTATCAAGCAGCTTCTGGAGGCGGGAGATATCCCCGCCCTCGACTGTTTTATCGACAGTCCGATGGCGATCGATATCACCGGGATCTACAACTCGTTCCCCGACTACCTCAACGGAGATAGCCGGAACCAGTTCTCCGGCGGAGGGTCACCGTTCTCCTTCCCGCTGTTAAATATGACCCGGGAGACGAAGGATTCGATCGCCATCAACAGCCACCAGGGCCCGGCGATCATTATGGCGGGGTCGGGGATGTGTACCGGCGGCAGGATCAAGCATCACCTGGTCCAGCAGATCTCCCGACCCGAGACGACCATCCTCTTCGTCGGCTACCAGGCACGGGGGACGCTGGGCCGGATCCTCCTGGAGCGACCGCAAAAGGTCCGGATCCTCGGACAGGACCGCCTGATCCGGGCCCGGATCGAGCAGATCAACGGCTTTTCCGCCCACGCCGACCGCGACGAAATCGTCAACTGGCTGGGCCGGATAACCCGCGCTCCAAAACGAGTCTTCGTCGTCCACGGGGAGGAGAAATCCTCCCTGGCCCTGGCCGAAACCATCCAAAACCGTTTCGACTGGGAGACCGTCGTCCCCGCCTACCAGGAGATCCATATTTTACAGAACAGGTAATACCTGTTCTGTAAAATAAGAGCCCGCGCTGCGATCATGGCCGGTCGGGTCGAGATAATCTTAGCCTCGCGTTCGCCGCGCCGGCAGGCGCTGCTGCGGGCCGCCGGTGTGCCCTTTCTCGCCCGCCCGCTGGCGGTGGCCGAGGTGGAGTATCCCGGTCTCCCCGTCCGGACCGCCACCGTCAACTCGGAGATGAAGGCGGCCGCGGCCCGGCGGATCTTTCCGGAGCCGGTGATCCTGGGGGCCGACACGGTGGTCTACCTCGACCGGATTCTGGGCAAGCCTCCCGACGCCGCCGCGGCCCGGTGGATGCTCACCCATCTCTCCGGCCGGACCCACACCGTTCACACCGCGGTCACCGTCATCGCCCCCGCCCGTTCCTGGAGCGAGACCCGGGTCGCGGTTTCCCGGGTGACGATGAAGGAGTTTGGTCCAGAGCAGATCGAGGAGTACTTAAGCCGGGTCGACCCGCTGGACAAGGCCGGGGGCTATGCCATCCAGGAAGAGGGGGATCTGCTGATCCGCGGGATCGAGGGGTCCCTGACCAATATCATCGGTTTGCCCCTGAAAATGCTGGCGGAGATGGTCGAGGGCGTTCCGGCAATTCGAGACCTGGCCCGGAGTCTGAGAGTGGCGGCCGAAAGCTACCGGCTCGACTGGCTTGCCCCGACCGGATAGGACCGTTCGGGCCTTCAGTCCGGTCAACGGGAGAAGGAAATCGGCTGCCCGGTGGAGGAGAGAACCTCCCGCCAGAGTTCGCCCTCGGGATCGACGTGTTTCCGCCGCGAGATGGTCAGGGGGAGGGGAACGTGGGTGAAGTAGCTGTGCCAGTGGCCGATCAGGAGGTTGGTCTTCCCCGCCATCCCGGCGTCCACCGCCCGCCGCCCGAGGGCGGCGGCGAACATCGAGTCATTGGCGTTGGCGGGGACCGACCTGATCATATAGCTGGGGTCGATATACTTGAGGTCGATGGGGATGTTCTTCTCCTGGAAATATTCGATGATCTTGTTCTTGAGAAAGAAACCGATATCCCCTAAACGAAGGTTCCCGGACGCGTCGTAGGTGGCGGCTTCCTCCTGGTGCTTCATCAGGTCCTGGCCGGCCCCTTCGGCTACCACGATCACCGCGTGATGGCGCCGGTTCAGCCTTTCCTCGAGGAGATTGAAGAGACCCTTCTCCCCTTCCAGGGTGAAGGGGATCTCCGGGATCAGGCAGAAGTTGGCGTCGTTGGCGGCCAGGGCGGTGAAGCCGGCGATGAACCCCGACTGCCGGCCCATCAGCTTGACCAGCCCGACCGCGTTGTAGGCGCTGACGGCCTCGAAGTGGGCGGCGCGGACCGCCTCCCGGGCGATGGTGACGGCGGTGTCGATTCCGAAGGTCCGGTAGACAAAGCTGATGTCGTTGTCGATGGTTTTGGGGACCCCGACCACGGCGATCTTCAGTTCCCGGCGCCGGACGGCCTCACAGATGGCATGGTTGCCTTTCTGGGTGCCGTCACCGCCCAGGCTGAAGAGGAGGTTGATCCCGTGACGCTGCAGGGTGTCGACCATCAGTTCGGGATCGACCGCTCCCCGGGAGGTTCCCAGGGCGGAGCCACCCCGAAGATGGATGTCCTTCACGCCGTCGGGGGTGAGGATGAGCGGTTCCAGGCCGGCCTCGGGGTCGAGGCCTCTCTGGCCGAACCGGATTCCGAGAATCTTCTTTACCCCGTACTTGTAGTGGAGCTGCATTACGATCGCCCGGATGGCGTCGTTCAGGCCCGGGCAGAGCCCCCCGCAGGTCATGATCCCGGCGGTCACCTCCCCGGGTTGGAAGTAGATCAGTCGCCGGGGTCCGGCGCTCTCGAAAGCCAGACCCGCCGGCTCGGGTTCGGCGGCGGGATCGATGGAATAGGGGATGGTGGTGCGGTCGTCGATGAAATTGACGATCCCGTCCCCCCGGACGGTTGAGTACTGGATCGGCGAAGTTACCTTCGCCTCTCCCAGGCTATCGATGATAAAATCTTCCGGTTTCAGCATGACCTGAGTCCTGAATGGCAACAGGGCCGCCGGGAAACGGCGGTCCGTCCGCCGCTCACCGGGGCGGTTCCGGGGGACGGGATAAATAGTACCGCAAGCGTCCGCCGCCGGTCGAGAAAATTCCCTCCCCGCAGAGAGAAGAGGGAAGGCGATAGGGAAGGGGATATGGTTTGGGTCCCGGCCCGGGAGGTGCTATAATTTCAGGGCCAAGGTTAAGGATCAGTAAGGGAGGCGGATATGCAGACCAAGGGTAAGGTTATTTTACGGCGTCTGGCCCCGGGCGGAGATCTTTTAGAAGAGATCTCCGCTTTGGCCCGCCGGGAGGAAATAAAATGCGGAACCGTCACGGCGATCGGGGCGGTCCGCCGGGCCCGGATCGGTTACTACGACCAGAAGAGCCGGGTTTACCGGGAGCGGGAACTGGAGGATCCGAGGGAGATCTGCTCCTGCCTGGGCAATATTTCGCTCCGGGAGGGCGAGATCTTCGTCCACGCCCACGTGGTGCTGGCCGACCGGGAGGGGAAGACACTCGGAGGCCACCTCTGTCCGGGGACCGAGATCTTCGCCGCCGAGTGCCGGCTCGATGAACTCCTTCTCCGCCCGCCGGAACGCGTTTACGACGAAGAGACCGGACTTTCCCTCTGGCCCCTGCCGGAAGACGATGGAACTGAAAATTAAGATCAACCTGGTCAACGAGCGGGATGAGAGCTTCATGGGCGAGGGGTTGGAGGAACTGCTCCGGAGGATACAACGCACCGGGTCCATTCATCAGGCCGCCGGGGAGATGGAACTCTCCTACGCCAAGGCATTGAAGATCCTCAATCGCCTGGAAGAAAATCTGGGCGGCCCGGTTCTGGAGCGGAGCCGGGGAGGACGCGAGCGGGGGGGGGCGACCCTGACCGGCCTGGGGAGGCGGCTGATCCGGGAATACGGATTGCTCCGGGATCGAATCAGCGGTTACGGCCAGGACCGCTTCGGGGCTTTTCAGAGACACATCGCGGGCAGACGGAGCCAGTAGGATCCAAAAGCCCTTTCCGGCTCGGGGACCACTCCTCCTGAGCCCCGCCCACCGTGGATTATGGAAACGGATAGAGCGCGAGTGGATGGTCGTTGGCGGAGCTGGTTGCGGGTCTCTCGGGCCAATTTCCTTCCGGTCAGCCTTCTTCCCTTCTGCCTGGGGACCGCCTGGGCTTTCTCCCGCGGCTACCGCGATCCGCTCCTCTTTCTGGTCGGCCTGGCGGGGGCCGGGGTGGTTCACCTGGCCGCCAACCTTTTCAACGAGTACTGGGATTTCATCTACCGTGCCGACCGGTCCGCGCCGGACCGCTCTCCCCACTACGGCGGATCGGGGGCGATCCAGGAAGGCGCGGTATCACCCCGGTCGGTACTGACCGCGGCCTGGCTCTTGCTGGCCGTGGCCCTGGGTGCGGGAGCCGTCCTGGCGCTTCGGGAAGACAACATCCTGATCCTGGTTTTGGTCTGGGCCGGCGCGGCCATCGCTTGGGCCTATACCGCGCCGCCGCTCCGCCTGGTCTACCGAGGTTGGGGGGAGGCCGCCCTCTGGCTGTCCTTCGGTCCCCTCCTGACCGGCGGCGGATACCTCCTCCCGGCCGGCTCCCTTTCCGGGCCGGCCCTGCTCCTCTCCCTGGGGCCCGGGTTCGTCATCGCGGCCCTTTTAACGGCGAACGAATTCGGTGACGCCGCCGCCGACCACCGGGCCGGGAAGAGAAACCTGGTGGTCCGGGTGGGTCGCTCCCGCGCCCTGGTCCTGGTCAAGGTCTTTCTTTTGCTCGCCTATTCCGTTATCCCGGTCGGGCTGCTGACTGGGATCTTTCCCCCACTCTCCCTGCTGGTTTTCTGCAGTCTCCCCCTGGCCTGGGCGATGGCGGCGGCCCTCGAACGGGGACTCAGGGCCGCGGGGAGTTTCGCCGCCTCCAGCCGCCTGATGATCCTGACCTATAACCTCTACCACCTCTTTCTAATCGCGGGGGTCATCCTCTCGTGAACCGGGAACCGTCCCCTCAGGCAAAGTCGGCTTTCGACCGGGAACTGGCCGCCGCCCTCAGCCCGCCCCATCCCTTCCTTGAATCATTTCGCCGTCAGACGCCGGTTGACGGTGGCAAGCGGCGCCGGGGGGAACTGATTCTGATCCTGGGTCGCCTCTTCGCCGTGCCCGAGGCCCGCGCCGCCGCGGCCGCCGCCGCGGTGGAGGTGATCCATCTTGCCTCCTTGATTCACGACGATGTGGTCGACGGGGCCGTCCGGCGCCGGAGCCGCCCCACCCTGGAATCCCTCCAGGGAACCGGGCCCGCCCTGCTCTACGGTGATCTTCTCTTCAGCCGGGGGATCGCGCTCGTCAACCGGCTCCGGGTCCCCGAGTTGACTGATCTCCTCCTCCAGACCGTCTCCGAGGTCTGCGCCGGCGAGATTCTGGAGACCCGGGAACGGGGAAGCTTCTCCTGGCCGGAAGAAACCTACCTTAAGATCATCGGGCTGAAGACCGCCTCCCTCTTCGATTACTGCGCCCGGGCCCCGGGGCTCCTGGCCGGGTTCTCTCTCCGGCGCCTGAATGTTTTGGGAAGTTTCGGCCGGAACCTCGGGCTGGCCTACCAGATTGTCGACGACTGTTTGGATTTCTCCCCCGGTCCCGACCGGCCGGATAAGATGCCCCTGGCCGATCTCCGTAACGGGGTGCCCAACCTCCCCCTCCTCTACGCGGCCCGCGATCTCCGGACGGGAAGAGAGCTGGGGGGATCCGATTTTTCCCCGCCGCGCCTGGAGCGTCTGGCGGCCCTGATCCGGGAGGGAGGGTTTGTCGACGCGGCCCGGGAGAAGGGTCGGGAATTCGAGCGCCAAGCCCGCCGGGAGGCGGAGGAGATCAGGAATTGGTTCCCGGCCGGTTCCTTCGCCCCTCTTGATGGGTACCTGAGAAGGTTGAACTCTCGGGGGGTTTGACTGGCCCAATCCCCTTCGGGGGAGTACTATCGTCCATGATGAAGAAGAAACTGGTCATCGGCGGCGGCGGATTTGCCGGCGTGCGGCTGATCCGGTCCCTGGGGAGGGCGGGATCCCGTCTGGAGATCACCCTGGTTGATCCCCGCCCCGAGGCGGTCTTCTTACCCCTCCTCCCCGACGTGGTGGCGGGGAAGGTAAGCCTGGCAAGGCTGCTCTTTCCGCTGGAGGAGTTCTGCCGGAGGCGCGGTGTCGAGTTCGTCAACGCTTCGGCAGTCGGTCTCCCCGACCATCATACCCTCCTCCTCTCCGGGGGCCGCAGACTACCCTTTGACTTCCTGGTCCTGGCCTCCGGCGCCGCACCCGACTTCCACGGGAACCGGGCCGCCGGGGAGTTTGCCTTTACCCTGGCCGGAAAGGAAGACGCCTTGCGGCTTCGCCGTCGGCTGGGGGAGGTGACGGCCCGGGGATCCGGCCATACCTTCCTGGTGGTCGGCGGCGGTTATACCGGGGTGGAGACCGCGACCGCGGTGGTCTATGCCGGGCGTCGGGCCGCGTGCTCCGATTCTTCCCCCTTCCGGGTCCGGATCCTGGAGCTGGCCCCAAAGATTCTCGGCAATCTTCCGGAGGCGATCGCCGCCCCCGCCCGGCGGGAGGTCAGACGCCTGGGGATCGAGGTTTCGACTTCCGTCCGGATCGGGGAGATCGGTCCCGGTCGGGTCGAGGTGGATGGGGAAGAGATCCGGGACTGTACCCTGATCTGGTCGGCGGGGATGAAGGCGGCCGACCTGGTCGGAAAGATGGAATTTCCCCGGGACGGGCAGGGGCGCCTGGAGGTGAAGGAGGATCTCACCCTGCCCGGTGCCGGAAATATCTTCGCCCTCGGCGACGCCGCCTGTTTCGTCTCCGGGGGGAGTCCGTTGCGGATGGCGGTTCAGTTCTCCTGGGCCCAGGGCGCGCTGACCGCCGCCAATATCCTCCGGCTTCTCAAGGACCGTCCCTGCCGTCCCTACCGTCCCCGCGATTACGGCTACCTGATCCCCTGCGCCTCGGGGAGAGCCTGGGGGCTCGTGCTCGGGGCCCGGGTATCCGGCCGCCTGGGCTCCTTGCTCCATTATCTGATCTGCGTCCTGCGGACTCTGAGCTGGAGGAACCGTCTCCTGCTGGCTTTGGAACTGGCGGGTCTGAAACGGACCCGGGATTGACCGGTAGCACAGGCGGCTGGTGGCACAGGCGGCCCGCCTGTGCCACCGATTGCAGGGGTTTATTGGGGATTTCAGATATGGGATCTGTAAGGAAACAGGCAATGGGAGTTCAACCGGTAAAGGAGGGAGGTTGTCATGCTGAATAAAATATTCGGTCCGGCGGCGGCCTGGGGGCCGTTCTTTCTGCGGGTGGCGGTCGGGGTGATCTTCGTCGTCCACGGGGCCCAGAAGCTCTTTGGCGCCTTTGATGGTTCTGGGCTGGAGGGCTTCTCTCGGATGATCGCCGGCCTGGGCCTGCGACCGGCGATGGCCTGGGCTGCGGCGGTGGCCCTGATCGAGTTCGTCGGGGGGATCTTCCTGATCCTGGGGATGATGACTCGGCTGGCCGCCCTCCTGATCGCCGTGGTGATGGCGGTGGCGGTGATCTTCGTCCACCTTCCGCACGGTTTCTTCGACCTGGAGTTTCCCCTGGTCCTCTTCGCGGCCTCGCTCTGCCTTCTCCTGACCGGGGGCGGCCGGGCGATGCTGCGGGAATGAGGATTAGCCGGGGCCGGGAATATTGCCGCCGGGCCGGGGGAGCATTCTGCATCTTATTGGCCCTCGGCCCCGCCGGGGCGGCGTTTCCGGAGGAAGGATACCGCCGGGTGGAGCTGGAACCCCGGGAGGAGGGAAGCTACCGGGCCCGCTTGCCGGAACGGGAGGAAGCCCGCTGGAGCGCCCGGTGGGTCCTGGAGAGGGTGGAGGAAGGGCCGCCGGCGGTCTATGCCGTCCGCGACGAGCTGGCGGGGGAGTTCGGGAGAAAAGACACCCTCCAGACCCGGGTGACCGAGGCCCGTTTCCTCCTCGAAGACGGCCGGATCCGGATGCTTCGAACCGTTCTCACCGTCCGCGAAGGAGCCGGAGAGATCGTCCGGGTCCTGGAGAAGGATTTCGACCACCGGCTCCGGACCGTCCGGACCGTCGATCTCGATCCCGCCGCCCAGCAAGTCCGGCGGCAGGAATTCAAGATGGGTGAGGTACTGGTCGACACCAAGGAGATCGTCTCGTACCTTCGGGGTTTCCCCTTTCCGGATTCGTCCGCAGCGGAAGCGAGTCTCGGCCGGCGGATCGAGTTCAAGCTTCTCAACGAGACCCCCGACACCTACTCGATCCGGGCCGAGTACCAGGGGATCGAGGAGGTGGAGACACCGGCGGGGACGTTCGCCTGCCATAAGCTGAGGCTGGTTCCCGACCTGGGCATCCTGACCTTTCTCGGCAAGTTGGTCGCCCCCGATCTCTATATGTGGTTTACCGTCCACCCCCCGCATTTCTGGGTGAGATACGACGGCCTGGAGGGTGACTTAAAGACCCCCTCCGTCATCTCAGAACTGGTGGATTTCCAAACCTCCGGTAGCACAGGCGGCTCGCCTGTGATCTGGTAGCACAGGCGGCCCGCCTGTGAAGCCGCCAGGCAAATAGGCATTTCGCCCAGGCCGGCGGCCTGGGCCACCAATTGCAGGGGGGGGGAGCACAGGCGGTCCGCCTGTGCGAAAAGCTTGGTTGCCTGGTCCTCAACAGGCGAGCCGCCTGTGCTACCGCCATTTTTTCCCTTTTGCGCACAGGCGAGCCGCCTGTGCTACCGCCATTTTCTCCCTTTTGCGCACAGGCGAGCCGCCTGTGCTACCGCCATTTTTTCCCTTTTGCGCACAGGCGAGCCGCCTATGCTACCGCTACCGCCGGTCGATTTACGGGGAGGCGGGGTCGGCCTGGAAGGCGTTTGGGTTGTGGTGCCACCAGGGGTAGTCCTGCGCGCTGTTAACCATCCCCGATTTTACCGGGTTGTTATGCATATAATTCAATTTTGCCTGAAATTCGTCCGCGTTCCGGATTATCCGGTCAAAACGTTCATCCTGCCAGAATTGCCCCGACCGGTTCATTAATTTGTTGATTTTATGCGCCGTGAAGCTTTTGTTGGTGTGCATGATTTCTTTAAGAGAAAAGCAGGTGCCGTCTTTTTTTCTCGTCGGGGTGATCAAGGCGTGGACGTGGTTGTTCATAACGACAATTGCGTGCAGCAGGTAGCGCTTCCCGTGCCAGAATTTCCAGTTATCCATAACTATGGTTCGGGCCGCTGGGGATAGTGCTGCTCCTGTCACACAACGGTAGGTGATGAAATATGTGCAGCCATCCATCTCCCAGTGAGGGAGGTTCCGGCGGGTGATGGAAATTTTTTCTTTCATAGGGTGATATGCATCCCACAGGCGGGCCGCCTGTGCCACCGCCTGTGCCACCGCCTGTGCCACCCCTGGAATTGGTGGCACAGGCCGCCGGCCTGTGCGGCACACCAGGCAACCAGGCATCCCCGCAGGCGGGCCGCCTGTGCCACCCCTGGAATTGGTGGCACAGGCCGCTGGCCTGTGCGGAACACCAGGCTACCAGCACACCAGGCAACCAGGCCTTCCCCACAGGCGGGCCGCCTGCGCTACCGTTCGCCCTCCAGGTCGAGCTTGACCGAGAGGAAGCCGAGGAGATCCTTGAGGGTGATGATCCCGGCCAGGCGGCCGTCATCCACAACCAGCAGCCGGCCGTTTCCGGTACGGGTCATCAGACCCAGGGCGGTAACCGCTTCGGCATCGGGGCTGATGCTGTTCTCCTGCGAACAGGAAGAGGCCAGCTCGCCGACGCGACGGGTCGACCATTGCTCCCGGGGCGTCTCCTTGACCTGCTTAGTGGTGACGCACCCGGCCAATCGCCCGTTCTCGATCACCGGATACATCTTGAAGTGGTGGCGGTAGACATAGTCGTTGACCAGTTCTTCCACGGTCGCTTCGGCCGGGACGGTGACCGGCCGTTCGTTCATGAACCTGGCTACCTGCTCACCCTCCAGGGTCTTGCGGATCACCACCTGACGGTAGGAGGTCTGGGCGGCGGATCTGAGAAAGAGGCCGATCAGGAACCACCAGACCCCGCCGATGAAGTTGCCGGTAATGAAGGTGACCGCCCCGAGGATGATCAGGATCGATCCGAACCCGGAGCCGATCCGGGAGGAGATCCGGGTTGCTCTCCGGAGGCTGCCCTGGCCGCGCCAGAGGAGGGCGCGAAGGATTCTCCCTCCGTCGAGAGGAAAGGCGGGAAGGAGGTTGAATCCGGCCAGGATGAAGTTGATGAAGGCCAGGTAACTGATCACGCCGATAACCGGAACCGGCCACCCGCCGGCTCGTCCGCCCGCCCGGACCAGGAGGAAGAAGCAGCCGAGGGCGATACTGGCGGCCGGCCCGGCCGCCGCCATCTGCAGTTCGGTCTGCGGGCTGGTCGGCTCCTCCTCCATCTGGGCCACCCCTCCGAAGATGAACAGGGTGATGCCTTTGATCGGGAGCCCCCGCCGGCGGGCGACCAGCGAGTGGGAAAGTTCATGGAGGATGATCGCCAGGAAGAGGCCCAGAGTACCCGCCACCCCCATCCACCAGTAGGCGGAGGTGGAGAGGTCGCCGTAGTAGGCGGGGAAGAGGCCCCGGGCCAGCGACCAGGTGATCAGGACGGCCAGAATCAGCCAGCTGGGATCGACCTTGACCTCGAAACCGAACAGACGAAATATACGGATGCTCTTCTGAAACATCGGCAACCTCCTGCGGGGAATATTTTCCGGAAAAAATCTTCCGATTCTGTTAATATCTCAGGCAGCTTAAAGCCGCCTGGCGGATATCCTAACATCCCGGGCGGTAAAAATACAGCAATCTGACCACCAGTCCGGGGACAGCGCCTATGATCAAAAAATGTGTTTTTTATCCGGCCCTTCTGCTCATCCTGACCGGATGCGCTTCCTCCCCCGATACGATCGGGGGCTACCAGTCACCGGCCCGGGCCCTGCTCGGGATATGGAGGATGGCCGACGGTTCCGGCGAGGTCGCCTTCTCCGACGACGGCAGTTACCGGTTCTCCAACCCGGACGGCAGCGGGGGCCGCGCGGAATATCGGGTCCTGGAAGAGGATCTGGAGAAGCGAACCATCCTCACCCTGATCCGCTTGCAGGAGTTTGACGGCGAGCCGGTGGAGGAGGAAGTGGAACTGAAGATCGAAGGGCGGTTCGCCCCCAACTACCGGCAGTTCGTGGGGGCCCTGGTCGACGAAGAAGGACTTGCCACCGGGCCCTTTCGGATGGAGAGAGATGAACAATGAAGGGTACGCCAAAGAGTCAGCTTTCGGTCCCGGTTGAGTACTTTTCTTCCGCCGGCCCGGACCACACCCGGGCAACGGTGATGGCGGCCTGCCGCCGGGCGGGAGAACTGAAGATCAGGGAGGTTCTGGTTGCCACCGAGACCGGGCGGACCGCCCTGGCGCTGGCCGACCGGTTCAAGGGGGGCAAGGTGATCGCTGTCAGTTACCACTCCGGAACAGGCGCGCCTTTCGATGACCCCCTTCCGCCGCCGGCCCGGCAGGCCCTGGCAAAGAAAGGGGTCGCCATTTTAACCTGCGGTCACGCGTTCAGCGGGGCGGAGAAGGCGGCCGCCAGGATCGGGGGAGGCGCCCCCCTGGCCCTGGTCGCCCAGACCCTCCGGCTCTTCGGCCAGGGAACCAAGGTCGCCGTTGAGATAGTCCTGATGGCCGCCGACGCCGGTCTTCTCTCCGGCCGGGACGTGATCGCCATCGGAGGTACGGCCGCGGGAGCCGACACCGCCCTGGTCATCGCCCCCGCCCACCAGGGGGATATGTTCTCCCTGCGGGTGAGGGAGATTATCTGCAAGCCGCGGGATTTCGGGGAGTAGCCGCCCCGGCGCCGGAAGGATCCCGTTTAGGCTTTGACAGTGGGGCGGATTCTGCTATATTTTCTTCCCTTTTCCGGTTTCGCGCCCGTAGCTCAGATGGATAGAGCGCTTGCCTCCGGAGCAAGAGGTCGCGCGTTCGAATCGCGCCGGGCGTATCCTGTGGCGCAGAGCGCAGGGGGCAAAGCGCATGGCGCCCACTTATTCCCCTCCGTTTTTACCCCGCCGGGGGAAGATATTGTTTCTTGCGTTTTCTCTTTCTGCCGGAATATAATTTTCTCCGATCACCACGTCCCGCCGACGATATAATTAAGATGATGATCAGACCTGACGGAAGAAAGTACGAGGAGTTAAGGCCGGTGAAGATCGCCCCCGGTTACGTGGAGTTGCCGGCCGGGTCGGCCCTGATCGAACTGGGGAAGACCCGGGTGATTTGCACCGCCTCGGTCGAGGAGAGGCTTCCCGCCTGGCTCCACCAGGCCCAGTTGAAGAGCCCGGCCAAGAGCGGCTGGATTACCGCCGAGTACTCGATCCTCCCCGGAGCGGGACCCCGGCGGAAGACGCGGGAAACCACCATGGGAAAAGCCTCGGGGAGGACGATGGAAATCCAACGTCTGATCGGACGTTCTTTCCGGTCGGTCGCCGACCTCTCCGTCCTCGGCCCCCGGACCGTCTGGGTGGATTGCGACGTCATCCAGGCCGACGGCGGGACCCGGTCGGCGGCGATTACCGGTGGGTTCGTGGCCTTGCTGACGGCTCTGCGGGGTCTAAGGGACGAAGGAATCATACCGGAAATTCCCATCCGTCAGCACCTGGCGGCGGTCAGCGTCGGGGTACGGGGAGGGGAGGTAATCCTCGATCTCGATTATCTCGAGGACAGCGATGCCGAGGTCGACTGCAACGTGGTAATGACCGAAAACGGCGAACTGGTGGAGGTGCAGGCCACCGGGGAGAAGAATTCTTTCCCCCGGGATCATCTTGATCTGATGCTTGATTACGCCGCCGCCGGGATCGGTGAACTGATCAAGTTACAGAAAGAAGCCCTGCGACTGAATTCACCGCCCTCCCGCCCGGAGAAAGACTAGATCCGGCAGCAGAATATTCACGTCTCAGGGACAATCAGAAAGGAGCGCAGACCATGGAAATAGTGGTGGCCAGCCATAACCCGGGCAAGGTCACAGAGCTCAAGCAACTGCTCGGGGACCTTCCAGTCAGGATTTATTCCTTGGAGGATTTTCCGGAGATGCCGGAGGTGGAGGAAGACGGGGAAACCTTTCAGGAGAACGCCCTGAAGAAAGCCCGGACGGTCTTTCATGAGACCGGGAAGATCACCCTGGCCGATGACTCCGGGCTGGAGGTCGACGCCCTCCAGGGAGCCCCCGGCGTCCAGTCGGCCCGATTCGGGGGCGTCGGGCTTACCGATCACGAAAAGAACCTGAAACTGCTGGATATGCTCAAGGACGTGAAGGACGAGGAACGGGGCGCAACTTTCCAGTGCTGCCTGGCCATTGTCGGTCCGAAGGGTATGGAGAAGGTGGTCAGCGGCTCGACCCGAGGATCGATCCTGCGGGAGCCGCGGGGGGGCAGTGGATTCGGGTATGACCCGATCTTTCTCCCCTGCGAGTACGGCCAGACCTTCGCCGAATTATCCCCTGAGGTTAAGAACCGGATCAGCCACCGGGGAAAGGCCCTGGAGAAAGCCGCCCTCTTCCTGGACGGTTATATCTACTCCGAGACTCACCGGTAACTCTTCGGTGGCGGTACCGGGTTACGGATACGAGATCCGCTTCGGTTCTGGTTGATTCGCCGCCGGCCGATAATCGAACCGGCCTTCCGGCTGTTCCCTCGTCCGGCGCCGGCTGAAAACGCTTCCCCTCCGCGACCGCGCGCGGCCGCGAATTTTTGTTTTCGCGATGATCTATCTGCTCGCCTTCCTGATGAACATCACCACGGGGATGCTGATCCTCTGTGGCCCCCTTCTGGCCCTGGAGAAGTTTCAGGCAAATTCGCTTCTGCTCGGTTTTCTCGGTTTCGGTTCGGCGATAGTTTACGCGCTGGGTTGCGCGGCGAGCGGATTCTGGGTGGACCGTTTCGGTTCCCGGAAGGTTATCACCGCGGCCTGCGCCTTTCTACCGGCGGCCTTCCTCTCGATCTTCCTGGTCTCCCGGTACTGGCACCTACTGCTGCTCGCCCTGGCGGTGGGGTTGGGGGCTGCGGTCTTCTGGCCGGCGATGATCCGCTGGCTGGGGGAGGATGAACGGGCCGACCGCCTTCGGGTCCGGGTGGGGAATTATAACATCGCCGTGATCGGCGGGGTGATGTTCGGTCCCCTCACCGCCGGTTTGCTTTTCCCGCTCGACCCTCGTCTCCCCTTCGTGGTTTCCGCGGTCCTGATCCTGGCGATCCTGGCCATCTTCCGCTGGGGATACAGACCGCCGCGGGCCGGGGAGAGGGGTATCCCACCTCCGGCTGCTCCGCCGGAGGACAGCGACCGGACCCGACCCGGATTCGACTATCTCGCCTGGACCGCCAACTTCAGCGCCTGGTTCGCCATCGGGACCGCCCAGGCGCTCTTCCCCGAACTGGCCTTGAGGCTCCCCGCCCCGATCAGCGAACGGGCCCTGGGGATTATGATCTCGTTGATTGCGGCCGGCCAGGTGGGGGTCTTTATCCTGCTTCGCCGATGGCGGGGATGGCATTACAGATACGGTTATCTCCTCCTCTTCCAGCTGCTGGGTTTTGTCGGCCTGTTGGTCCTGGCTCTCAACAACAACCAGGCTCTCTTCTATGCCGGGTTTCTCGGGATCGGGTTCGCCGGGGGCATGACCTATTTCTCTTCCATCTACTACAGCGTCCACCAGCAGAAGGAGAAGGGGAAGAAGGGCGGTTTCCACGAATCGTTTCTCGGCCTGGGGGTCGCCCTCGGTCCCCTGGCCGGCGGGTTGGCCGGCCGGGAACTGGGACTGCGGGCCCCCTACCTGCTCGCCGCCGGAGTCCTGGCGTCCAGTCTCATCCTCCAGGCTTTTCTCCGGCGCCGTTTCGCCCGCCCGCCGGGACGAAGCTGAAGCCCCTGCGGTTGCCGCCGGACCGAGGGGGAGGTTGTATTCTCATTCGGCCTTTGATAGGATATTTTTCCGGATAAATTTTCGGAGAAAATTTATTAATGAAGACCGCTTTCTTCTGCCAGGAGTGCGGGTATAAATCGTTGAAGTGGATGGGGCGTTGCCCGGGTTGCGGGTCCTGGAATTCGCTGGTGGAGGAGACGGTGGTGACGGAGAAGAAGGGAATCCGTTCCCATCCCCGGTGGGAGAAACAGAGACCGCTGCCGATCAGCGAGATCGAGACCCGGTCCGATATCCGGACCAGGACCGGTTTGCCGGAGTTCGATCGGATCCTGGGGGGCGGGATCGTGGCCGGTTCCCTGGTCCTGGTCGGGGGCGAGCCGGGGATCGGGAAGTCGACCATCCTGCTTCAGGTCAGCAACGCCCTCGCCGCCGCCGGCCAGACCGTCCTCTATGTCAGCGGGGAGGAGTCGATCCAGCAGTCGAAACTGCGGGCCGAGCGGCTGGGGGCCTCCTCTTCCGATCTCTATCTGGTATCGGAGACCAACCTCGACCTGATCCTGGAGTATATCCGGGAGGTCGGACCTTACCTGGTAGTCATCGACTCGATTCAGACCGCCTTCCATCCGGAAGTGACTTCGGCTCCCGGTTCGATCGCCCAGGTCAGGGAATGCGCTGCCCGGCTCCTGGTCGCGGCCAAGTCGGAGGGATTCGCCATCTTTCTGGTCGGGCATGTGACCAAGACCGGCTCGATCGCCGGTCCCCGGGTCCTGGAACATATGGTGGATACCGTCCTGTACTTCGAGGGGGACCGCCACCACGCCTACCGTATCCTGCGTTCGGTCAAGAACCGCTTCGGTTCCACCGACGAGATCGGAATCTTCCAGATGACCGAGGGGGGGTTGCAGGAGGTGAAAAACCCCTCCGAGATCTTCCTCTCCCAGAGGGAGCCGGGGCTGACCGGCTCGGTGGTCGTTCCCTGCCTGGAGGGGAAACGGCCGATCTTGGTGGAGATCCAGGCCCTGACCGCCTCCACCGGGCTGGCCATCCCCCGCCGCCGGTCGACCGGGATCGACGTCAACCGGGTTCTGATCCTGCTGGCGGTCCTGGAGCGGCGGGCCGGGTTGAGAGTGGGGGACAAGGACGTCTTCGTCAACGTGGTCGGGGGAGTGAAGATCTCCGAACCGGCGGCCGACCTCGGGGTGGTGGCGGCGGTGGCTTCCAACGTCAGGAACGCCCCCATCCCCGCCTCGACCGTGATCCTGGGCGAGGTCGGCCTGGGGGGGGAGGTGCGGGCGGTCAGGCAGATCGAACAGCGGCTGAAGGAAGCGGCTAAGCTCGGTTTCAAACGGGCGATCATTCCCGCCGCCGGCTCGGACGAAATCCCCAAGATCCGGGGTCTTGAGGTGGTCCCGGTGCGGAAGATCCGGGAGGCGCTGGGAGCGGCGCTGGGGGGGTGAGTAAGCGGTGAGCAGTGAGCAGTGAGCAGGTCCCGTCCTGATATAGGTTGTCAAGAGAAGAGTAAGACCTCTCCAAATTATAATGTAGCACCCCGTTGGGGTGCTTGGATGGATAAAACCTGATTGCGAGTTACCCGGGGTTGCCCGTCTAAAGCCGGATCTTCGACACCCCGGGCTATGATGTAAGACGCCGTTGGCGTCATTGCCTTTCACCCCAAAGGGGTGATACGTCATAGCCCGGCGGCCGGCCGGCTTTAGGCGGAGAATCGCCGGGGCCTATTGATGCCATTATAATCAATAGAAAGTGACAATTTAAAATCAGGACGTGACAGGTGCCGGCCGGCAACTGCTTACTGCTCACTGCTTACTGCTTACTTAGTTTTTGATTATCCATATACCATGGTCTTCACTTTATGACCTTGAATTTGCGATGAAAGCGGGAGCAATAATAGTGGCGGCGGGGGAGGGGAGGCGGATGCGGGGACGGGATAAACTCTTCCATCCGCTGGGCCCGGATCCCCTTCTGGCGGTGACCATCCGGGCTTTTCAGGATCATCCCGGGATCGACGGTATTGTCCTGGTCGCCGGGGACCGGGTCCGGGAACGGTTCCGCAAGGAATTGCTCCCGAGGTACGGTTTTTCCAAGGTCCTGGCCGAGGTCGCCGGCGGCCGCCGCCGGCAGGGCTCCGTTTACCGCGGGCTCAAGGCCTTCGACCCGCCTCCGGAGCTGGTTTTGATCCACGATGGCGACCGACCCTTTGTCAGCCAAGAGAATATCTCCGCGGTTTTGGCCGGCGCCTCCTCCGGGGGAGCGATTGCCGCGGTGGCGGTTAAGGATACTGTGAAAAGAGTGGACTCCGATGGGTTGATCATCGATACTCCGGATCGGCAGCAGCTGCGCCTGGCCCAGACCCCACAGGGTTTCCCCTTTGCGGTGATTCTGGCCGCCCACGAAAGGGCTCGAGCGGCGGGTTGGGAGGTCACCGACGATGCTGCCCTGGCCGAGGGGGAGGGGATCCGGGTGCGCACGGTGTCCGGGAGCTACGATAACATCAAGATCACCACCCCGGAGGATCTGCTCCTGGCCGAGACGATCCACTCCCACCGGCAACAGGGTATTGAACCGCAAAGACGCAAAGAACGCAAAGGATCGCAGAGGGAGATTTAAAGTACAAGTTCGGGGGTACTATCTATCTGAAATCCGCCGGGTTGTTAAAAGTTCAAGCGTTTGGAGAAGCGATCCCAATCCTCCCGCCGGGCAATTTGCCTTTTGGCCGGGTGAGTTTGCTTCGTCCCCCTCACTCCGTTCGGGGACCTCGCAATGACCGGATTATTGACAATAAATATAATTGCTGGACATACCCTGTCACCTTGCCTGTTCAAAAGCTGTTCGGAACCGGATACTATAAAATTTCCTTTCTTTGCGTTCTTTGCGTTCTTTGCGTTCTTTGCGTCTTTGCGGTGAATATTTTTTCTTCTGAAAGGTAATTATGAGAGTGGGGATCGGATATGACATTCACCGCCTGGTCGAGGGGCGGAAACTGGTCCTGGGGGGGGTGGAGTTGGAATCCGACCGGGGTCTGCTCGGGCACTCCGATGCCGACGTCCTCACCCACGCGGTCTGCGACGCCCTGCTGGGTGCGGCCGGGCTGGGGGATATCGGCCGGCATTTTCCCGACACCGACGAGCACTATCGGGGGATCTCCAGCCTGAAGCTGCTGACCGAGGTCGCGAATATGATCGCGGAAAGAAGGCTCCGGGTCGAGAATATCGACGTCGTCGTGGTCTTAGAACGGCCCAAAATTGCCCCCCTGGCCGGAGAGATGGCCCAGAACCTGGCCGGGGCGCTGGGGATCGAACCGGAGAGGATCAATATCAAGGCCGCCACCAACGAAAAGCTAGACGCGGTTGGTTCCGGAGAGGCGATCGCCGCCTGGACGGTCGCCGGGCTGAAAGAGGAAGGAGAGTGATGGCCGACCTTTATCTCTACAATACCAGAACCAGGAAGAAAGAGCTCTTCCAGCCCCTGGAGCCGGACCGGGTCCGAATGTATGTCTGCGGGGTTACCGTTTACGATTACTGCCATCTCGGTCACGCCCGCTGTTACGTGGCCTTCGACATCGTTCACCGATACCTCGAGTATCTCGGTTACCGGGTCACCTACGTTCAGAACATCACCGATCTCGACGACAAACTGATCTCCCGGGCCCGGCAGGAAGGCGGAGGGGGGGGAATCAAGCAGCGGGTGGCCCGGCTGGCGCAGAAGTTCACCCGAGCCTACTTCGAGGATATGGACCGGCTGAATATCCTCCGCGCCGATGCCTATCCCATGGCCACCGCGAATATCCACCGGATGCAGGAGATCATCTCCGTTCTCCTCGAAAAGGGGGTTGCCTACCGGCGGGGAGGGGACGTCTACTTCGAGGTGGCCGCCTTCCCCGGCTACGGCGAGCTCTCCGGCAAAAAGCCAGAAGACCTGCGGTCGGGGGCCCGGGTGGCGGTGGACGAGAAGAAGAAAAGCCCGCTCGACTTCGCCCTCTGGAAAGAAGCGGTGGAGGGAGAGCCGGCCTGGTCCAGCCCCTGGGGCCCGGGGCGCCCCGGCTGGCATATCGAGTGCAGCGCGATGAGCATCAAGCTGCTCGGGGAGACCTTCGACATCCACGGGGGCGGCCAGGACCTGGTCTTCCCCCACCACGAGAACGAACGGGCCCAGTCAGAGGCGTTTTCCGGCAAGCCCTTTGCCCGCTACTGGTTGCACAACGGATTCGTCACCATCAACCAGGAGAAGATGTCAAAGTCGCTGGGCAACGTCTTCAATCTGCGGGATATCTTCCGGTCCTTCCCCCCCCGGGTGGTCAGGTTCTTCCTCCTCGGCCAGCATTACCGCTCTCCCGTCGACTACAGCGCCGAGGCCCTTCAGGAAGCCGGTCGGGCCCTCTTCCGAATTGATAATTGTTATGGGATGGCCCGGATGAGCGGAGAGGACATTTTTTCTCTTCCTCCGGATCCGGAGGTTATGAGTAACTTCAATGCGGCGATGAGCGATGATTTCAACACCGCCGCCGCCCTGGCCGGTGTTTACAAAATTGTCGAGGAATACTACAAGAACTATCGAAAGCCGAAATGGCCGGCCGGCTTGCCCTCCCGGCTGTCGGCGGTTAACCAGATCTGCGGCGTGCTCGGGGTCGACCTGGTTGATCCGATCCACGAGCTGCCCCCGATTGCCAGGATTTCCGATTACCCGGGATTGGCTGATCGGATCATTAGGGAGAATAAGTTGACCGAGGGGAATCTTCAGGCGCTGGTTTCCTGCCGGGAGTGGGCCCGGCAAGAGGAGAACTGGGAGCTTTCGGACCGGATCCGCGATTACCTGAAAGAACGGGGGGTGGCGGTAATGGACCGGAAGGGAAAGAGTACCGCCGCGGTTTATTACCCAGAACAACTCGACCGGTAATTAAAGCCAGGAGAGCGGAATAACCAATATTCAACAAGGAATATCCAATGAAGAAGGAAAGCCGGTGCGCCATTCGGCGCGCCCGGCTGGCTGTGCCGCCCTTGGTTATTGGATATTCCTTGTTGGCTGTTGGATATTGAAAAAGGCGAAGAGCCCAAGACTGGCTAAGGTTAGGGTTACGAAGCCCGTATCGGTCAGGGTAACGGTTACGGAAAAACCCGGGCCCGCCTGACCCCTAACCGTAACCGAAACGGGCCTCTTAGCCCTAACCGTAAAAGTTCATTACGGAGGTACAATGAAGGGAACATTCATAACTTTCGAAGGCGGAGAGGGGAGCGGAAAGAGTACCCAGGCCCGGCTCCTGGCCGGATACTTGAAACAGAAGGGATACGACGTGCTGGCCACCCGGGAACCGGGGGGAACCGAGATCGGGGACGCCATCCGGGCCATCCTCCTCAGCCCGGAATGTTCGGAGATGGGGAATGTAACCGAGCTGCTGCTCCTGGCGGCCAGCCGGGCCCAGAATGTCTGCGAAAGGATCAAGCCGGGTCTGGAGAGGGGAGCGGTGGTGATCTGCGACCGCTTCATCGACAGTACCCTGGCCTACCAGGGCTACGGGCGGAATTTCGATCTCAATCTCCTGGAGGCCCTCAACCGTCTCGCCACCGGTGGAGTTACCCCGGACCTGACCATCCTGCTCGATCTGCCGGTGGAGACTGGTTTGCAACGGGCAAAGGATCTCGACAAGCTGGAGTCGAAATCCGGGGAGGGTGACCGGATCGAGCAGCTGGATATCGAATTTCACCGGCGGTTGAGAAAGGGCTTCCTGGAACTGGCCGCCCGGGAACCGGACCGCTTCCGGGTTCTGGAGATCACCGAAGGCATCGAAGCCACCCAGGAGAAAGTGGCGGCCATCGTGGAAGAGTTCTTAGAGGGCCGGGGGTAGCCCGGTGCCGTTCGCGATGCTTTGGGAGACCGTCCAGGGACAGGCGAGAGCGGTTGACCTTCTCCGGCGGTCGATCAGCCAGGATCGGGTGGTCAGCGGATATCTCTTCACTGGGCCCGAAGGGGTGGGGAAGTCCCTGGCCGCCACGGTCTTCGCCCAGGCCCTGAACTGTCCGGTCCGGCCCGGCCAGGGTTGCGGGGAATGCCCGGCCTGTCGGGAAATCGCCCAAGGGGGGTATCCCGATCTCCACCGTCTGACTCCCTCCAGTAAGTCACGGTTGATCACCGTCGACCAGATCCGGGAGATGCGCCGCTCGGTTTATCAGTCCGCCCGAGGCGATAACTGGAAGATCTTCCTGCTGGAGGAGGCTGATCGGATGAACCTGGCGGCCCAGAACGCCTTCCTCAAAACACTGGAAGAACCCCCGCCGAAAACGGTTCTGATCCTGATCACGTCCCAGCCGGGACGGCTTCTCTCCACCATCCGGAGCCGCTGCCAAGTGGTTTCCTTCGCCGCCTGGCCTCTGACCTTGATGAAGCCGTTTATCGAAGAGAGAACCGAACTGTCCGGGGATCAGTGCGCCGTTCTTCACGCTCTCTCCGCCGGCTGTCCCGGCCGGGCGCTCCGCTACCATCGCGAAGATATTTTGGAAACCCGCCGGGAGGTTATCGGCCCCCTGTTCGACGGCCCGCCACTCTCCGCCCGGGCGGTTTCCGAACTGGCCGAGACTTGGCTCGATATCTGTGATCGGATTGGCCGGGCCGCGGGCCGACACTTGAAGAAAGAAGTAACCCGGCGGGATCAGGACCTGGACGCGAGGAGCCGCCAGGAACTGGAGAAACAGGATAAAGCCCGGATCGCCGCCGCCGAACTGGCTGGGCTGGATCTGATTTTTCAATTGATCTTCATCTGGATACGTGATTTGTTTCTCTACTCCTCGCTCGGCCCGCCGGCTCCCCTGATCAACCGGGACCTTTCCGACCAGGTGGCCCGCTCGGCCCGGCGGTTCACCGTTGAACGTCTCCGACTGCTACCGGGAAAGATCGCCGAAAGCCACCGGTGGGCGGTTCGGGCGGTCGGGCGGTCGTCCCGCCGTCTGGTTTTGGAAAATATGCTGATTGAACTCGGTTTCTGGATCCCCAGCCGTCGGGCCGGGTGAGAGAGAGTCCTTCCGAGAATAGACAATCCGGATCCCGTTTTCCAAATATGACGACACTGGCTCGAATAAAAAGACGGTCTCACGGCCGGGACCTTTTCTACCGGATGGAGGGTATCGATCTTCGCGTCGGCGATCACTGTATCGTCGAAGTGGAGAGGGGGGTGGATTACGGCAAGGTGATGGCCCTGAAGGATGAGGCGGCGGCGGCCGACCAGAAGAAACCACCCAAGCGGGTTATCCGGGTGATGACGGAGAACGATCACCGGGTGGTGGAGGAGAACCGCCTCGCCGCCGGCCAGGCCTTTGTCACCTGCCACCAGAAGATCGCGGAGAAAAAGATCGCGATGAAACTGGTGACGGCGGAATATTCCTTCGATCGCAGCCGACTGCTGTTTTACTTTACCGCCGAGGGGAGGGTTGATTTTCGGGAATTGGTCCGGGACTTGGCCGCCATTTTCAAAACCCGGATTGAGCTGCGGCAGATCGGGGTCAGGGACGAATCGAGGATGCGGGGCGGGATCGGGATCTGCGGGCGGGAACTCTGCTGCAGTTCTTTCATCCGCAAGTTTGATCCGGTCAATGTCCGGATGGCCCGGAACCAGCGCCAGCCTCTCGATCCGGAGAAGATTTCCGGAGTCTGCGGGCGGCTCTTCTGTTGCCTGCGTTACGAAGATGAGTTCTACCGGGAGGCCGGGAAACGGTTCCCCCGGGATGGGGATGAGGTGGAAACTCCCGGAGGCTCGGGCCGGGTGATCGACCTGAATTTCCTCACCGAGACTGTGACGGTCGAACTGGAAGAGGACCTGAAACTGGAATTCAAGATCTCGGAGATCAGGCAGAGACGACGGTGACTCCCGGCCCGATCAGCCGGCGTTTCCGGTGCCGGCGCCGGGACCGGGTTTGATTATGAGCGGTAAATACTACATCACCACCCCGATCTATTACGTCAACGACCAGCCGCACATCGGTCACGCTTACACCACCATTGCCGCCGATGTTCTGGCCCGATATCACCGGCTGGCCGGCCGAGACGTCCGTTTTCTGACCGGGACCGACGAGCACGGGATCAAGATCTGCCGGGCGGCCGGAGAGGAGGGAATTACCCCGGGCCAGCTCGCCGAGCGGGTGGTAGTTCACTTCCGTGATCTCTGGCAGCGGCTGGAGATAAGTTCCGACGACTTCATCCGTACCAGTCAGGACCGGCATCGTAACCGCGTCCGGGAACTGGTCCGCCAGCTGGTGGACCGGGATCAAATTTATCTCGGCACCTACGACGGCTGGTACGATGAGGGCCAGGAGGAGTACGTGACGGAGAACGCCGCCCGGGAAAACGACTATCTCAGCCCGATCAGCGGGCGGCCCCTGGTTCGTCACCGCGAGGAGAGTTATTTCTTCCGCCTGAGCCGCTGGATCGAACCGTTGATCTCCCATATTGAAGCCCACCCGGAATTCATTCTTCCCGCCAGCCGCCGGAACGAGGTGCTGAGCAAGCTTCGGCTGGGGGCGGAAGATCTGTGCATCTCGCGCCAGGCGGACAAGCTGATGAATTGGGGTGTCCCGATGCCCAATGATCCCCGCTACAGCGTCTATGTCTGGATTGACGCTCTTTCCAATTACGTTACCGCCCTCGGATATCCCCCGCTGGACGACGGAGAGAAAAATCTCTTCCGGACCTACTGGCCGGCCGACGTCCATCTGATCGGGAAGGATATTCTCTGGTTTCACGCGGTTTACTGGCCCTGTCTCCTGATGGCTCTCAATCTTCCCCTGCCGGTTACCGTCTTTGCTCACGGCTGGTGGCTCAATCGAGGCCGGAAGATGTCCAAATCCCTGGGAAATTTCATCTCCCGGGAGAATATCGAGAAGATCTGTTCCGATCTATCTCCCGATTACTTCCGTTACTTCCTCCTGCGCGTTGTCCGGTTCGGCGATGACGGGAATTTTTCCAGTGAACAGCTCAAGGAGATCTACAATACCGAACTGGCCAATGGTATCGGCAACCTGCTCAGCCGGACGGTCAAGATGGTGGAGAAGTATCTCTCCGGAAACGTTCCGCCGGTTCCGGCCGGCGGGGAGGCGGGCAGGGAAGAAGTTGCCGCCGCCGCCCGGAAGTTGATAGAATCGGTGTCCGTCTGGATGAGCCGGCTGGAGTTCCAGGCCTATCTCGGAGCCGTCGTCGAGTTGGAGACTGCGGTCAACCGGTATATCGAGGTCAATAAACCTTACGCTCTGGCCCGGGAAAACCCCTCCTCACCCCGGCTGGCGGAGATTCTCGGAAACTGTGCCGAGGCGGTTCGGATAATTCTCCTCCATCTGCTGCCGGTGATGCCGGAAAAGGCGAGAGAGGGACTGGAAGCGCTGGGAGTCGATACTGGTGGGGATGGCGAATTTGCCTATCCTCCGCGCTGGGGAGGGTACCGGTGGAGACGTCCGGTTAAAAAGGGGCGCCCCCTCTTCCCCCGGTGTGAAATTTAAAGCATCAACCAGGTTAAGAAAATGATTATGCTGACCGGCGGGGCCGGGTTCATCGGCTCCCACCTGACCCCGGCCCTTTTGGAATCGGGCCATCGGATCGTTATAGTCGACGATTTCAACGACTATTACGCTCCGGCCCGCAAACGGGCCAACCTGCAGGGAATTATCAATCATCCCCACCTCGAGGTGGTGGAGGCCGATATCCGCGATCGGGAGACGATGGAAGATCTCTTCGCTCGTTATCGGTTCTCGGCCGTAATTCACTTGGCCGCGCGCGCCGGAGTCCGCCCGTCCCTTGCCCGACCGCTTCTTTACCAGGATGTCAACGTGGGCGGGACCCTGGTTCTCCTGGAAGCGGCCCGGAAGGCGGGGACGGGAAAATTCATCTTTGCCTCGTCTTCCTCGGTCTACGGGGACTGCCCCCGGATGCCTCTGAGGGAGGATGAGCCGGACCTGGAGCCGGTTTCACCCTACGGCCTGACCAAGCTGACCGGAGAACACGTCTGCCGGGTCTTTCACCGGCAGTACGGGATCCGGATCGCCGCCCTGAGATTCTTCACCGTCTTCGGTCCCCGCCAGCGCCCGGATATGGCCATTCATCTTTTCAGTCGTCGGATTATCTCCGGAGAGGAGATCCCAGTTTACGGCGACGGTTCTTCCCGGCGGGATTACACCTATATTGACGATATCATCTCCGGAATCCGGTCCGCCCTGGAGGCCGATCTGGATTTCGAGGTTTTTAACCTGGGTGGCGGCCATTCCATATCCTTGCTGGGGCTGATTACCCTTCTGGGGGAGAAACTGGGACGCCGTCCGGTTCTTAAGCATTATCCCTTTCAGCCCGGCGATGTGGTCGCTACCCTGGCCGATGTCTCCAAGGCCCGGCGGATGCTTGGTTACCGCCCGGCCACCTCGCTCTCCCGAGGACTGGACGCCTTCATAGATTGGTTTAATTACCAGGAGGCATCCCCGGTATGAATCTATCCGGAAGCAGGATAGTTCCCTCCCTGGTTCTGCTGGCGGCTTTGCTGGGAGGATGGATCACGATCCCTGGTCCCGTCGGCGCCCGGGACTGTCCCACCTGCCCGGATCCGACCCCCGCCTCCCAGATGGAGTATTTATGGCCCGGCGCCCCGGATCCCGTCTCCCGATCCTGGTCGGAGGCCTCCGTGGAATCGAGTCCCACCCCGGCTTCCACCGTGCCGAAACGGTTGGCCGTTCCGTCTCCCTCGCCGAAGCCGGCGGCCATCGTCTGCCGAGGGGACCGGCTCCGCTACCGGGACGGGGGAAAGGTTATCACTGCCGAGGGAAACGTCCGGATTGGATACAAGGATGTCCTCCTGACCGCCGACCAGGCCACCGTCTACGTGGAGAGAAAAGAAGCCTACGCCTCCGGGAACGTGACCCTGACCCGGGGGGATAACGTGATTCACAGCGACAAGATCAGGTACGATTTTCTCACCGAAGAGGGGATCCTGGCCCCCGGGAGCGGATTTTATGAACCCTGGTATGGCTGGTCCGAGACCCTGGAAACGGAAGGAAATCAGAAGATGATGTTTTACGGGGGTGCCGCCAGCACCTGCGACGAGGATGAGCCACACTACCGACTGGAGGCGGCGGAACTGGTGATCTATCCCGAGGACCATCTGGTGGCCCGCAACGTGACCTTTTACCTCGGCGATGTCCCCATTCTCTGGCTGCCCTGGTTCCGCCGTTCTCTCAAGAGCGACTGCCGCGGTTTTTTCCTCTACCCCGGCTACCGGGGTAAGTGGGGTTTCTTCTTTCTCTCCGGCTATCATTGGTGCGTCCCCGGGCTCAGTACCACCTTCCATCTTGACTACCGCCAGCGCCGGGGTTGGGCCTACGGACTCGACGGTAACTTCTATCCGGGGCGGGCGGGGGTGGGGGAGTGGCAGACCTATTACCTAAAGGACGAGGAATATGAGAACGAGGCCGAAGAGACCCTTGAGAAGGAAAGGTACCTGGCCGAGTTCCGATACCGCCAGCCCCTGCCTTACCAGATCGGAAGTTATATCGCCCTCAGTTACGCCAGCGATTCCACGATCCGCAAGGACTTCTTTCGCCAGGAGTACGACGCCGACGCTCAGCCGAAATCCTACGCCTACCTCAGCCGGAGGTGGAAGGATATCTTCCTCAGCCTGGAGGTACAGCCCCGGGTAAATGACTTCGAATGGTTGACCGAGAGGCTGCCGGAGGCGAAACTCCAGATTCAGGAATTCCAGATCAGCGAGAGTGATTTCTACTACCAGGGGGAGAACTCATATTCCTACCTGACCAAGAAGAGACCCGAACGGTCATCTTCCCTCTATGAATCCGGCCGGTTTGATACCTATCACCGATTGAGCTACTCTCGGAAGTTTTTCGGTTGGTTGAACATCCTCCCCTCCACCTCCCTCCGCTATGACTTTTATTCCCGCGGGCCCGCCCGTCCGAGCGAGTCCGCCCCCGATTCGGATAATGGCTCCGCCGACGATCCGACGGCTCCGTCTCCCATCCCCACCCCGGAACCTTCCGAGGAGCGGGACCTCTGGCGGCGGACTTTCTCCGCTGGCCTCGAGGTAACCACCGATATCTATGGGCTCTTTCCTGTTCAATCCCAGTGGCTGGAGATCGACCAACTCCGCCACGTCATCACTCCCTCGGTCAACTATATCTTCACCGACAACCCCACCGTCCCCACCGACGAAATCTACCAGTTCGACAGTATCGATAGGATAGGGCGAACGAACTACTTCCTCCTCAAACTGCGCAATCGACTGCAGACCAAGAGGGGAGAAGGTGACCGAGGTGGCGATCAAGATGACGAAATCGAAGGAATCGAGGAGGGGCTGGCCAAAGAGGAGGCGGCTTCCAAGAGCAGCTGGACCCTGGTCGATTTGATTATCGCCACTCCCCTCTATACCCGTCCGGATAAGGATAACCAAGGCCAGCTGATCGGCGATTTTGATGGCCGGCTGACGATCCAGCCCTATTCCTGGATCGGTCTCAACCTCGATCTCGCCTACAACAGCTACGACAACCGATTCCTGAACGATACCCTGGACCTCTGGATCAGGCCGGAAGATGATTGGTGGGTAACTTTCTCCCACAATTACCGTTACGGAAGGGACCGGAACCAGCTCTCCGCGGAGGTCTACCTCCGGATCAACCCGGTCTGGGCCTTCCAGGTCTACAGTCGTTACGATACCCTGAGAGGGGGGTTCGAGGAGGAATCATTCAAGATCTTCCGGGATTTCCACTGCTGGAGCGCGTCCCTCGAGTACGAGCGGCAGGAGGATGAGGACGATTACTCCTTCCTCCTCACCTTCTGGATCAAGGCCTTCTCCCAGGCCCCCCTCCGCCTGAGCAACTAACCCCGCCCCCCCCATATTTCTGAACCGCAAAGAACGCAAAGATCCGAAGGATTTAAACCACAGAGGACACAGAGAGCACAGAGCAGCGGGCGAATACCTGGGTTGAAAATCAGGGGGAGCGAGCTACTCTCGCTCCCCCGCTAAGATAATCCAGATCGGAAAAGATAGTTTTCCGAGCTCGGATTCTCTTCGCGGGGGGCTCGGGATCTTCGATCCCGGCCCCCTGATTTTCAACCCAGGTATTCCCGGCCTTGGCGGCCCTTTGCGTTCTTTGCGTCTTTGCGGTGAATGATTTTTTCAGCTCTCCCGGCGGGCAGCGACGATTTCCTCGGCCAGGGTGTAGGGTACCGCCTCGTAGTGCTCGAAGTGCATTGAGAAGTCGGCCTTGCCGCTGGTGATGGTCCGTAGTTCGGTGGAGTATCCGAACATCTGAGAGAGGGGGACCATCCCGGAGATCACCGCCGTCTTTCCCTTGGTTTCCATCCGAACGATCCTGCCCCGTTTGGCACCGAGGGAACCGGTGACCGCTCCCAGATACTCGTCCGGTGCGGTGATCTCAATATTCATCACCGGTTCCAGCAAACGTAACCCCGCCTTCCGACAGGCGTCCCGGAAACCGGCGGCGGCACAGGTCCGGAAGGCCTGCTCCGATGAGTCGACCTCGTGGGCGGAGCCGTCCACCAGGAAAAATTTGACATCGATCATCGGGAATCCGCTGTAGGGTCCCTTGGCCATTGCATCCAGGACTCCCCGCTCAACCGCCGGGATATACTCCCGGGGAACCCGGCCTCCTCGAACCTCGTTTTCAAACTGGAACCCGGCGCCCGAGCGGTTCGGCTCGATCCGGAATTCGATATGGGCATACTGGCCGTGTCCCCCGGTCTGCTTGACATGCTTGTGGACGTGTTCGCACGACCCCAGGATTGTTTCCCGGTAAGCGACTTGAGGAGCGCCGGATTCCACATTGACGTCGAATTCCCGGCGGAGCCGATCGAGAATAACGTCCAGGTGGAGTTCCCCCATCCCGGAAATGACCACCTCGTCGGTCTCCTGGTCGGTCCGGATGACGAAGGTGGGGTCTTCGTCCGAGAGGCGGGAGAGGGCTTTGGAGAGGCGGTCCCGGTCGACAGTGCTCTCCGGTTTGACCGCGACCCCGATAACCGGGATGGGAAATTCGATTGACTCCAGAACGATCGGGTGGTTTTTGCTGCAGATGGTATCTCCGGTCCGGGTTTCGCTCATCCCGACCACCGCTCCCACGCCACCGGCCCGGAGTTCCTCCACCGCAATTTGCTTGTTGGCGTGCATCTCGAAGAGCCTTCCCACCCGCTGATCTATGCCCCGGGTGGAGTTGTGGTAGCTCTCCCCCGCCCGGAGTATCCCGGAGTAAACCCGCAGATAGAGCAGCTTCCCCATATGTTTGTCGGCGGTGATCTTGAAGGCGAGGGCCGCCAGAGGGGCGTCGTCTTTCGGATGACGGATGATCTCGCTGTCTTCCTCGTCCAGGGTCCCGATGACCGGGGGAAGATCGGCTGGGGAAGGGAGGTAGTTGACGATGGAGTCGAGGAGGAAGCGGATCCCCTTGTTTTTGAAGGCCGCCCCGCAAAGGACGGGTATTACCTTTCCGGCAATTGTGGTATTGCGCAGGGCGCGAACGATTTCAGCTTTCTGAGGAGTTTCGCCGTTGACAAATTTCTCCATCAGACTCTCGTCCTCTTCGCTGATCTTTTCGATCAAAAGCGCCCGGGCCTCTTCGGCCTGCCCTTGCATATCGGTGGGGATTTCGTCTTCCCGAGGAAGGGCCAATCCGCCGTTTTCCTGATAATAGATCGCCCTCATCTCCACCAGGTCGATGATTCCCTTAAAATCCGCCTCCGCCCCGATCGGGATGGCGATCGGAACCGCATTGGCCCCCAATTCCTGCCGGATTTCGGAGATCACACCCGCAAAATCAGCCCCTGCCCGGTCCATCTTGTTGATAAACGCCAGCCGGGGTACCGAGTATTTTTCCGCCTGGCGCCAGACCGTCTCGGATTGGGGCTGGACCCCGCCCACGGCGCAGAAGAGAGCGATGGTGCCGTCCAGGACCCGGAGCGATCTCTCCACCTCCGCCGTGAAGTCGACGTGTCCGGGGGTGTCGATGATGTTGATTCGATGCCCCTTCCAGTAGGTGGTGGTGGCGGCGGAGGTGATGGTAATTCCCCGTTCCTGTTCCTGAATCATCCAGTCCATGGCGGCTTTCCCGTCGTGAACCTCTCCGATCTTGTGGCTCTTGCCCGTGTAAAATAAAATCCGCTCGGTGACGGTAGTCTTGCCGGCGTCGATATGGGCGGTCAGGCCGATATTGCGGATATTGCCGATTGGAAAAATATCACTCATAATTACCTATTCTCTATTCCCTATTACTGCTCACTGCTCACTGATTACTACTCACTGATTACTGCTCACTAATTACTAATTACTGATTACTGATTACTGATTACTGATTACTGATTACTGATTACTGATTACTACTACCCATTCCCCACGCGAAAAGTCCGCCACCATATAGATTAATCCGTTAAATGCAAGCACTATTTGTCTCCAAGCCATCCTGAACCAGACAAAGGGCGGGGAGAACTAACATGTCCGGGCCGGCTATTGGGCGGAAATAATTGACCTTGTCTTACTCGCGGTCATCCTCTATTTTTAATCACCATGAAAGCCGCCGCCTATTTTATTTCCGACGCCCACCTCGGCCTGCGAATTGCCGGGGGAGAGGGGAGAGAAGCCGCCCTGCTGAACTTTCTGGCCGGGATCACCCCGCGGGCCGGCCAGCTGTTCATCGTGGGAGATCTTTTCGACTTCTGGATCGAGTACCGCCGGGCGATTCGGCCCGATTATTTCCCGGTGTTATCCGCTCTCTACGACCTTGTCCGTTCGGGTACCGAAATCCACTACTGTCTAGGCAACCACGACTTTGCCATTGGTCCCTTTATCGAGCGGACGATCGGAATCAAGGTCCATCGGGCGGGGTATCAAGGGCTCGTCCAGGGAAGACGGATCTACGTTACTCACGGCGATGAACTTCGCGACAGTGATCGGGCCAACCAGGTTCTTCGCCGGATTTTGCGAAATCGGGTTCTCCAGGCTTTCTACCGGACTCTTCATCCCGATATTGGCGTTGCCCTCGGCGAGTTCTTTTCTCGGCTGAGCCGGAACTGCCTGATCACCGATCCTTCCCCGGAGATCCTGGCGGACTACCGTCAGGCGGCGGGCCAGCAGCTGTCCCGGGGTAACGAGATCGTGGTCGCCGGCCATACCCACGTTCCGGAATTGAGCGATCTGCCCGGCGGGAGGTACTGCAATACCGGCAACTGGATCCGTCGATACACTTTCGCGCTGATGGAAAAAGGAGAGATCAGCCTGCAAACCTACTCCCCCCCGCCCCCGGCGCGTGCGGATTCGGCGATCACCGATCACGCCGAGGGAGCGAACCCCCGGAATTCAAGATGATAAAAGCCCTGTTTTGTTTTCGCCGTGTGTCCGTCCAACTGCTGTGCCTGTTTCTGATGCTTGCCTCCTTTCCCCTATGGGCGTCCGATTCGACGCAATGGGGGAGGGTGGAGGATGACCGCGGGACCTTTGATGTGGAGATCACAGTCGGCCGGGTAACCCGGATTGAGGGATCGGTAGAGGAGACGATCCGCCCCTACTATGAGCAGATCGGGCAGGATACGCCCGGGGAAAGCTATAGCCTCGACGATCTGGGGCTGGACGGAAAGCAGACCACCTTTGGCGGGCGGATCGAGAAGAGATGGAAATATCTCACGCTTGGTTTCGGCGGTTTTTATTACAACCCCTCGGCCGAGGCCACTGCGATTCAGGACTATTACATCGGGATCGACGATAAGATCGAGTACCGGGGAGAAGAGTATGAATATCTAATGATCCCGGAGGGGCAAGCGTTCTCGGCCGATCTGAAGACGGCATTCTGCGAACTGAGCCTTTTAGTCACTCCGGCGACCATCGCCCCCCTGCCGGATTTTGAATTTCTTCCATTCCTCTATCTCGGGGTGGTTGGTGTTTTCGGCAGCTACGATATCGACGCCGGGCCCCCGAGGGGGACGGTATCCTACGAGAATCCGCCCCGGGAGTATGTGGTCGGGGGGCGTAGCGACGGCTGGACGGGAGCGGGGGTTCCGGCCGTCGGACTGGGCGGAGAGGTGCGGATCGGGCCTCCCGACGGCCTGCGGTTGACGGCGCGGGCCTGTTATTCCCTCTTTCGTTACGACGGGTCCACGGACTACATCCCGATCTCCATCCGGCACGAGAAGCGTCTCGACCTTGATTACGACAGTTTTTCCGGCCGGGCCCGGCTGGAATTTCCCCTTTCAGAGAAGGCCGATCTCTTCTTCGGGGTTTCCTACACTTATCTCAAGCTGGACGGTGACGCCACCGCCACCGATAAGGAACCGGAGGAGATCGAAGAGTTGCGGGAGAAGTACGACAAGAAGCTCTATTTCGAGATGGTGGAACTGCACGCCTTTACCGGCTTGAGCTTCTGACCCGGCCCGCTCGCCGGGATGTTTTGCCCGGCTGAAAGGATAAAATGGGCTGGTCGCCCCGTTTCTGACCTTCCCGCGTCCCGCTGTCTCACGTTTTCTCGTGTATGAAGAAGAAGGTGACCATCGATAGTTCAGGATTGCCTCGGGCCCTGACCATCGCCGGCTCCGACTCCGGGGGCGGGGCGGGGATTCAGGCCGACCTCAAGACCTTCCTCTCCTTGGGGGTTTTCGGAGCCACCGCCCTGACAGCGGTCACCGCCCAGGATACCCGGGGGGTGAGAGAGTTCTCCCTGATATCCCCCCGGCTGCTCGGAGCCCAGATCGACGCGGTGATGGAAGATATCGCTCCGTCAGCGGTCAAGACCGGGATGCTGGGGGGAGCGGGAATCATCGAGACTGTGGTCCGGAAGGTGGCCGAGCATGACATAACCCGGCTGGTCGTCGATCCGGTGATGGCGGCCACCTCCGGGGACCGGTTGCTGCGTTCCGGGGCGGAGGAGAAACTTATAAACCTCCTGCTTCCGGCGGCGCTGATTGTCACCCCCAATCTTGATGAAGCCGGCCTCCTGGCCGGGTTCCCAGTCACCGACCGGAGGTCGATGCGCCGGGCGGCCCGGGCGATCCGCGCTCTGGGGCCCCGCTACGTGGTGGTCAAGGGCGGCCACCGGCGCCGGGATGCCGACGATCTTCTCTTCGACGGTCGGGAGATGTTCTTCCTCCCCTCTCCCCGCCTGACCGGGGAGAATCTCCACGGAACCGGCTGTACCCTGTCGGCGGCGATCACCGCGTTTCTCGCCCGGGGTTTTCCGCCCCGGGAAGCGGTCATATCCGCCAAGAATTATATGGTCGCGGCCCTGAAAAACCCCTTGCATCCCGGCCGTGGCTCGGCGGTAGTCGACTGGTCAGCCGGCGGCAGGGGTGAATATCCGGTGGCAACTCCCCGGGAGAGGCGGTAGAATAAAATAAATCGACCGGGATCGGGTCTACCCCACCGCAACTAACACCGGGGCCCGCATCCCCGGATAAAGAGCAAACCCCAGGGAAGGATTATGACCATTATGCCGATCAAGATTTACGGGACCCCGGTCCTGCGGGAGAAAGCCCGTCCGGTTGAAGGGATCGATGACGGGGTTCTGGACCTGATCCGCCGGATGACGGAGAGCCTCTACTATCATCAGGGCCTGGGACTGGCCGCCAACCAGGTCGGGGTGGCGACCCGGCTCTTCCTGGCCGACGAGGGGAAAGGACTGAAAATATTTCTCAACCCCGTAATCCTGGAGCGGACAGGGAGGGTGGCCGGAGAGGAAGGCTGCCTCAGTTTCCCCGAAGTCTTTGTGGAGATACCCCGGGCGGAGTCGCTGCTGGTGGAGTACCTCGACGAGAAAGAGGAGGTTCGGAGAATGGAGGCGGAGGGCCTGCTGGCCCGGATCATCCAGCATGAATACGATCACCTGGAGGGGGTTTTGATCTGTGACCGGGCCGGATTCATCGCTTCCCGGATGATCAGAGGGAAGCTGAAAAAGCTGAAAAAGCGGTCCCGGGAATCTATGTGATTTAATTTCCCTGCCGTCGCCCGGCAAATTATTGGGGAGGAAGTTAATGGCGGAGTCTTTACCGAAGGCGGGACAAGCGCCTTTCCTTTCCGTGGTCATCCCGGCCTACAACGAGGAATCGCGCTTGCCGGCTACTCTGGATCGGATCGCGGAATACCTCCGGGGACAGTCCTATCCCTACGAGGTGATCGTGGTCAGCGACGGCAGCCGGGACTCGACGGCCGCCGTCGCCCAAAGCTGGCGACCGGAGGGTTTCCCGCTCGAGGTCGTCGACCGGAAGGAGAACCGGGGCAAGGGCTATACGGTCCGGGAAGGAGCGGCCCGGGCCCGGGGTGAGCGCATCCTCTTCTCTGACGCCGATCTCTCTACCCCGATTGAGGAAGTGGAAAAGTTCCTTCCTTTTTTTCGGCAGGGTTACGAGATCGTGATCGGTTCCCGTTCGCTGAAAGATTCGAATATCCTGGTCCGGCAGCCGTTTTACCGGGAACTGATGGGGCGGGTATTCAACCGGCTGGTCCGGATCCTGGCGGTCCCGGATATCGCCGATACCCAGTGCGGGTTCAAATGCTTTTCCCGGCGCGCGGCGGACGGGATCTTCCCCCGCTGCCGGATCGACGGGTTCAGTTTCGATGTTGAAATTCTTTTTCTGGCCCGCCGTCTCGGACTGGCGGTCCGGGAGGTACCGGTCAGATGGCGGAACGCCCCCGGCAGTTCGATCAGCCCAGCGCGCGATTCCCTGCTGATGCTGGTCGACATCATCCGGGTGCGGGTTTACGCCCTCCTCCGGTCCTATCCGGCGGAGGTGTCTTCAGCAAACCATATACCGGGGGATATCTCCTGACGGACAGGGATGGGTGGAGAGCAAGATCCGGGGATAATATGCGGATAAAATGGTTGAGCTGCACCATCCCCCTGGCTGTCGCCCTGATCTTGCGGCTGATTTTCTTGGCCGAAATCAAGGGTACTCCGGAGTTCTCTCATCCCGGCCTGGACGCGGCCTACCATATCTACTGGGCCCGGGGTCTGGCCGAGGGGGACTGGACTGATTTCGAGGGAAGGGAGGACCCTCAGCTCTACCGCTTCCCCTATTACCGTCCGCCCGGCTACGCTTTCTTCCTCGCCCTGATCTTCAAGCTTTGCGGTGACGGTCCGGTCTGTCCCCGGCTCTTCCAGTTCGCCCTGGGACTGGGATCGGTCTGGATGGTGGGATGGCTGGCCCGGCGTTTCTTCGATCGCCGGACCGGATTACTGGCGGCCCTGGGGACGGCGGTTTATTGGATCTTCATCTACTATGAAGGAGAGCTGGTTGGGGTGGCCGGTTCGGTCTTTCTTATCCTCCTCTTCACCTGTCTCCTGGTTTGCGCCGCCACCCCCCGGAGTTTTACCACTTACCTGCCGGCAGGATTGGCGCTTGGTCTGCTCTCGCTCTTCCGCCCCAACGCCTTGCTGTTCATCCCCCCGGCCGCCCTCTGGGCTGCCTGGCCGGTCCGCCGCGTTTCGGAATCCCGGCGGCTGGGGACGGCGGCTGGGGGTCTCCTTTTCGGGGCGGCCATAGTGGTTCTTCCGGTGACCATCCGGAATTACGCGGTCTCCGGAGAGATAATCCCGATTGCGACCAACGCCGGGATCAGTTTCGGGGTGGCTAACAACGAGTTGAGCGACGGGACTACCCATTTCATCCCCGGAATCGGCAATATCGGCAGTCCTTTTGACTGGCCCCGGATCGTCCGGAAGCTGGAAATCGCCCAGGGTCGTCCCCTCGGTCACGGAGAGGCCTCGAATTACCTCACCCGTCGGGCCCTGAGATACGCCCTCGAATCTCCGGGGCAATTCCTCCGGCTGACCGGCCGCAAGGCGCTTCTCTTCTGGGGTCCGAGGGAGATTCGGAATTTGAGAGAAGTTTATTACGCTCGAATTAACTCCCCCTTGCTGCGCCTCCTGCCCGGCAACTTTCCGCTGATTCTGGCCCTGGCGCTCCTGGGCGGGATAATGATCCTCGGATTTCCCGCGGCCAATCGCGGGTCGGGGGAGAGGAGGGGGGCCGCTCTGATCGTGCTCCTGGCTTTGGTGTATTTTCTCTCGATGCTACCCTTTGCCGCCGGTGCCCGCTACCGGGTTCCGGTGATTCCTTATCTGATCATCCTGTCGGCGTCGGCGGTCCGGAAGGCAGGCGCTCTCTTTGCGGCCCGGCGCTGGCTCCCCGCCCTGGGTGTCGTCGGCGCCGGGACGGCGCTTTACCTTCTCTGCTCGCTTAACCCCACCGGTTTTCAGCCCTCCTTGGAGAAGTGGCACTACGACCGAGGTCTGGCCCGGTTGGAGGCGGGGCAATGGGAGGAAGCAGTTTTGGAATTCGATCGAGCGATCGCCTTGGAATCTGGATACGCCTCGGCTTATGTCAATCGCGGGGTTGCCCTCCAGAAAGCTGGAAAGTTCGCTCTGGCGGCGGAATCATACCACCGGGCGCTCCAGCTGGAGCCCGCTTCTCTTCCCGCCTTGAAGAACCTGGCCGACCTTCTCCTGGAGGAGGGGAAGCCGGAAGAAGCCTTCTCCCTTTATCGCCGGGCTCTCTCCACCGGCCCGGAGCATTCCGCTATCGCCGTCGACCTGGCCCGGGCTCTGGCCGGAGAAGGGAAGACGGCGGAGGCGATCGGGGTTTACCTGGATATTCTCCGCGCACGCCCGGATAGCCCCTCGGCCCGGTTGGGACTGGGCAATCTGCTCCTGGAAGGGGGCGATACCCACGCCGCCCTTCAGGAGTACCGGGCGGCACTGAAGGTTAACCCGCATTCGGTGGTGGCCCGCTATAACCTGGCCAATGCCCTGATCGCGGAGGGTCGGATCGAGGAGGGGATCGCCGAGTACCGGGAGGTCCTCCGGCGGGAGCCCGGCCATCGTGATACTCACAATAACCTGGGAGCTCAGCTGGCCGCGCGGGGGGAACTGGATTCGGCTCTGAAGCAGTTCGAGGCCGCGATCGCCAGCGACCCCGGCGACCCGGCCGGATATTTCAACCGGGGGATAGTTCTGATCAGGCTCGGCCGGCCGGGGGAGGCGAGACGCGACCTGGAGAAGACCCTGGAGTTAAGCCCGGACTATGACCCGGCCCGCCGGGCCTTGCGGATGGTGGAGGGGGGCAAATGAGGAAACTATTTTTCTATCCCGCCCTGCTGATTACGGCGGCGGTCGTTCTGGTTTACCTGAATAGTTTCTCCGGCGATTTCGTCTTCGATGACGAGGCGGCGATCGTCCGCAACCCCCATCTCTCCCGGATCTGGCCGCCCCGGGCCGCGTTGGCCGCCCCGCCGGACAGCCCGCTGCGCGACCGGCCGGTGGTCAGCTTTTCCTTCTCCCTGAACCGGGTCTTGACCGGGCCTTCCCCGGGCTCCTTCCACGCCGGCAACCTGCTGATCCACCTGGCGTCGGCACTGCTGCTCTTCGGCATTCTCCGGCGCACCTTTTCTTCCCCCCGTTTTCCCGAGCGCTACCGCCGAGCCGGCGACGCCCTGGCTCTTGCTGCCACCCTCATCTGGGCGGTGCACCCGCTCCAGACCCAGGCCGTCACCTACCTGACCCAGCGCTGCGAGTCCCTGATGGGGTTCTTCTTCCTGGGGACGCTCTATGCCTTCATCCGGTCGTCGGCCTCTCCCCGGCCCCGTTTCTGGTTCGTCCTTTCCGTCATTAGCTGCGGGCTGGGGATGGGGTCTAAGGCAGTGATGGTCACCGCACCCCCGTTAGTCCTCTTTTATGATCGGGTCTTTGTCGCCTCCGGCTGGAGGCAACTCTGGAGGAGACGCCACTGGTATTACCTTGGCCTTTTTCTCACCCTGACCGTCCAGGCGGCCTTGCTCCTGACCACCTCCTACGAGGATATCAAGACTCATCATCCCCTGGAATACGGTCTGAGCCAGTTCGGGGTGATCGCTCATTACCTCCGCCTGGCCTTGCTTCCCCACCCGCTCTGCCTCGACTATCACTGGTTGCCGGCCAGGGGTGCGGGGGAGATCTGGGCCGGGATGTTGCTCATCCTCGGTCTGCTGGTTCTCATCGTCTTCGCCTGGCGAAAATTTCCCCCGCTCGGTTTTGCCGGACTCTGGTTCTTCCTCATCCTTGCTCCCACCTCGTCCGTCCTCCCGCTGGAAGACCTTGCCTTCGAGCACCGGATGTACCTGCCCCTGGCCGCCCTCGCCATCCTCGGGGTCGCGGGGGGCTTCGAGTTGCTCCGGCGGCTTGGGCCCCGCTCACCCGGGTTCCGAAATTTCTGGGGGGGCTTCTTCGTCCTGCTCGTCGTAATCCTGCTCGGCGGTCTGACCGTGATGCGCAATCGGGATTATCATACGGCGGAGGGGATGTGGGAGAAAGTGCTCGAGCTCCGGCCGCATAATCCCCGGGCTTATAACAGCCTGGGAAATATCGTCCTCAAGGCCGGAGATCCATCCCGGGCGGAGAGACTCTATCGCCGGGCGATCGCCGTCTCTCCCCATTACCAGGCGGCCAATTACAATCTGGCCAACCTTCTGGCCGGGAAGGGGGAGACGGAGACGGCGATCGCGTATTACCGCCGGACCCTGGAGATCAACCCCGCCGCGGTGGAGGTTCACAACAACCTGGGGATAGCCCTCTACTCGATTGGTAAGGTCGAGCAGGCCCGCGGCCATTTCCGGACCGCCCTGGATATCGACCCCCGGGATCCCGCCGCCCACTACAATCTGGGGCTGCTCCTGCTCAATGAAGGGGATCCCCGCGCCGCCCTGTCTTACCTGGAGCGGGCCCAAGAACTCCGTCCCGATCACCCCCCCATCTTTCAGGCGCTGGCGGAGACGCGCCGGCGCCTCAGGTAATCGCTGGCCCGAGGCTGGTGGCTTGAACTTGACAGTGGGTTCGCCTGAAGCTATATTACCAAGAACAGGTTCAAGCGAACCGCAAATATTCCCGGCGATAATATCAGGGGTGTTTTCCCGGGCAAACTAATTATGTTCAGAATGTTCGTCATCCTGGCTCCGGCCCTGATCATCACGGCGCCCTCCCTGACCGCCGCTCCCTTTGATCTGAGGGCGGTGCTGGCCGACGCCCCCTTAAGCATCAACTCGGTGGCCGCGGACGAGAACCGGATCTACGGTGCCGGGGGTGACGGTACCCTCTATGCCTGGGCGAAATCCGACTTCTCCCTCCAGACGGAGCTCCCTCTTGCCGACACCTATCTCAACTCGGTCTCGGTCTCCAGTGGTTCGCTTCTGGCCGGATCATCCAACGGCCTGGTCTATCTGCTGGACCGTGTCTCTTTCTCACTGCAGACGGTCCTCGATCCGGCCGGGGGGCCGATCTATTCGGTTTTCGCCGACGGCGATTTCGTTTACGCGGCCAGCGGCGACTCGGCCCTCTACATCTGGAACCGGGCTGTCCTCTCTTTCAACCGGGCGCTTGATGATTGTGCCGATGTGCTCAACGCCGTCTATGCCGATGGGGATTACATTTACGGGGCCGGGGAGGACGGCTATCTCTATGTCTGGTCCCGATCCACCTTCTCCCTCCTCCACCGTCTGGAGGGGGAAGAAGGATTTTTGGGTGTCTTCGCCGACGGCGAGCACCTCTACGGGGCGAACAAGGACGGACGGGTTTACCTCTGGAGCCGGCCGGGGTTCGGATTCTTCTCTTACCTGGACGGACCCGGCGACTGGATGGCCTCGGTCTACAGCCGGGAGAGGTTTCTCTTCGGGGCCAACGACGACGACACTGTCCGGGTCTGGAACCGGGCCGCCCTCTTCTTCATCGCTGATCTGCTCGGGCCGGCCGACTGGATGAACTCGGTCGCCGCCGATGAGACGTACATTTACGGTGCTGCGACCGACGGCAACGTCTATGTCTGGGAGCAGGGACCGCCGACCTCACCCACCCCGACACCTTCCCTGACTCCGGTTCCTACCGCCACCCCGAGCGCCACCCCTTCGCCGGAACCGACCGCCGAGCCCACCGCGGCCCCCACCTACGCTCCCACCCCGGATCCTCCCCGCAGCCCCACCCCGGTTCCGGTTCCTTCCTGGCTGGTCCTGGGAGGGAATGACTACGACGGGGACGGCACCGCCGACCGGGCGGTTTTCGACTCCAGCCGGGGCCGCTGGTCGATCGATTTGAGTTCGGGTTCGAGCCCGCTGGTGGAGTACTTCGGCCGCGCGGGAGATCTCCCCGTCCCCGGGGATTATCGGGGCGACGGGACTACCGCCCTGGGGGTCTACCGCCCCGCCACCGGTCTCTGGTCGGTCCGCGGGGTCAGCCGGTGGTATTTCGGCCGCCACGGAGATCTTCCGGTTCCCTCGGATTACACCGGCGACGGCCTGACCGACCTGGGGATCTTCCGGCCGTCCACCGGGTTGTGGGCGATCCGGGGGGTGACCCGGTTCTATTACGGCCGGACCGGCGACCTCCCGGTCCCCGGGCGATACTCCGGCGAGGGGACCGCCGTGCCGGCCGTCTTCCGTTCCGCCTCCGGACTCTGGGCGGCCCGGGGGTTGACCCGCCGTTACTACGGCCGCCCGGGCGACTTCCCGGCTCCCGCCGATTATAACGGCGACGGATCCGCCGACTTCGGGATCTACCGTTCCGCGGGCGGATTCTGGGCGGTCGCCGGCCTGACTCGGGCTTACTTCGGCACCGCGGGAGATTTCCCCCAGCCGGCGGATTATTCCGGTGGAGGAACGAGCGCGATCTCGATCTACCGTCCCACCAGCGGTCTGTGGGCGATCCGGGGCCAGACCCGGGCTTACTGGGGCGGACCCGGCTACACTCCCCTGCGCTAAGTCCCGTTTTCCCAACGAATTACCGGGCCCGACCCAGCTCGGGTTCCCTGTCCTGTTTGATCCTGCCCTTGCCTCCCGTGGTCTCGCAACCCGGCATATATTGCCTACTTATCGCCCAAGTAGGCAATATATGCCGGGTTTTTCTCTATCAGCAAACACTTTCTCCTCCAGTTAGGAACAGACTGCCGTGCGCAGACAGTGCTTTGAGTTTCGAAGCCAGAAATTTTCGTGATAGGAGGGGATATTCGCCGGATAAATGGGAGTAAAGCAGGAGGATTTTAAAAGCTGGCATGGTAATTGCTGATAATGTGGTCAAGAAGAAATTGTCCGATCAAAAGCAATGGATCATCCGTTTTGGGAGAAGAGTTCTGAAGAAAAAAATCGTTCAATTTTCCGCATGGAAGGTGAGCGGGTATCCGAAATTAGCAGTCTAAGGATCTAATGTTCAAACTGGAAAACAAATTGTTCGCGGTTATCTCGGCCGTAATGCTCCTGGGGTTGCTCCCGGCCGGTCCGGTCCAGGGTGGCAACCCGGACGCCGGGTTGCGGATCGAGGTTCTGACCGCCTACAATTTCATCGTCGACTCCAATGTCGAGTCGCCCTCCACCTACGCCCCCCGGGCGGCTTACATTGAGGCCAGGATCTGGAACGACGGTGCCACCGATCTGACCGACGTTACGGCTTACGTCGGGAATTACTCCGCCGGTACCCCGGGTGTCTATCCCTCCCGTTCCCACCCTGACCTGGTCGGACCGCTTCCCGGCGGGGAGTTCGCCCTCACCCACGAAGGGGGAACCCTGGGGACCGCCGACGCCACCAGGTACCTCGGCACCATTCCCGCCGGGGACTATATCCCGGTCTACTGGCTGATCAGCTACCCCAACCTGGACGAGAACGGGGACTCGGTCACCGGAGGATCCAATCCCGACGACGACCTCTACCTTTACTACGACATCTGGGCGGCCGCAGACGACGGGGGGGCCCCGCTGGAAGCCGACGTCACTCGGAAGGTGACGATGCGCAGCTGCATCAGCGCGATGTCCAACAAGATCTTCCCCAACACCGCCAACAAGGTTCCCGAGGAGTACCAAGAGTTGCTGGAGAAGTACGCCCCGGAGTGGAACTTCAACCCGGAGGACGGATCGACCGGGACCAAGATCAGGACCGAGGGGGTCTGGTACGATCTGGGCAACGTCACCGGGGGTTTTGACAACGACGGCGACCTGGTCCCCGACCAGAATGCCTGGCTGCAGCCGGTCGGCGACGCCAACCAGTTCGATGCCGGGGCCTTTCGGTTGGCCAAGACCTACGCCCTGATCATTGTCAAGCTCAAGAGCGGGGGCGAACTGGTGATCGAGGCCGAGGACCAGCTCTACTTCCCCAACCTCCCCGACAACAACGGGGTGGTCGGCCTGGTCCGCTACGATTTTCAGGTCCTCCAGCAGGGAGCCTCCTCGCAGATGACACCCTACCAGATGGCGGCCTCGGGGAATGACAACGAGAAGTTCAACGGGGATTACGGGGCCGCCCTGGGGGAGGGTTTGGTCTCGGAACCCTCCCAGCTCACCCTGGAGAAGAGCGGTGCCGCGGCTGCCGCCCCGGGCGAGGAAATCGAATACAGCATAGCCTTCGAGAACACCGGCGCCGTAACCGTGGGAGATCCTTTGACCGGGGGTCCGCTGGTCATTCAGGATTCGATCCCTGAGGGCGCGGTTTACGTGGCCTTCTCCGCCGCCACCGACAACACCCTCCCGGATGGGGTCTCGTCCTACACGATCCTCTACTCGACCGACGGAACCGCTTGGCTGGATGGGGAGCCGTCCCCCGCCAGCGCGGTGACGGATATCCAGTGGTGGTTGAGCGACGCTCTAAACCCGTCGGCGGGCGGAACCGTCACCTTCTCGGTCGAGGTGGACGACCCGGCGTTCGGCCCGCTGGTGACCAACTCCGCGGGCTTGAGTTTTGGCGGGACCGCGGCCTTTATGAACGACACCGCTTTGACCCTGATCTCGGGAAACAACCGGCTCGGGGACACGGTTTTCCAGGACGACGGGGCCGGATTCGATTACGCCAACTGGGTTCGGGATACCGGTGAGGACGGGATTGAGGGGGTGGTTGTCACCCTTTACTACGATACCAATGGGGATGAAGCCGTCGACTCCTCTGACTTCGTGATCGGGACGGAGGTCACCGACAGCTCCGGCTGGTACGAGTTCAGCGACCTCTTTGACGGTGACTACCTGGCGGTAGTGAGCGCTTCCGACCCCAATCTGCCCGAGGGCTACTCCCCGACCTCCCCGACGGTTCAGGCCGCCGACCTTGACTCGGCGATGACCGACCCCAACCCGGTGGTTGACCTCGACGCCGACTTCGGCTTCGCTCCCGCCCTGGTCGTGGAGAAGTCCCTGGTCGGCTCCTCGCCGGTTTACGAAGGTGACGATTTCTCCTACCAGGTTACGGTGGCCAACAACCATCCCGGGACCGGGGGAGGGGGGAGCGGCTCGGTAACCGTCACCAGCTACGCCACCGCCCGCGACACCGCCAAAGACTCCGGGACCGACTGGGCCGACCAGAGCAATGCCCTGGGCGAACCGGACGACGTTGAGGCGGTCTGCACGGTCGGCAACAACGTTGATTCGATGGGCGTGACCGGCTTCAGCGGCAGCGAGGTCGGGGAGATCACCCAGGCCCAGGTCCGGGTACTCACCCGCAGTGACAACCCCGACAACCATAGTTTCTTTTTCTATGTCTATCTCTGGCTCCCGGGTGCCGCCTCCGGAATCGAGATCGGATCCTACGACGAGATCTCGCTGGTGGACGGCTGGGATGGTTATCTCAGCTTTGATGTCACCGCGGCGACAGACTGGACCTGGGATACCGTGGCCGCCTCCTCGATCCAGTTTTCGGCCCAGAAGTCGGGGGGACCGGGGGGGAACCTGATCTACGTCGACTCAGTGGATTTTCGGCTGACCTCGGACGTCGAGTATCCCCCGGTCACCGACTCCAACACCCTCTCCCCGGCCCCCCTCCAGGATATCTACGACGCCTCTCTGATGACCTTTGTCTCCGCCGACCCCGCCCCCTCGTCCTTCAGCGTGGAGAGCGGGGTGGGGACCATCGATTGGGACGACCTCGGCCCGATTTACCCGGGCGGCGAGAGCGCGGTGACGGTATATTTCACCGCCCTGGAGCCGCCCGGCAACGACTTCACCACGATGACCAACACCGCCCTGGTCGAGTGGGCCACCTTCAGCAACGGGGTGGCGGCCAACGCCGGTTCCGACCAGGCCGTGGCCGACCTCTACTCGACCGGATCGATCGGAGATTTCGTCTGGCGCGACCTCGATGGGGACGGGGTTCAGGACGGGGGTGGCGAGACCGGGATCGCCTCCGTGACCGTGGAGCTGACCCCGCCGGCGGGCGTTGACCTCGGCAACGGGGACGGTCAGCCCATCACCACCGTCACCGGCAGCGACGGTTTCTACCTCTTTTCCGGGCTCCGGTCCACCGGCACCTACACCGTGGCCGTCCTCACCTCCACCCTGCCGGGGGGGACGGGGAGCAACACCTACGACGAGGACGACGGGACGGTCAGCCCGGACAGCCAGGCAGTCGTGGTGCTCGGTCTCGACGGTGACGGTCCCGAAGACCACCTGACCGCCGATTTCGGTTACCGGGACCTGCAGGCCCTGATCACGGGGACGGCCTGGAACGACGTTGACCGGGACGGGGCGGCCGCGGCCGAGACCGGGGAGCCTCTCCTTTCCGGAGTGACGGTCGAACTTTACGACAGCGGGATGAGTCTGCTCGATACCACCACCGCCGCCGCCGACGGGACCTTCTCCTTCTTAAGCGACTTCAACGGCACCTACACCGTGAAGGTCATCACCGGCACCGGTCAGCTCTCCGGCGACTGGACCGCCTCCTACGACTCCGACGGCCTGGCCACCCTCGACCTGGTCTCCGTCAGCGTTCCCGCCGGGGGGTTGGGGGAGGCCGATTTTAGCTACTACGAAACCGGCGATTACGATATCGGGGACACCGTCTTCTACGACTGGAACGGCGACGGCGACCAGGATGTGGGCGAGGAGGGGATCCCCTCGGTCACCCTGCGCCTCTACCGTGACATCAGCGCCAACGGTATCTACGATGCCGGGACCGATCCCCTGGTGGCCGCGGATACCACCGATACCGACGGCAACTATCTCTTCGAATCCTTGCCGGCGGGGAACTACGTGGTCAAGGTCGATCACGACTCCGCCGGCCTGCCCGACTCCTACAACCTCACCGCCGACCCCTCGGGGGCGGCCGACGGGGAGGGGTCCTCGACCATCCTCGCCGCCGACGATCTCGACCAGGATTTCGGCTATCAGCCCACCGGGACCGGTTCGATCGGCGACACGGTCTGGCGCGACCTCGACGGCGATGGCCTCCAGTCGGGGTTCGGGGAGACCGGTATCCCCGACATCACCGTCACCCTCCAGGCGGACTTCAACGGCGACGGCACCTACGTCACCCTGGAGACCGCGGTCACCGACGCCTCGGGTCGGTACCTCTTCACCGATCTGCCCGACGGCGATTACCGGGTGGTCGTCGACACCTCGGACTCCGACCTTCCGGAGGACGCCTTCGGTTACGCCTGGTCACCGATCACCGCCGTGACCGATGACGTGACCATCTCCTCCGGCTCCACCGACCTGACCGCCGACTTTGGTTTCGCCCCGCTCGCCGCCGTCGGCGACACCATCTTCTGGGACGTCAACGAGAACGGGACCCAGGACGGCAATGAGGACGGGGTGGAGGGGGCCGTGATCGAACTTTATACCGACACCGACGGGGACGGTTACTACAGCGCCGGGGACGTCCTCTTCTCCACCGCCACCACCGACGCGGATGGGATCTACCTCTTCTCCGGCCTGGCCGCGGATGATTACGTGGTCTTTGTGGCCCAGACCGGGGTTCTGGCCGGAGCAATCCTCTCCGCCGACCCGGAGAACGACGGCCTGCCCTGTTCCGACCTCGAGGCGGTGGGTTGCGACGGTGAGACCGGGATCGACCTGGCCATCGGCCAGAACTTCATGGGCGCGGACTTTGGGTATCTCCCCTCAGGGGGGAGGCTGGGCGGGACGGTCTGGATCGACTTCGACGACGATGGGGTGGTGGACGAGGACGAGGTCGCGATCCCCTTCGTCCAGGTCGAGCTCTACAGCGGCGCGTCCCTGATTGCCACGTCGACGACCGATGAGAACGGGGACTATCTCTTTTACGGACTGGCTGACGGGACCTATCAGGTGGTGGTCCGGACCGACCTGGACTTCCCCGATGGTATGACCCAGACCGCCGATCCGGATGGAAGCCTGGACGATACGGCCCAGGACGTGGTTCTCTCCGGGGGGACGGTCACCACGATCGACGGCGCTTCCTGGACCGCCGGGGACCTGGAGATTAACTTCGGCTACCGCTTCGCCGGCGACAACACCCTCTCCGGCACCATCGGTCTCGACGGCGAGACCCCAGACGGCGTGCTCGGTTCCGGGACTTCCGGCGTGAACTCCGACGAGGTGGCTTTCGAGGGGGTGAAGGTTTACGCCTATCTCTGGCACGACTCCGACGAGGACGGGGTGATCGATCCGGGAGAGGCCGAGATGCTCGCCAGCACCGAGACCGATTCCAGCGGGGATTACTCCTTCACCGGTTTAGCCGAGGGTGAAGAGGGGGACTACTACATCGTTTCGATGACTCCCCCGCTGGCCAGGCTCGAGTTGACCACCACCGTCTCCGACACCCCGGCCGTGATCCTGGAGGAGACGACCGACAGCCAGGGCTACAGCACCGGAGTCTACCAGGTCGTCCCCATCCCGCCGCTGGGGTCGACCACCAACCTCGACTTCGCCTTTGTCTCGGCGGCGGACTACGACTTCGGCGATCTTCCCGAGGAGTACGCCACCTCGCTCCCCAACGGGCCCCGCCACGCGGTCAAGGTTATCCCCGACCTCTACCTGGGATCCCAGGTCGATGTCGAGGGCAACGGGCTGCCCGACTCGGCCGCCGAGGGGGACGATCTGGACAACCTCGACGACGAGGATGGGGTCTCCCTGGTCGGGTTCTGGAACGAGGGGACCGGCGGCGGGGAGCTCGAGTTGACGGTGAGGGCGGGGTCGGGCTGGCTGGTCGCCTTCATCGACTTCGACGGCAACGGTACCCTGACCGGCTCCGGCGAGATGATCGCCAGCCAGTTTGTCTCCGAGACCGGAGGCGTCGCCTCCGACGGGGTTTACAGCCTCAGCCTCGACATCCCCGACGACAGCCTGGCCGATGATACCACCACTCTTTACGGCCGCTTCCGCCTCCTTTCCCGGGAACCACTCTTCCCGGAACTCTCCACCGGGGGGGAGGCGGATGACGGCGAGGTCGAGGACCACCTCTGGGTCCTCAACGCCATCCGGGGTACCGTCTACCTGGACAGCGACCTGGACAACGTCTTTTCGGCCGGGGATACCACCCTGGCCGGGGTGATCGTCCGGCTCTACGACTCTTCGGATAACCTCCTGCTCTCGACCGTGACCGATGGATCCGGTGATTACGCCTTCCTCCGCGTCCCCGACGGCGATTACGAAGTCAGGATGACCGTCCCCGACAGCGCCGCCGCCCTGACCGACGCCGACGGCGCCGGTAACGGGGCCGACCTGATCGAGGTGACCCTGGCCGGGGCGAGCGCCTACGATCGGGACTTCCTCCTCGACACCGGAGCCTCCCGAGCGGGGATCAGCGGGACGGTTTACGCCGACAGCGACGGGGACTTGGCCTTCTCCGGAGGCGACACCACCCAGGCCGGGGTCCCGATCCTCCTCTATCGCGACATCAACGGGGATGGGGTGGCGGACGAGAACGAGCTGGTCGAGTCGACCGCCACCGACCCCGACGGGGACTACAGCTTCCCCGACCTGCCCGACGGGGACTACCTGGTGGTGATGGAGACCCCGGCGGGGGCGGGTGGCATCACCGACGCCGACGGGACCGGCAACGGTCCCGGCCTGATCGAAGTGACCCTGGCCGGGGTGAACATAACTGATCGGGATTTCCTGATCGATACCGGCTCCGACCTGGGAGCCCTGGGCGGCCGGGTCTGGCTGGACGAGAACTCCGACGGGATCGAGAACGCCGGAGAAGCCGGGGTGGGCAACGTGACGGTGGAGCTCTACGACGAGACCGGGACCATTCTCCTGGCCGAGACCCTGACCGACACCGAGGGGCGCTACCTCTTCCCCGACCTGGTCCTGGCCGATTATCTGGTCAAGATCGACTCCGCCGGGATGGCGGCTGATCTGGCCGCCAACCCGACCGCCGACCCCGACGGGATAACCACCGCCCACCAGGCCGACGTCTCCGTCTCCTCGGTCACCGGGATCCTGGACGCCGACTTCGGCTACAACTGGGCCCCCACCGCCGACGTGACCGGGAACACCAACGAGGGAGCCATCGGCGACCGGGTCTGGGTCGACAGCGACGGCGACGGGCTCCAGGACCCGGGGGAGCCGGGACTGTCCGGGATCACCGTGGAGCTGAACTACGACTCCGACGGCGACGGGACCATCGACGCCCTCTGGGCTTCTTCCACCACCTCCGCCGATGGGGGTTACGTCTTCACGAGTCTGCCGGCCGGAATCTACGAGGTTGAGATTAACGGGGGGTCAGCCCCCTCCGGTTACACCCTGACCGGGGATCCGGACGGAACTTCGGACAACCGGACCACCACCCCACTTGTCCTGGCGCCGGGCGACGTCTACGTCAACGCCGATTTCGGCTACCAGCCCTCGGCGGAAAGCACCGTCTCCGGAACGGTCTACTGGGACGTCGATGCCGACTCCGACTTCAACGCCGCCACCGGGGACTCCGGCGTTCCCGGCGTGACCGTGGCCCTGTACAACGACTCCGACGAGGTGATCGCCGCCACCCTGACCGATTCCGACGGCGGTTACTCCTTCACCGGCCTGCCGGCGGGGGACTACATGATCTGGATCAACGACACCGAAAACCTCCTCGGTTCCGGGTACCAAATCGAGGATCCGGACGCCTCTGTGGACGCTCTCCACACGGTAACCGTTAACGGGACTGCTTTCTACACGAGCAACGACTTCGGCTACGCTCCTGACGGCCACGCCGCCGGCAAGGGCCTGATCGGGGAGACGGTCTTTCTCGACCGGGATGGCGACGACGCCTTCGACCCGGGGGAGGGGGTCCAGGGGGTGGCGGTGGAGCTATACGACGATCTCGACGTCCTCCTGGCCGAGACCGTCACCGACGCCAACGGCGACTATTTCTTCGGGGGACTCGATGACGGGGACTATGTGGTGAAGGTGGATGCCTCCACCCTGCCTTCCTCCGGAGCGGGACTGAGCAACTCGGTCGATCCGGACGGCGGCGACGGGGATGAGTCGGAGGTGACGATCAGCTCCGCCAACCTCGACCTCGACCAGGACTTCGGCTACGAGGCGACCACCCCCGGCCAGATCAGCGGGATGTTCTGGGAGGATCTTGACGCCGACGGAACCCTGGATGGTTCCGAAACCGGTCGCTTCTCCGGGGTGACGGTGATTCTGAAAGACAGCGCCGGCAACGTGGTGGGGTCAACTGCCACCGACGGGGACGGGGAGTACTCGTTCGCCGGACTCGGAGCCGGGACCTACTCGGTCGACGTCACCGACGACGCCAAACCGCTCAACGGGCACTGGCACTCGTCGGGGACGGCCGGAGTCTCCGGTGAGAGCCAGGCCGATCTTTACACGGTTACGGTCAGCGCCGGCGGCAGTTCCACGGTTGACTTCGGGTACTACGTCCTCCCCGCCGCCATCGGCGACTTCGTCTGGGACGACCTCAACCGCAACGGGATCCAGCAGGACGGCGAGCCGGGGATCGAGAGCGCCTGGGTGACCCTGACCGTGGCCTGGCCGGACAGCAGCTCGACCCTGGTCGCCTTCTCCACCGACAGCCAGGGGAGCTATCGGTTCGACAACCTGCTCCTCGACGAGAATTTCACCGGTCTGGGTTCGGGAGAGCCGTTACACACGGTCGGTTTCTCCGCCCTGACCGGTTACACCTCGACCTTGGTCGACGTCGGGAGCGACGACAGCCTCGACTCCGACGGCCTCGAGGTAATCGCGTCTCCGGTCCAGGGAAGTTACGACGATACCTACGACTCCGGGTTCTACGTCCCGGGGGCGCCGACCCCGATCCCGACGGCCACCCCCTCGGTCACCCCCACGCCCTCCGTTACACCCACTCCTTCCGTGACCCCGACTCCGACGGCCTCGGTGACGCCAACCCCGTCGGTGACTCCGACCCCGAGCCCGTCGGTCACCCCTCCGCCGACGTCGACTCCAACCCCAGTCGGCTACAAGACGCCCACGGCCACGCCTACCCGCCCCCCGGACTGCGTCGACCTCATCCCCTCCGGGGCCGGCTCGTCCACCCAATGGACGGTCCAGGGAGCCTCCGCCAACTGGGCGGCCGTTACCTCCGACGATGGGAATTTCAGCTACGTCTATACCGCGACCAACGGGAATATCGACCGCTACGGGATGGAACTCTTTCCATCCGGGGGCAAGATCGCCGTGGTCGAGGCGTTCTTCCGCGCCCGGAACACCACCGGCCAGCAGTTGCTGATGGGGATGGGGATCAATGTCGGCGGGGTGGATTACCTGGTGAGCGGGATCGATACCACCGCTGCTTACTCCCTATACGGCGGCGAGACGGATTCCCTGGCCTGGCTCAACAATCCGGCTACGGGATCGCCCTGGACGCCTTCGGAAGTTGACGGTATCCAGACCGTGATCCAGCACCAGCAGTCGCAATCGCGGACGGCCCAGGTGACAGAGGTCTACCTGACGGTCTGCTACTGGGCTACCCCGACCCCGTCCGTGACCCCGACGCCCTCGGTTACCCCGACCCCCTCGGCGACCCCGACCTCCTCGATGACCCCGACTCCGTCCGTCACGCCCAGTCCGTATGAATACAAGTCGCCCACGCCCCCGCCAACGGCGACCCCGACCCCAGCCGACTATAAGACCTCCACCCCGACGGTCACCCCCTCGGTTACCCCGACCCCGGAGGGATACAAGACCCCCACCCCGACCCCGTCCGTGACCCCGACCCCGAACGGCTTTATGACCCCGACGCCCACCCCCTCGACCACCCCGAGCGCCACCCCCACGCCCCAGCCGGCCTTCCTGGGGAACTTCGTCTGGAACGACCGGAACAAGAATGGGATCCAGGACGGGAGCGAGACAGGGATCGGCGGGGTGGTGGTCAGTCTCTTCCGGAGCGACGATACCTTCGTTCGCTACCGAACCACCAACGCCAGCGGGTTCTACTCCTTCAGCGATGTCCCGGTAGGGGACTACTACCTGGAGTTCTCCGGTCTCCCGGGCGGTTACTTCTTCAGCCCCGCCAACCGCGGCGGCGACGGGGCCCTGGACAGCGATCCGGCTATGGCCACCGGGAAGACGGGAACCATAACCCTCGAGCCGGCGGAGGCGGACTACACCTGGGACGCCGGGATCTACACCGTCCCCGACAAGTGCTTCGATGTCCAGCGTTTCTCCCTCCAGTCCGGGGAGACGGACAGCACCGGTCTGACCGAGACCGGACTCGAGGTCTCGACCAACCTGGCCGGGGAGGGGGCGCTGGCGGTCTTCGCCTCTTTCGGTGCGGAGATGCTCACCGGGACGGCGACCGGAGCCTGGGCGCTCTCGATGGACGATACCTGGTCGAGTCAAACCATCCGACGTTACCTCGAGCCGGTGCCCGACCAGGTGACTTCAGGTGCCCTGCACATCTTCGACTCGTTGTCGCCGGGTGTGCACACCGCCAAACTCCTCCACGCCACCAGTAACGCGGTTATGCCTCTCCGGACGCTTAATGCCGACCTGGTGGTCTTTCCCCTGGTCAGCGCCGACGGGATTACCGTCCTCAACCACAATCAGGTCATTCTCGGATCGACTGGGGAGACCACCACGTCCGATACCCTGACTGATGTTGCTGGACTAACCGCCACCTTTAATCTGGAAACTACCGGTCGGGTCTTCGTGGCGGCAGTCCTCAGTGGGGAGGCCGTGGCCGGTGGAATTATGACCGGAACTTGGGACCTCCAGGTGGACGACCAAACGGTCGGCCAGAGTACGAGGCAATTCCTCTCCGGGACGGGTGGCCTGGAAACAGTCACCCTGTTCGGTCTCTCTGAAGATCTCTCTTGGGGAAGCCATACCGCCACCGTACGTCACGCCACGAACACCGGAACCATGAAGACCTCGAATGGTACCCTGATTGCTATTGCTCTCAGCGCCGCCGGCTCAGAGAATTCGAAATTTTCCCTCCCCGCTAGCAAGAATGGCACGTTCAATGGCGAGACTGGGACTTCCTTTACTGAACTCACCTCCGTTCCTGGGGGCTATTCCCCTCTCTACGTATCGGACAAAGATCAGATTATGGTCGCGGCTAGCTTTACCGTTAAGGGTGGTTTAGGGGCGTCCGGCAAGTTTGCCCATCACGATATTCAGGTAGCTTCCGATCCGCAAACGGTCACCAGTGAGATTGAGACCTATATCAACCCGACCGAAGAAATAACCTCAAGCGTTCTCTTGGGTCTCAGCGAACCGCTCACCCAGACCGGGGTTCACAGCGGGATCCTACGGCATTCCAGCAGCGACTCCGAGGCCGAGGTGCTCACTGGAGATCTGACCTTAATCACATTGGGAAGCTGCTGTACCGAGATCGACGGCGATCCGACCGCGGTCCGGATTAAGGGCCTCCACGCCAACGGTTACGACCGCCTGGTCGCCGTGGAGTGGGAGACGGGACTGGAAAGGAACAACCTGGGCTTTTACGTTCACCGGGCCGAGGATCCGCAGGGTCCCTACCTGCAGGTGAGCGATTTCATCTTCGGCTTAGGATCCAGTCCTACCGGCGGGCGGTACCTCTTTATCGATCGGGAGGTGGCCAACGGCACCGTCTACCATTACCAGCTGGAGTCGGTGGATGCCGCCGGCGGAAGTGAATGGTACGGTCCGGTCGCAGCCCGGGCCGGCGAGTCGGGCCACGAGTTTGCTTACGACCCCGCGGACTACGTAACCGTGACCGAGAACGTCCCCACTGTTCCCACCCCCACTCCGATCGTGACTCCTTATCCCTCGGCCACCGCGACCCCGTCCCCATTCCGCGCCCCATCCCCACTGCCCACTGCCCACTCCCCACTCCCCATCATCGCCTCCGGCGATTACGACGGCGACGGGACCAGCGACCTCGCAGTCTACCGTCCCGCCACCGGCCTCTGGGCGGTCCGGGCTCTGAGCCGGTTCTATTACGGAGCGTCCGGCGATATCCCGGTCCCCGGAGATTACTCCGGTACCGGGACGACCTCCGCCGGGATCTACCGCCCCGGATTGGGCCTCTGGGCGATCCGCGAGTTGACCCGGTTTTACTTCGGCGCCCGGGGGGATATCCCCGCCCCGGCCGATTACACCGGCGCCGGCCGGAGCGAGGCCGCGGTCTACCGTCCCGCCACGGGTCTCTGGGCGGTCCGGGGCGTGAGCCGGGTTTACTTCGGCCGGGCAAAAGACCTCCCCGTCCCCGGGGACTACGACGGTGACGGGACGGGCGAGATCGCGGTCTACCGTCCCACGACCGGCCTCTGGGCTGTCCGGGCTCTGACCAGGTTGTATTTTGGCCGGCCGGGAGACCTCCCGGTTCCAGGGGATTATTCCGGCGACGGGACCAGCGAGATCGCGGTCTATCGTTACGGCAGCGGTCTTTGGGTGGTCAGGGGGTGGAGCAGATTCCACTTCGGACTCCCGGGTGACCTTTCGGTGCCCCTGGCGGGAGAGGGAGACGGAAGACAGTTGCCGGCCGTCTACCGCTCCGGTTCCGGGCTCTGGGAGGTCCGGGGGCTGACCCGGGCATACTTCGGGACCCGGAAGGACCTCCCGGTGACCAGGTAGAGGCAGAGCGCATAGAGCATAGCGCAGAGCCAAAGGGCATAGCGCCTAGCGCCCGGGCCCAATTCCACCTCCTGAACGGCCTCCACCCAGACTGTTGCCAATATCTTTCTGACGATTCTTGGTCATTGCGAGGCCCCGAAGCGGAGCGGAGGGGCCGAAGCAATCTCAACCTGCAGTAGGGTAAACGGCCCCTGCCACCTTGTGTGGCAGGGGAGAAAGTTCGTAGTGACCCGGCGGGTAGCTATGAACTTATTCACCCGCGGCACGAGGCCGCGGGGGCCTGGTTGGTATATGTACCTGTTGTAACTTCTGAATTGATTCACCTGCCGGGCAAGCCGGCAGGGATCTTACTCTGTAAGCATTATAATCAAGAGAAAGTGACCGCCTTAAACCAGGATAGTCCCCCCCGGCTTCCGTTTGACTTACCCCCGGTTTCCGGTTAACTTACCGCCTATGAAGAGCGGTAAGGCGAAATCGCCGGGCCGGGGAACGACCGCCTGGATCCTGGCCGGGATCCTGGCGCTCGGCCTGATTCTCCGGGTTATCTATCTGGTCGAACGGCACGGCGAGCCGGACTTCTCCTCCCCGGCGATCGACCAGAGCTACCACGACTACTGGGCCCGGGGCCTGGTTACCGACTACTGGGTGGTGCCCAGCGGGGAGGAGGATCCCCAGGTCAATCACCACCCCTTCTATCGCCCCCCCGGTTATCCCTATTTCCTCTCCCTGATCTACCGGATCCGGATGGACTACCTCGCCCCCCGGATCGTCAATATGCTCATCGGGCTTCTCAGCGCCCTGCTGGCCTTCTTTCTCGGCCGCCGCTGGTGGGGGAGGGCGACCGGACTGGTCTTTGCCGCCCTGGTCTCCTTTTACTGGGCCTTCATCTACTTTGAGGGGGAGCTGGTGGGAGAGCCGATTACCGTCTTCCTCGGCCTGGGGATGATCCTGCTCCTCTCCCGCCTGGTGGAGCGGGCCACCTTTTTCCGATCCCTCCTCGGGGGGTTGGCTGTCGGTCTCTACGCCCTCTTCCGTCCCAATATTCTGCTCTTTCTCCCCTTTCTCGCTCTCTGGCTGTTCTGGGTACTGAAGAGGAGACGGCGGCCCCGCCTCTGGTGGAGGACCGCGCCGGGGCTGCTCTTGGGGACGGTGATAATGCTCGTTCCCTCCACGGTTCGCAACCTGGCGGTTTCCGGCGAGTTCGTCCCCCTGACCACCAACCTGGGGGTGAGCCTGGCGGTGGCCAACAACGAGGCCACCGACGGCACCATCCACATCATCCCCGGGATCGCGGATATGGGGACGCCCTTCGACTGGCCCCGGATCGTCCGCCGCCTGGAGCGAATCTCCGGGAGGGACCTGACCCACCGCCAGGCCTCCGCCTACCTGGTCGACCAGGCCCTCGAGTACATCCGGGCCAACCCCGGTGACTTTTTCCGCAACCTGGGGAAGAAGACCCTTTACTTCTGGGGGCCGCGGGAGATCGCCAACCTGAGGGAGATCCATTACGCCCGGCTCAACTCACCGGTCTTGCGGGCGATCCCCCTCAACTTCCCCCTGGTGCTGGCGCTGGCCCTGATTGGTTTTCTCATTCTCCTGCGCGAGAACCGGAAAGCCTCCGCCGGGGCGACGGCCCGGTCCCGTCGTTGGGAGGTCACCATCCTTTTGGTAACCTTCATCGGAAGTTACTTCCTCTCGATGGTTCCCTTCGCCGCCGCCGCCCGCTACCGGGTTCCGGTCATTCCCTTCCTGCTCTGCCTCGGGTCGCACGGGATAGTGGCGGTGGCTCGAAGATGGTTCCGTTGGGAGTGGAAGCCGGCGGCACTCTGGACGGGGGCCGCGGTGGGATTATTCGCCCTCTTTTCCGTCGATCTTACCGACTATCGGCCTAGTTTGGACCGCTGGCACTACGACCTGGCCCTGGCTCATACCGACCGGGAAGAGTGGGGAGAAGCGGTTCGGGAATACGAAGAGGTGATACGCCTCCAGCCTCGGGCGATCCGAGCGTGGAATAACCTGGGCAACATTCACACCCTACGCGGGGACTACGAGCGGGCGGCGGAGTGCTACCGTCAGGTGATCCGGATCCGGCCGGATATCGTCCACCCTTACAACAACCTGGGCAGCGTCCTCTTCCGGATGGATCGGCTGGATGAGGCTTTGCAGTACTTCCAGGCGGCCCTGAAGATCCGTCCCGACCTGGCCGAGAGCCTCAACAACGTAGGAGCGATCCATTTCCGGAAGGGCCGCTACGAGGAGGCCGAGAAGAGCTACCGGGAGGCCCTAAAATACAAGCCGCTCAACCCCTCGGTCCACTTCAACCTTGGCAAGGCACTGGTCAAGCAGGGGAGGCTGGAGGAAGCCGCTGTCCATTATTCCGAAACCCTCCGGATCGATGCGAGTCACAGGGAAGCAAGAGAAAGCCTTAATCTTATCCTCCGCCGCCGAAACCGGCCGGGGGACGGGGAAGAATAAATTTTTCAAATATTTCACGGTTTCGGGACTGGTCACGGTCCAAATATATTGCGTACGGGGAATATTCCGGGCCGACTTCGCTATATTTTGCGCTACAAACCATTGCAGTGAGGTTTTTTCCTCCGGGCCCCGAGGGAAGGCCGTAAATGTCAACTAATAAACTGGTGGGGAAAACTTTTATCTCTCCGTTCCATTGACACCTGGTCAAGAGTGGTTCATATTATAGTGAATTGCCTTACAAATAGGGTATTTCTCTATCCGCCACCGCCGACGGCGGCCTTGAACAACTAAAGATTTATTTACACGATTGATCGGCCGTACCGGGTCACCCCGGAGAGGACAGATGATGAATCAATCAACATTTCCCCTCTCAGCTCTTCTGCCCAGTTCTCTCGCCCGTCTCTGTGGAACTTCTCTTATGCTTATCCTCCTGTCCGCATTTCTTACCGCCAGCCTCTTCTTGTCCGGATCTATCTTTGCCCAGGGGCCGATGGAGATCTGGTTTGTCTCCCAGTACGGCTCCGCCGGAACCGCCACCTTGATCAAGGGCCCGGACGGGACGGTGGTCCTCTACGACGAGAGCGGGGGAACGGATGGCGGCAACGCGGTCTACAATATCTGTGCCGCCGAGGGGATTTCCTACATCGACTACGCCATCGGAGGCCATTACGACTACGACCACATCGGCGGGCTCAGTCAGCTCTCAAGCCAGTTGGGGGGGGATTCGGCTTTCGGGACCTACTACGACCGGGGCGGGTCCACGAACTATGACGGCGCCGCCATCGCCTCCTCCTACTACGACATAGTCAACGGCAACCCGAAGCGGGAGACGGTGGTCCTGGACGGGTCGAGCGACATAGTTCTCGGGACCTATAACGGCCAGACGGCGCTGCTCCAGTTTATGTCGGTGGGATCTGCGGATAATGGCGGATCGGGAGACCCCGCCCTCTACATCCGGGGTCGTTCCACCGTGACCAGCGGGATCTCGGAGAACAACAAGTCGATCTCGGCCCTGGTCTCCTTCCCCGCAGCTTCCGGGGCGGCCGGTTTCGACCTCTACCTCGGTTCCGACCTCGAGGGGACAGGGGAGCTGGCGGTGGATGATGTAGTCTCGGATCTGCGCGGCTCTCGGGACGGGGCCGGGGTGGACGTTCTCCTGGTCGATCACCACGGCTCCTACACCAATGGGATCAGTTCCCCGACCTTCTTCGGAAATATGAACCCCGAGCTGGCCTTGATCTCGGTCTGGAACAACGGCTTCGAGCATCCGCGGATCGAGGTGGTGGAGAACCTCCAGCAGGTGGTGGATCCTCTCGACCAGCGGATCATCCGTCTGATGCCGGGGGATACCAACCCGACCGAGGGCGAGTGGGCCCCGGAGACGATGGACTACTGCCACACCACCGGCAGCGATTCGATCAACGGGACGGTCAAGATCACCGTCTCCACCGATGGTCTCTTTTACACGGTGACCGGGTACGGGATTACTGAGTCCGGTCTGATCAACCACCCGGTGGACGAGGGAGTGATCACCCCCACCCCAACGGTGAGAGTGGTGACCCCGACCCCGGCGCCGTCGCCTTCCCCGACGGCGGTACCCAGCCTGGACGTGGTCATTAACGAGATCGCCTGGATGGGGACGACTTACAGCACGGACGCCGAGTGGATCGAGTTTTACAACCCCAACCCCTCGAGCGCGATCGACATCAGTACCTGGTCGATCTACGGCGCGCATTCCGGCAATTTGATTAACTTCGCCGACGCCGATGGCTGGACGACGACCACCATCCCGGCTGGCGGCTATCTGGTCTACGGGAATTCGAATTTCATCTTTGCCTCGGGGGCGGAGGTGGCAATCTGGGACGCGACGATCCAGTTGCTCAACACCTCACCCGGCGAAGTTCGGCTCTACAACGCGGCGGACGCCGGGGGCACGCTGGTGGACGTGGCCAACCAGCCGACCGGGGACTGGTTCGCCGGGGAAGTCGGTGTGGGCACGATGGAAAGGATTCACCCGGAGGTTTATGGAACGACTGATTCAAACTGGGCAACCTGGGACGGGGTGGCCTTCGCCACCGACTCGGGGAGCAATGACATCCTCGGATCGCCGGGAGCGATCAACAGCGCCTATGCGGAAGCCACCCCGACCCCGAGAGTGATTACCCCGACTCCGCCTCCGACGCGGACTCCTCCCCCGACTCCTCCGCCGACCGCTTCGCCTACCCCGAGCGCGATTCCGACCTCAACCCCGACTCCGACGGCGGTGCCGACGGCAACCCCGGTGCCGACCGCGGTACCCAGCGGTGACGTGGTCATAAACGAGATCGCCTGGATGGGGACAACCTACAGCACTTCCGAGGAGTGGATCGAGCTCTACAACACGACCGGCAGTCCGATCGATATCAGCGGCTGGTCGATCTACGGAGCCGACACCGGCCAGGTCATTAACTTCGCCGCCGCCGACGGCTGGGCGGAAACCACGATCGCGGCCGGTGGTTATCTGCTCTATTGCAACAGCAGCACCGTCTTTGCTTCCGGTGCCAGCGAGGATATCTGGGACGCCACGATCGGGATGGATAATACCAACCCCGGGCAGGTCCGTCTCTACGATGGGGCGAACGGCTCCGGGAACCTGATCGACGTCGCCAACCAGCTCTCCGGCGACTGGTTCGCCGGCGAGGCCGGGGTGGGGACGATGGAGAGAATCGACCCGTATTTCTACGGGACGGTCTCGACCAACTGGATGACCTGGGACGGGGTGGCCTTCGCCACCGACTCCGGGGGCAACGACATCCTCGGTTCCCCGGGCGCAATTAATAGTGCCTTTGTGGGCAACACTCCGACCCCGACGCCGAGGGTGATTACCCCGACGCCGACTCTTACGCCGGCCTCCTGCGACGCAATTACCGACGGTGATATGGAGTACGCCGATATCACCTACTGGCCGCATACCGATGTCACCGACGTTAACTCCAGCGCCAAGGCGACTGATCGGAAGCAGGGCGGATCGCAGTCGCTGAAGGGGACCGGAGCCGCTGGCCGGAATATCTCCGTCAGCTGGTTCAACGCCCAGACGGTGGGAGAGATTGCCGCGTCCGACCCGGTCACCCTCAGTCTCTGGTACGGATACCAGGTCCACAATTATAACACCGTCAAGTCCGCCACGATTTACTTCGACGTCAAGGCCGCCTCGGCCGGGACCTGGACCACCGCCTGGAGCCACGATCTTTTCTATGAGATCAGCGCCGACTTTGCCTCGTCCTCGATTTCCAGTCTGGATATCAGCGACTCCTTTACCACCGACGACACCTATCAGGTCCGCCTGCGTTTCGTGGGGCAGAATGACAATGACCCCAGTACCTACATCAATATCTGGTGGGATGACGTGATCCTGGAAGTTCCTTGCCCGGTGGTGGCGACCCCGACCCCGACGCCGCGGGTAATAACCCCAACCCCGACGCCGAAGATAGTCACTCCGACGCCGTCCGCTCCTCCCACCTCCACGCCAACGGTTCCGCCGACGCTGACGCCGACACCGACCGCGGTACCAACTGTCCCCCCGCCGGCGACGGCTACTCCCACTCCGAGCCCGGTTCCCACGGCTTCGCCGGTTTCGACAGCTTCGCCGGTCCCGACGGCCTCACCGACGCCGGAGATCTGCACCCGGATCAGCGAGGGGTTCGATGATTTTGTCGATCCGGCCTGGACGGTTCCGGCCGGTTGGACTTTCTCCGGGATTGCCGGCGGCGATGTCTATACCACCACCGGGAATTTCGGTTATCTCTCCCCCTCGCTCAAGCTCGATAATACGGGTGACGCGGCCACCACCGCCGCCTTTGCTGATGCGGCCTGGCTCCAGTTCTGGCTGAAAGGTCAGGGCACCGACGACACCAGCAGCCTTCTGGTCGAGGAATACTGGTCGGGTTCATGGAATGAAATTACCACTATCGTTCCCCTGCCGACGTCGGGAACGTATTTTACCGGCTTGGCGCTGAACCCCGCGACCAGCCAGGTGAAGTTCAGCTACACCAAGGTAGCGGGGAACATTGGTCTGGACGATGTCCTGGTGGCCTGCCTGGTCACGCCCACCCCCTGGGTGGCGACCCCGACCCCGACTCCGAAGGTGATCACCCCGACCCCAACCCCGAGCGCGCCGCCGACAACGACGCCGACGGCCAGCCCGGTGCCGACCATCAGCCCGGTTCCCACGGCTTCGCCGGCGCCCAGTCTGACCCCCAATCTCCTGATCGACCAGGTCTATCGCTCCCCGGGCGATGATTATGACTATGTGGTCCTCTTCAATCCCCTAGAGTGGGCGATCAACCTCGGCGATGAGGGCTACACCCTCAATATGCAGACGGATATCGACTACGGGGAGAGCTACGCCTTCAGTAGTTGCGACGAGATCCCGGCGGGAGGATATTTTATGGTGGCCTCGCAGGGCCGGGTGGACAGCGTTTGGGCCGATGCCGTCGCCCCTGTCCGGGTGGTCAAAGGCAGTACCGCCGGCAATTCCTGGGTCCAACTACTGAAAGATTCCGCTCAGGTGGACGCCCTGGGCTGGGCTACCAACCCGGATTACTTTGAGACAACCGGGGCTTCCGGGACGATCACCGGCTCCCTGGCCTTCTTCCGTAGTGCCTACGGGATTGCCCATATCGATACCAACGATAACTCCGCCGATTTCACGCGTTCCACCTATGTCCCGGTCAGCTCCGGCAATGTCACCAACTGGTTCACCCACACCCTCTGGCCGGTCGAAGATCTGGAACCCCAGGAGTGGAGCCGGGTTTACGCCGGAGGGAGTGATTATTATTACCAGGCCATCAATGAAAGTCATCCCCCCACCGACTACGATCATTACCTTTACAGCAACCCTTCGAGCGCTACCGAAAGTGCCTGGTTCCGCCTGGCCGACTTCCCCTGGAACACGGTTGAGGGCGATCCCTGCCGCCGGGTCAACCTACAGATCCGGGCCTTCGGGTACCAGACCGGCCTGACCCGGTCTTCGGTCATCCTGCGGAGTGGGGGGGTTGAGTCCAGTAGGGAATACAGGTTCTCCGAACAGACCGGGCTGGTGGACTGGATTACCGGTTGGGACAAGGATCCGGCCACCGGTGGCTTTTGGACCCAGACCGGTCTTTCAGGGTTGGAGATCGGGATTGAGAACGACGATGATGTAAGCAAGATCCTGACCCAGTTCTACGCCCTGGTCTGGTACACCGGCGACCCGCCCCCGCCTTCCCCCACCCCCACGGCCTCGTATCCCCCGACTCCGAGTCCGACGCCGAGCCTGATACCGACGGCGACGCCGCCGCCGACCGCGATCCCGACCCCGAGTATGTCGCCGACCGCCACCCCGCCGCCGACGGTGACTCCGCCCCCGACTCCGCCCCCAACGGCGACTCCAGTGCCGACGGCGTCGCCGACACCGGAGATCTGCACCCGGATCGACGAGGGGTTTGACGATTTCGATATCGGGACTCGCCCGGCCGGTTGGACCTTCACCGGTTGCGACGCGAACTGGGACGTTTACACTTCGTCGGGGAACTTCGGCCATCTCCCCCCCTCGATCAAGCTCGATGCCACGGGAGATTCGGTTGCCTCAGCTTCATTCTCCAACGGGGACTGGCTCCAGTTCTGGGTCAAGGGACAGAACGCCCATATCTCCAGCGAACTGTTGGTCGAGGAGTACTGGTCGGATTCCTGGAACGAGGTCACCACGATTGCCCCGATTCCGAACTCGGGGACCATGTTCACCGGCTTGACCCTGGACCCCTTCGCCAGCCGGGTCAGGTTCAGCTATACCAAGGTCTCCGGCAACCTGGCCCTGGACGACGTTTTGGTCAGCTGCCGCCCCTCCGATGGATTCCAGTCCGTGGTCTTCAACGAGTTCGCCTGGTTCGGGACGGCGGCCAGCGCCGACGATGAGTGGATGGAGCTGCGCAGCAACAGCAGTTCGGCGATCAATCTCCAGAACTGGCGAATTGCCGCCGCCGACGGCAACCCGGACTTCACCATCCTCTCCGACGTATCGATCCCGGCCTATGGTTTCTTCCTGATCGAAAGAGGGACGGACGGATGCATCATCGATAAGACGGCCGACTTTATTTATCCGGTGGAAAATGAAATGGACGATTCGGGTGACTGGATGCAGCTCTTCGATTTCGACGGTGCCCTGGTGGATGAAGTGATCGAGGGAAGTTGGTTTGCGGGGACGGGCGAACCTTACTACTTCACAATGGAGCGGATCGATCCCGAAATTACCGGAAACGTGGATTGGAACTGGTACGACAACAACGGCGTGGATATCACGGGCACCGACGCCGATGGGAACGAGATCAACGGCACCCCGGGCGAGGAGAACAGCGAATATGACCCGACCTACGTGGAACTGGTTGATTTCTCCGCTACCGGCTATGACGGCCTGATCGCGGTGGAGTGGGAGACCGGGGCGGAGACCGACAACTTCGGGTTTATTGTCCACCGGTCGGAGAGTGAACGGGACGAATTCCAACAGGTGAGTGTGTTTATCGATGCCTCGGGCAACCCGACCGGGGGACGTTACCTCTTCCCCGACGAGTCGGTCGAGAACGGGATAAGGTACTACTACAAGCTGGAGGACATATCCACCGATCTTGAGAGCACGCTTCACGGTCCGGTCTCGGCCACCGCTCTCTCTACAGGTGGGGAACTGTCCTATGACCCTGCCGATTACACCGCGGTGGGAGAGAAATACATCACTCCGACGCCCGTTCCCTTGCCGACGGCCAGGCCCACGGCCTATTCCCCATTCCCCATTCCCCATTTCCCCACTCCCATCCCACTGCCCATCGTCGACCGCGGCGACTACGATGGCGACGGGACCAGCGACATCGCGGTCTTCCGCTCCGCCGGCGGGCTCTGGCTGGTGAGGGGGATGACCCGCATCTACTTCGGCGCCGCCGGCGACATTCCGGCTGCGGGGAACTATGCCCCGGACGCCAGGAGCGAGATTGCGATTTACCGCCCATCCACCGGCCTCTGGGCAATCCGGAACCTGAGCCGGTTTTACTTCGGTGCGGGAGAAGACATTCCGGTTCCGGCCGATTACAGCGGGGACAGCCTGGCGGACGCCGCGGTCTACCGGCCGGCGTCCGGGTTATGGGCGGTGCGAAACTGGAGCCGGGCGCATTTCGGACGTCCGGGAGACATCCCGGTTCCCGGGGATTACGACGGCGACGGGAAGGCCGAGTTTACGGTTTACCGGCCGGAATCCGGTCTCTGGGCGGTGCCGGGAATTACCCGGCTGTATTTCGGAGCAGCCGGGGACATTCCGGTTCCGGGGGACTACAGCGGCGACGGCACCACCGAGGTGGGAATCTTCCGCCCGAACAGTGGCCTCTGGGTAATCCGAAACCTGAGCCGGTTCTATTTTGGGCGTCCCGGAGATCTCCCGGTCCCGATGGGCGGTATGGGGGCCTGGAAGCAGGTCCCGGCCGTCTACCGACCCGGCTCCGGCTTCTGGGCGATCCGGGGCGTGACCCGGGCCTACTTCGGAGACCGGAAGGATCTCCCGGTGACGAGATAGAGACAGTCTCGGGGTTGATAAAACCAGGGATTATTGGATCGTGATGGACCGTCCGCCTGCACGTACGCCTTCTTCAGAACTAGAGAAGAATTATTGCGGCTACATCCTACCGGTCGAATTTTCTTTCCGGTTTGCCGATTTCGCAGCGGCGGTCAGTGAAATTGGCTTGTTCGGATTAGGTTTTCCTTTTACCATTGATCTTCAATTGGACGCAGGATTCGGGTAAGGCCTGCTCCCGTCAGGAGAAGAGTGTAGAGGGCGGGATGACAATCGGCTGTTTCCGGCACGGCGCTTTCGTCACCGGATTAAATAAGGATTTGATTTATGAAGCGTGAAGCCGTAATCGCTACTTGTCTGTTGATGCTGATGGCATTCCCGTTCGCTCTTTCCCCCGCGGGCTCGAACGGTCAGCTCACCCAGTGCGAATGGGCGATCGACCTCTCCCGGGCCCTGGGGCTGAAGGGGGGTCTCCCGGAGGATGCCGGATCGGATCGGATTATCTCCATCCTGAGCCAACGCGGTTTTCGGGAAATTGAAGGCGAAGATTATCGGGAAGCTGATGATGCACTTCGCAAGGTTGATGCTCCGTCTGACGTTGCCGCCAGTCAGCAGCAATGGGTGGAAGCAGGCAGCGAAGGAGGGGTGGCGCGTTACTACTTCGAAATTCCGCTTCAGCAGGAGATCATCCTTCGGGCGCGGGGGCAGGGAGCACCCCAGTTCTGGTCTATTGATACCAGTCAGTCAATATTACTAGACATCGGAGATGAGTTGGAATGGATGGAGGTGGGGAGATTCAATTTGGATCCAGGCGAACATAAAGTCGAGGTATCCATTCCCTCGGGTGGAGTTCTTGATATTTTTGAGATCATCGCCCCCGGTCACTCCCCGATAGAGCCATTGGGGGGGTTCAGACCGTCAGACCCGCTGACCTACGAGGACAAGGCGGTTACTATGGTCAGGGCCCTGAACCTGGAGAATGAGTTGCCCATCGATGATGGTTTTTTCCTAATCCGGGAATCGGAGCTCTATGATCAGGTGGATGGGGAATATCAGGTCAGCAGCGGAGAGGAGTCCGGGAAGCCATCGCAGGGCAGATGGGTCAAACCATCGTCGGGGTCGCGAATCTATTTCAAGTTTGAAGTGCCCGAGGCTGGAATCTATTCGATATTCTCTCGTGGTTTTGGCCAGTTCGAGGAAGAATGGGTGTTAGATCGTGGGTCCGAGCGGGTGATTTTTCAACCCGAAGACCAAGATGAATTCGGCTGGAATCCAGTCTTTACGGTTTTCCTGGAAGCCGGTCCCCACACGCTGGAGATCAGGCCGGAAGGAGATAACGGCTTCGATGTTTTTCAGATACTCCGTCATCGGTCCCGGGGGGTTGATTATCTCCAGCTGCTCTCCGACCTGGGATTCCGGGAAGGAACGTTGCCCCCGTCACAAGGGGAAGTGGGCAGTGAGGGACGGCGCTACGCGTCTTACCGGGAGGTGGAAGCAGAAGATTATTTTGAGGCTGATGGCGAGCCGACCAAGGAGCGAAACGAGGAATACGGCGAGCCTTCAAACCGGGTTTGGATTAATCCAGGTGGGGAGCCGGTCCCGCTCCGGTACCGGTTGCAGGTAGAACGGGAGGGGACTTACGCGATATATATGCGGGGTTTCGGCTCTTCTCCGGTTACCTGGGCCATCGATCCGTCCGGAGAGAGTTACCGGGAACTGCGGGACGTCTTCCCTCGGGCCGCCGACGCTTTTGTCTGGCAGGAGGTGGTTACCCTGGATTTGGAAGCGGGAGAACATATCTTTGAAGTGACCTTGCCCCCAGACAGCGGGCTCGACCTCTTTGAGCTGCGCCGGCAGCCCTGGACCTTTTCCGATCTTGATCTGCTGGCCCGGAGAGAGGTGGACAGAGAGCAAGGGCAACGCAATATTGAAGAACTGGAGAAGAGGATAGCAGAACTGGGTAGGGGTGTTGAGCCGCCGGCAGGGGTCAGACTGGCGGCACCATCAGAAGAACCGGAGTATCCAATCCTCAGTCCCTATGTGCCCTGGGATTGATTACTCCCTGGTTACTTCCCTCCCTCGAGTTTAGTCTATTCTCAATTCAAACTTGCCGGACCACCCGATGCCGGGTTGTAAGATTGTCGGGGGGGGCTCCGGTTTTTTCAATATCGGTAAAGGTGGCCGCCGGTTCTTTACCGCGACATAATTTAGACTGAATTATTCACTGATTTTCGGTCGACTTGATTTACACTAACCCGATTTATGAAATCGGGTTAGGCGGTTGAGGTTCAATATTGAGGGGACAATTCCTGACAATTCAATTCATCGTTTTGGGAGCTTTGGTCTCCCTTCTTTCCGTCCCTACGGTTTGGGGCTGGGAAACCCTCCGATTTACTCCCACCCTGACTGTGACCGGAAACTACGATGACAACATCGAATTTGTGCCCCAGGATGAGATTGAGGATTTTTATGCCCAGATATCTCCGGGGATTGTGATGGATACGGAACTGCCGCCCTTTCCCCTCACCGCCAAGTATGTCTATACCAGGTATCAGTACCGCACCGAGTCGCAGTTTAACCGGAATTACCACTACCTCCTGCTGGCGGTTCCCGATGGTATCCGGATAACGCGCAACTTATCGGTGGTAATCTGGGATAGATACGAGACGGTTCCGGTGGACGTTACGCTTCCGGAAGACGACCCCTATAACCTCACCCAAAAAAACACCTTCACTGTCGGCCCGGTCTGGGAAAGCCAGGTATCCCAGAGGATGGATCTGCGGGCCGGTTATGAATTTTCCCGGGTCGACTATACCTCCAGCGGATCGATAGGAGATGATTACTTCGGCCACCTGTTCTTTGAGCGTCTTGACTATGAACTCAGCCGCCGGGTGACCTGTTTTCAGCGCAACAGCTACGAGATGAAATATTTTGCCCAGGCGCCCGACTACACGCAATTTCTTCCCGAAGTCGGGGCTCGGATCGAAATCGGGGATCGCGTAGATCTGCTGGTTTCAGGAGGCTATTCCTTCGAGGAGATCGGTGACGAAGAGCAGGACGGCTACATTTACTCGATCAGAGGTAACTGGATGGTGACGGAAAGGATTGATCTGGGAGCGAGGTTCCGCCATCGCCGGACGATCGATATTAATGGCGACCCTTATGAAGAGCGGTCCGGCAATCTGTACCTCAAGTATCGCCCGGTCGAGAGGCTGACCATGCAAGCTTCCGGTGGATATTATGACTTTGATTATATTAACATCGACAGCAAGCGGGTCGATCTCAGGCTGGGATTGGTTTACGAGTTGAACCGTTGGAGTTCCCTCAACTGCGGCTACCGCCGGTATCAGAATGTGGATATGCCGTCCGAGGAAAGTGCGTTAGCCAACCGTTTCTATGCCGGGGTCAATATCTACTTCGGGACGCTCTAACCTGAATTATTCACGAAAAATAATATTTTTCGTGAATAATTCAGGTTGTGAATTGCCAGGCAACAAGTTAGGAATAGAGACACCTTAAGGTTGAAATTGCACTCTGCTTTTTCGATTAACTCACCTCGATATTTCTTTTCCTTTCCCAAAGCCGGAAAAATTTACCAAATAACTTTGCAATAAATTATAAGCCAAGGTGTTATGTACTTAAACCTTTTCTCCTTCTCATTAATTGCCGGACCACCTGATTTACATTAACCCGATTTATGAATAAATTGGGCTAATGTAGTGTGTCAAAATTAATAAGGCTCAATCCGGATTTCTCAATAGATGAGAGAGAATTATCTATCGCCCCCTGCAGGGGCTCTGAGTCATTTTTTCTGATTCAGTATCACGGGCTGACGAGGCTGCCCGACAAACCCAAAAATGTCATCGCGATCCGGCTTTAGACGGAGAAGCGATCTCAGATTGAAGATAGAACATGTTCCGCGCCAACAGGGTGAGATTGCTTCGTCGCTCCGCTCCTCGCAATGACCCGAAAATTGGCAAAAACGCTAATTGTCGGACAGCCTCTGACGCCCGTGGATAAGAATGTATCGCCCGCTGCGCGGGCTTCTATTAGTAATACCTGTGTGGAGTCAGGTTACTACTCTGGACATAGATCAGTTTGCATAACCTATGGTTTTAAGACAACAAGACGCAGAGAAGTCATTGCGAGACCCCCGAACGGAGTGAGGGGGGCGAAGCAATCTCAAGCTGTTTAGAAGCAAGCTATTCTGTTCACAAGTTGAGATTGCCTCGTCGCTTTGCTCCTCGCAATGACTTATTTATGCAAGTTATCTCTGAGACGGCACACTGGATAATAGAGGATGCATAGGATCCCTACTTTGCGAATAGGACTGACTTCGGTCCTACTCCTTCTCTCCGGCTGCGCCGCCCCGAAAGTTGAGACTCCCCGGGAAACACCTGATCCCGTGCCGGCGGCGGCCAGTCCGGCCCCGGAGGTTGCTTCCACCCCCCAGACCTGGTTTGGCGGAGAGAATGTTTATCGGGTTGGAGTGGGTGATGTTCTCAAGATAACTGTTTACGGAGAGCCCGACCTGTCGGGGAATTTTCGGATCTCCCCGGAAGGAACGATCTCCTGGTCCTGGGTGGGCGATGTCCGGGTGGCTGGTCGGACCGAGACCGAGATCCTGGAAGGACTGAAGGGGATCCTGACCCGGGATTACATCCGTCGGCCTCGGGTCGACCTGACCGTGGCCGAGTATCAAAGTCAGGTGGTTTACTTTTTCGGCAATGTCCGCAATCCGGGGATCCGCCGCCTCGGGGATAACCGTTCGCTTCTGGCTAATTTTCTCCAGACCGGGGGGCCGAGGATCTGGGGCGAGAGTATGATCGGTATTCTGCGGACAGATCCTGACTCCAAAACCCAGGACCAGATCTCGATCAGTCTCCAATCCCTGCTCAGCGGGGAGAGAGATATTCTGCTCCAGGACCAGGATATTATAACCGTCTCGGTCTCGGAAACAGCTTCGAGCTTTGCCGGAGATAATCGGGTCTATGTCCTGGGGGCAGTGATGACTCCCGGGGCTTTCTCCTGGGTGGAGGGGATGACCGCACTGGATGCCCTCCTGGCGGCCGGCGGCCTGAGCGAATACGCATCCGGTAACAAGGTCCGCCTGGTCCGCGGGCAGGGGGATGAGAAAACGGAGACCAGGGTTTTCCTCAAGGATGTCCTGGAAGGGGAGAGGAATAAGAACATCAGCCTTCTGCCGGGAGATCTTCTGATAGTACCCGAATCCTGGTTTTAAGCCGCTGGTATTGGGAAAAATCGCCGACCGCTGGAAAGTGGAAAGAGGGCGGGACGGCGCTCTGGAATCGCTAGAAGAGAGATTATGTCCATCCGCGCATTAATCATTCCTTATTTGGATTACCTCAGGATCCTCTGGCGGAGGGCCTGGATCCTGGTTTTGATTACCGCTCTCACCATTGGGCTGAGCGCTTGGTATACCCTGCGGCAGGAACCGATCTACCAGGCCAGCTGTTTGATCCGTTACAAGAAACCGGATACCACCTCCCTTCTCGGGGGAAGGAATAATCCCTACTACCTGAATCCCTATTATGACAGTGTAAGTTTTGAGACCGAGAAGCACGTTATCACCAGCACGCTGGTTGCCGAAGGAGTGGTTGAATCCCTGGACCTGGCCGATCGGGAGGATTCCGATCGGTGGAGAGTTTGGGTGCGCCGGGTTCAGTCCTCGATCAGTGTGGAACGGGTCAATGAAACCAGGATCTATCGGATCGTGGCCCGCTCCCCCGACCCTGCCTTGGCCCAGAGCCTGGCCAACGCCACCGCCGAGGTCTATATCGACTCCAGTCTGCAGGAGAGACAGGAATCGGCGGATAAGGTACTGGCCATATTGAGCCGTCAGATTGAGGAGTTGAGGAAGAAGATCGAGCGCTCTGAAATGGCCAAGATCGAATATGTCGAGAAAAACCGGAACGTTCCGGGGTCAGCCGAAGGCGGCGAGAGACCGGATTTCTCGGGTGGCGGAGTGGCGCAGTCGGATTCTCTCCTGGAGGAACTCCGCGCCACCTTGGTCAGGCAGGAGATCCGGCGCCAGGAACTGCTGAGCAACTATCTGGAAAAGCATCCGAAAATTCTTGAAATCGATCGCCAGATCCAGGTGCTGAGAGAGAAGATTGAAGACGAAAACGAAAAGTTGATTCAGGCCCATAAAGCGGCGATTGAATACGGAATTTTGGAACAGGAGGCGGCGGCCGATCAGGACCAGTATCAGGTATTGATCAAGAAACTAAAGGATTTGAATATCACCGACAGTGGACTTGAGAGCGGGATATCCATTATCGAGAGAGCGGAACGCCCCGCTTCCCCCATCGCCCCCCAAAAAGGGCGTAATCTGGCCCTGAGTGCCTTATTCGGGCTCTTGCTTGGCGGCGGCGCTATCTTCCTGATCGAGTATTTCGATGCCACCCTGCAGACCCCGGAGGAAGTGGAGGGCTACATCGGTCTGTCGATCCTGGCGACTATCCCCCGAATGATCAACCTGAAGGGAGAGAGAGACCCCGCGCAGTATCCATTTTTAATTGCCCGAAAAGATCCTTCCGGCCACGAGGCCGAGATGTTCAAACACCTGAGGACCAGCATCCGGATAAGTCACCCGGAATCAGAGCATCTTGCCCTTCTGGTGACCAGTAGCGGACCCAAGGAAGGGAAATCCGTCATCTCCTCCAATCTGGCCATCTCTACCGCCCAGGCCGGAATGAAGACAATCCTGGTTGATGCCGATCTGCGGCGACCGGTCCTGCACAAGGTATTTAAGACCGGGAATCAGGCTGGACTGGCCTCCTTCCTCACCGGCACCGCCGGCCGGGATGAGATCATCCATCCCACCGCTATCCCTGGTCTGTCTTTGATCCCGTCCGGACCTATACCCGACAACCCTTCGGAATTGTTGGAATCACCTCGGTTGCTTGAGCTGATCAACCTTTTGAAACAGGATCATCCCCGGGTAATTTTCGACTCCCCCCCGGCCGGGTCCCTGACCGATGCCTCGATCATCGCCGGGCGGGTCGATGGTGCGATTTTGGTGATCTTTGCCGGTCAGTGGAATAAGAAATTCGTTCTTCAGACCAAGTCGCAGTTAGACAAGGCGGGAGCCAATATCTTTGGGGCGGTGCTCAATTACATCTCCCTCAAGATGAGGAGTTACTATTACTACTACCACGGGGTTTACAAGTACGGGTACAACTCCTGATCCGTCTCTTTGTCGCGGCCGTCTAGTTTTTATTCCGCCTTCAAGCCGCCTTCCAACTTCGGGCTAGTCTGCTTCCATCCCCCCTGACGGGGGGAAATCGGCGGTTGGTGGCCCGGGACTCATACGGAGTTTGCTCCTTGAAGTCCTGCTTGATCAGTATCGCGGTCTTCCTGTTGCTCGGTTCTCTCACCGTACTCCACGGAGGGGTGACCTTAGATGGCGAAGTACTGGCTGCTGCCGGGGCGGTGGTCTTAACGATCGCGGTGCTTTTCGGCGGTTTAAGCACCGCCCTCCCGCTTTTGGATCGGAAGCTGCTTATCCCGCTCACCCTGATCCTGGGAGGAGTCCTGGTCACCTTGTTTTCACCCCTGCCGGCGGAGGGGAGAGTTGAATTGTCTCGGCTGGTGACCGGAGTCCTGCTCTTGGCAATGTTCCTTTTGCTCCGTCCGCCGGATTCCGCCCGCCTCCTGTTCTACATTCTGACACTCGTTCTGGGGGCAGGGCTGATCGTATACGGAATAGTGCAGCGGGAGGGGATAGGTCTTTCCCTCGAGCCGCTGACCGCCACCTACGTTAACCGTAATCACCTGGCCTCCCTCCTCGTCCTGATCGCTCTTCCCGCGTTCTCTTTCAGTATGTTCGGCGGCCGCCGGGCGGTAGCCTGGATCTCCCGGGCGGTTTTGCCGGTACTGGTGCTTGGAATTTTGCTGACCAAATCACGCGGGGGAATCCTGGGGCTGGGGGGAGGGGGTTTGGCGGTCGGCCTGTTGCATTATTTCCCGCTACGGCCCGATATGTCCGGCCGGAGGACAACCGTTCTGGCCATAACGCTATTCCTTCTCGTTATCCTGGGGCTCGCTGGTTTCTATGGCTGGTTTCAACTGTCGGAATTGTTGCCCATCCCGGCTCCTCATCCCGGTACCCTCTCCATCCGCACCCGCCTGTCAATCTGGAGCAGCACCCTGGAGATGTTTCTCTCCCGACCGATTGCCGGCTGGGGATGGGGAACATTTCACCATATCTATCCTTCGTTCAAAGAAGCCGGGGTCTGGTACAGAGTTCCCCACGCCCATAACGAATTTCTTCAGCTTTTGGCCGAGGGGGGAGTGGTCGGATTCCTTCTGATACTTATCTCTCTGATTCTGACGCTGCGGGAATTGGGGGTAAAATATGCCGCCTCGCCCGGGAGCATTTCCGGTCTCCTGGCCCTGGGGGCGATCGGGTCTCTGGTCGGCGCCGTCATCACTGCCGGATTTGATTTTGTCTTCCGTCTCCCGGCTAATATCATCCTTCTGGCAGTCTTGGTTGGGCTCGGTCTGGCGGATCGAAAACAGCCGGGGAGGCCAAGGTCACGTCGCCTGATCGCCCCGGCAGCAGGTTTTCTTCTGATCGGCCTCCTGCTCGCCAGTATTTTCCTGCCCCTGTTGAGCTTGTACCGGTCGGAAGTCATCGCCCGGAAAGCCGAACGGAAGCTGGCCGGAGGGGAGATGGAAGAAGCGCACCGGCTATTCTCCCGGGCCCACCAGTTGGATCCACCCTCCAATCGACCTCTGCTGGGCCGGGCGGCGGTGGGAATGGCGAGCTTTGAACGGAATCAGGATAAAGCCGGGCGGTACGCTTCGATTCTTGAGGACTTCGCCGCGGCAATGAGGAATAACCCCTGGGATCCCCGCCCCCTCTGGCAATTGAGCCGCTTTCATCTCCGGCTCTCCGCGCCGGAGGAAGCCGCCCGGTATCTCGAGATGGCCCTGGCCCTTGATCCGTTCAACGCCTATCTATATTATGAACTGGCCGAAATTGAACTGGGGCAGGGCGATTATCCGTCGGCCGTTCGCCATCTCCGGCGGGCTTCCGCAATATACACGAGTATCTGGTCGTACTCGCTGAAGCTTGTCAGTAGTTATACTACAGACTACGAAATATTGAGGGAACTCCCTCCTCCGGAAGATGAGTTCCACCGGAGTTTGGGATACTATCTGCTGAATCTGGGCAATCCGTCCGGAGCCGAGGAGGAGTTCGGAAAGGCGCTTTCCCTGGACTCCGAGGATCCGGAAAATTTCCGGGCCTGGGGGGTATTCCATACGCGAACCGGGAACCCGGCCGCGGCGGACGAATATTACCTGAAGGCTATCGGATTCGAGCCGGAGAATCATCACTGGTTGGTGGAGTGGGGAGATGTTCTTATGGAGCTCAATCGGCCCGAAGAAGCATTGGGGCTGTATCTTCGGGCTTGCGATCTAGCTCCCGAGCGGAGAAAGTACTACCTCCACGCCGGGCGGGCGGTTTTGTCCTTCCAGGGACCGTTGAAAGCAGTCTCCTTCTGGAGAGGGGTCACAGAGAAGTTTCCGGATTGGTCCCGTCCCGCTTTCCTCCGGGCCGGGTTGCTGCTTGAACTCGGCCGGACCGGGGCGGCGGCGGATGAAATCGACCGGGCTCTGAAACTGGAACCCGGCAATCCGCAATACCTCAAACTCAAGGCTCGGCTGGCCCCGGCCGCCAGCGGTAATAACCTCCGGTGAAAGTACTGCTGATTACCTTACTGTTCGGCTTCCTCGCCGTGTATATCGCCCGGACGTTGGACCGGCTCCAATTCGCGCCCCGCCGGCTGCAGGCCTTCATAGCGATCGCCCTGGTCTCCACTTTGTCGTTCCTGATGCTGAACTGGCCCCAGGTGGCGTTATACCTGGTAATCGCCAGTGTCAGTTTTTATGACCCCCGTTACTGGTGGGCTTTTCTCCGACTCTGGCTGCACCAGTGGATCATCCTCTTCTCCATCTTCCTGTTTATCGGGCTCAGGCTTTATCATCGGCAGAAATTTGCCCTGCATACCCTGGATATCTGGTTGGGGGGCATATTTTTGACTTTCATAATCTCCTGGGTCAATTCGCCCCATCTGGGAATGAGCGTAAAGTGGACGATTTACTTTCTCATTCTGGTGGGAGGATATTTCCTGACCCGACTCTCGATCAGCAAACCGGACCAACTAATTAATGTCATCTGGTTTCTAGTCCTCTGCGGAGCCGGTACCGGGGTGATTTCATTTTTCCGGCCGACGGTCGGCCCCCGGGTCGGTTCCCTGGTGCTCACTAATCCCAACGCCCTGGGTAATTTCCTGACGGTAATCCTTCCCCTTCCCCTGGCCCTGCTCTTTTACGGACGGCTCTCCCACGTGAAGAGGATTCTGGCAATCCTGGCTGTCATTCCGCTGGTCTCCTCGATTATTCTTACCCTTTCCCGAAGTTCCTGGGCCGGTTGCGGGGTGGGATTGTTGGCCCTGGGATTAGCCCGGCCCCGGTTCAAGTATTTCGCCTTGGTGATAGCGGGCCTGGTGGTTGTCCTGATGATCCCGGCGGTGAAAAATCGCCTGGTCGGGGATAAAGACGATCCCGGCGTTTCCTACCGCCGGATCAAGATCATGATCGCCTACGAGATGTTCAGGGCCAATCCAGTACTGGGCCAGGGGCCCGGAGCCTTTCAGGCCCTGGCCCCGGGGCAGGATGAGTGGCAGGTGGTAGCTCACTCGGCCCTGGAGAATCTCTATATGCGTATTTTGGCCGAGGGGGGGATGCTTCAGGCCGCGGTGTTCACCGGACTGGTGATCTATTTTTCGTTTTTGGGCTGGACAACCGGCAAGAGATTACCTCCGGGGCCTTCCCAGGCCGCGGTTCTGGGGAGTCTGGCCGCTTTCTGGGCCGCCCTGGGTATCGGGATCGGGGAAGATATCCTCCTCTTCCCGATGACCAACTGGCTGCTCGGTCTCTATATGGCGGTTATCGTCATCATCCGGGAAAATATCGGGCAGGTATCGTTGGAAGGCCGGCGGTCGATCGAGCCGCTCAGGGAACGCGAGGCGGAGGAAAAAACGTGAAGACCGGGAATCGTCCGATCCTGCGAAAATTCGCTTCCGATTTCTCGTTTTCCCTGTTCCTGAAGGTAATCTCCATGGGACTGGGGTTGCTGGTCACCCGTCTGCTGGCCCGCCGCCTGGGAGTGGACGGTTTCGGTACCTATTCGGTTGTCTGTGCGTTGATTATGCTCTTCCAGGTATTTGTCCAATTCAACGTCCGGGGCATAGTAGTGCGGGAGGTGCAAACCGGGCGTCTCTCCCTGCAGGAGGCGGCGGAGACCCTGCTCTACCTGATGTGCTTCACCGTCCCGATCTCCTATCTGGCCCTGCTGGGAGCCGGATATCTGTTCCAGCCCGGCCTGATCAGCCTGGTGGCGATTGGGGGGCTCGGTTACTTCCTTCAGGGCTACCGTTCCCTGAACGCGATCCTTCACGCCCGGGGGAGGATTAAGACCGAGTCGTTTATCGGTGCCCTGGTCGTGCTCTTCAACTGCCTACTGCTCTATTTATTCCTGCCCCCCGGCGGCTCGATCTCCCTGGTTTTGTTCTGCAGCCTGGGGGCGGTCGCGCTGGCCCTGGTTTACCAGAGTTACACTTTGTCCCGGGAAGTTAAGATCCGGGTGAAGAAACACCCTGCCGCCGCCGGAACACTGGTCGGGCAGAGCTGGCCGTTGGTGTTCTCGGCCTTGGTTCAGTTGATTCACAGCCGGGCCGATCTCTTTATGCTGGACAAGTTATCCCTAATCGTTCGTCTGGCTGATCACCTGCCCTTTTTTCCACCGGTCGATCTCCTGGAGAGGTTCGACTCGGCCTATCAGGTCGGCATCTATGCCGGCGCCTATCGTTTCTTCGAGATGCCGATATTCATTCCGACCTATATCCTGGCCACCGGTTATCCTATCCTCTCCGGCCTGGTGGTTCCTTCGGAGTTCAAGTCCTTCCTGAAGAAGCTGCTTTTGCTATTGGCCGGGGCGGCGGTTGCAGTGATGATTGTTCTGTTCGTTGCCGCCCGCCCCCTGGTCTATACGATCCTTGACCGCGATTTTGCCGAGAGCATCGGCATCTTGCGGATATTCATCTGGGGGATGCCGGCAATGATGATCCGGCCGCTATTCCGTCAGGTGATGATAATCCGCCGCGCCCAGAAACACTTTGTCTGGATCCTTCTCAGCGGTCTCGGGGTTAACCTGGTTCTCAATGTATACCTGATTCCTCTCCGGGGAGCATTCGGCGCGGCCCTAGCCACCGTAATCTCGGAGACCTTGACGGCTGTCTTCGTGATCGCCCTGGCGCTCCGCGAACTGGTTGGGTGGAAGGAAGGGTAAGGATCGGCTTGGGGGAGATACCGCGGGTTTAACGGCCGAGGAGTTTCTTGGCCAGCCCGACCAGCAGCCGGTAGGTCTGCAGCCGGAATTTTCCCAGCCGGGTGGTGGGATGGAGGCCGAAACCCACGCCCCAGCCGCCAAAAACTGACCGCCGGCCGATATGCCGAAAGGGGGCGTCGTGCATCTGGGCGGTACGCCATCCCCGTTGATGAAAGATTCTCTGAGCGTAGTTCTCCGCCTGGTCACGGAGCGGCCCGGCCTCGATGGGAACGATATCCTCGAGGGCGGCGGGATTGATCAGGGAGGGGACAAAGGCAAAATGCGCCGGTTCCACGGTCAGGCTGAATTGTTCATCCCCGATCTTCTGCGGGGATTCGAATTCGATCGCCCGGCGGGTGACCAGGTTGATTCTGGAGATGTGATAGACCCCCCAGAAAGGGTAGAGACGCAGCTGACCGACTTCCGGGTTCCGATCCAGAAACTCCAGGCAGGATTCCAGCCAGCCACCCCGTTCGGCGACCATATCATCCTCCACGTGGAGGACGCGCCGTCCGGCGAGATCCCGCCAGAGCCTGTTGAGAGCCGGGACCTGGCCGAGGTTTTCGGGGGATAGGAAGAGACGGTCGAAACCGGGACGATACCGGTTGATAACGCCGATGGTCGCGGGATCTGCCCCGTTAACGAAGATCCAGGTTCGTAACAGGTCTTCCCGGAATACGTTTCGTTCCAAGGCCGACAGTGTCCGGCGGAGATAACGGGGCCGGCGGGAGGTCAGAACCGTAATCAGGACTTCAGGATTCATTACCGGAGGGTGAACGCCGGTAAAAGATTTCGATCGGGGATTCGGCATCCCCCAAACCGAACTCGGCCGGCAGAGGTCGGAGGGGATCTTCTCCGCGTTCCAGGTTGGCCCGGGCCGTCGCTCCCTTGGATTTCTCCCGGTAGAATTCGGTCCGGCTGTTCTCGTCGTGGTCTAGCGCCCGGCATAATGAAAGATCGAACAGGACCGGGGTCAGACCGGCGGCCCGTAACCTCTTCCTGAAGTCATCATCTTCCCCGCCCCAGCCCCGCATAGTTTCGTCGAAACCCCGGACTCCTTCCCAGTCCTTTTTCCAACAAGCGATAATTCCCCCGTAGCCGAGCAGGCCGGCCCCGGAACCGTAATCCTTTTCCCCGGTGAGTACCATACTGGTGACCAGGAATGTGCCTTTATTCAGACGGCGGCGGACTGAAGAGAGGAACCCCGGTTCGAGAACGGTATCGGCGTCAATGAATACCAGGATGGATCCGGAAGCAAACCGACCCCCCAGATTCCGGGCGTGACTCTGGTCGAAGAACGGTTTGTTGCGGATCTTGACTGCCACAATCCGTTCATCGCCGCGGCCTCGAAGCCAGCCGGCGGTATCCTGGGGGCAGTCGTAATCAACCACCAGGTATTCGAAATTATCATCCTCCTGGGCCAGGCAGCCGGATATAGTAGTCTTGAGCTGTTCGAGCCGCCCCTTGCAGGTTGCCACCAGGCTGATCCGGCCGAGGACCTTCCGGCCGGGATAGCGGGGGAGGGGGGGGAGGGTTGCCCCCCAGAGATCGGACGGTTGCACGATTGAACAACCGACACCTTCTCCGGCCTCTTTCCGGATTAGGTCGGCCGTTTTTCTGTTTAGGCAGTAAACCACCCGGGATCGCTGGAGAGCCAGCCGGATCCGGCTGGCTACCCAGGGATCGGGATGGTGCAGGGGAGGGGGTGGGAAAATCCATCCGACGGCGCCGGCGCCGAGCGCGTGGAGATAGCTCTCCAGAATGGGCAGGGCTTTAGCCGCCGCGGTACTTTCCAGGTCTTCTCCGGTCAACAGGATCGCATAATCTCCCGGGGTCCAGATGCAACCCCGGGGATCGATGGTCCCGGAACAAGCGGTTAGATTATTTTGCCGCGTCCGGCGGACACCACGGGGGGAGGCGATATATTTCAACCGTCCGGGCAAGGAGCGGGAACAGACGTGCCACGTCTCGACCAGGTCCCGATGTTCCATCCGCCCGGGACCGACGAAGAAGACCATCTTCGGAGAACGGGACCGCTCGGCCGCCTTCCGCCGCGGTAGGCGGCGCAGTTCCAGCCGGAATCGGTTGAGGAATAAATTAACGAGGTCGGCTATGCCCATAATTATCCTTCTCCAGTAGATAAATCCGATAAATCGAGAGCCGGTTGATCAGGGGAGCTCGGGACCAGAGCCGGTTGAGGAATCGAGAATATAGCAGGGAGTCAAACCTCTCCAATCCGGGTATCGTGTAGAGAAGTTTACAGAAATCGTAACCTATACCCCGGCACCGGAGGATCAGGAGACCGTTATCCTGAAAGGACCTCTCCAGGTGCCGGACTCGGATGAACTTCTGATCGAAATGGGTCAGATCGAAATAGGTGTATTCCCGCAGATGTTCCTCGGTCTCATAAACCGCAGTTCGATTCTTCTTGATCAGCAGAAATTTTCTCCAGGAAACCGTGGGCACGCTGAGGATTGCCCTTCCACCCGGTTTGAGAACCCGTCTGATCTCCCCCAGTACCTCACCGGGATCGGCGACGTGTTCCAGCACCTCGGTCAGCACCAGGCCATCCAGGGACCGTGTCTGAAACGGGAGACATCCGGCGTCGGCTTGAAGGAAACCGGCGGTCCTTCCGGTTCGGGCGAACTTGCGGCGGGCCCGGTCGCATCTTTTCCAGGCGATATCCACCCCGACCATTTTCCGGTCCGGGCCGTCGAGAAGAAGACAAATCCTCCCGTCACCGCAGCCGACATCGGCTATCCGCCCGGAGAGATGCTTGCCGTACCTGGCTATTTCGTCCAGGAGAAGAGCCGGGGAAGGGTTTACATATTGGTACTCATCCATATCCCCCCGCTCGTCGGCGGATCTTTCATAGTATTCCCGCAACCGGGTTTTCAGTGCGCTATAATCCACAGCCGATTATTTCACCTCCGGGAAAATTTGTTTCCCGGCCCGGCAATTTAACCTAGACTGGAGAAGATCCCCCGATCTGCTACCGGCGGGGATTAATGTCCTCCAGCTCTCTAGAGTTAATGATAACCGGAAGTGATGACCAAGTCGAAATTAAATATCCTCTGTCTGTCCTCGGTTCCCTGGGACAATCCGTTTCGCGGCAACCGCCAGCAGGTTATGCGGGCGCTGGGCGCGAGGCATAATGTTCTATATATCCAGCTGCCGGTCAAACAATCTTTTCGCGATTGTATTTTGAGGAAAAGTTTGCCCCGTCTCCGGAAGCTGCCCGTTACTTCTGGGGAAAAGGGGATACTCTTGCTTACGCCTGATTACAACCTGCTCCCGTTCCTTCGCTGGCCCCCGGTCAAAAAAATCCGCGACCGGATCCTGGCCGGGCAGATCAGCAAGACCCTCCGGAGTCTCGGCTGGGAAGAATACCTGGTCTGGACTTACTATTTCGGCTCGGCCGGGTTGGTCCGGAACCTCTCGCCGGACTTCTGCATCTATGACTGTGTCGATAATCACGCCGGCTACGCTCTCTGCGTGGGCAACCGGCAAGGGGCCGGGCGGGTGGAATCGGAAGAAGCCGAACTCCTGAGGGAAGCCGACCTGACGGTTGTCGTTTCCTCCGCCAATCTGGCCGCCAAGAGTGCCGTCAGCCCGCGAGTGGCCCTGGTCCCCAGTGGAGTGGAGTTCTCTCATTTTCATCGGGCGACGGAACCCGCGCTGGAGGTGCCGGAAGAACTGCGGAAGATCAGGAAGCCGGTGGCCGGCTTCATCGGTTCGATCCGGGACTTCCGGTTCGACGCCGGCCTGGTCGCGGAGGTCGCCGAAGAACTTCCAGAACTCTCTCTCGTCCTTGTTGGAGACTATCAGTGCGAACGATCTGCCGCAATTGAGCGGCTGGCCGCCTTTCCCAACATCCACCTCCTCGGCCAGCGCCCCTATGCCGAACTGCCCCGGTACCTGAAATATTTCGATCTGGGAATCACCCCTTACCCGCGCAATCCCCATACCGACTATATCTATCCCCTCAAGTACCTGGAATATCTGGCCGCCGGCAAGCCGGTAATCACCACCGCCATCGGGGGAGTCAAGGGGGAAGAATTTTCCGGCCTGCTCACGATTGCCGCCGATCGGGAGGAATTCATCGAATCGGTAAAATACTGGTTGGAGAACGACTCCCCCGAGGAACGGCAAAAACGGACCGCTTTCGCCCGGGAGAGGACCTGGGAAAAGAGGGCCGATACGATTTTGGGCCTGATACAACGGACGCCAGCAAAGCAAGCCGCCGCTTTAAATGAAAAAGCCGAATAGAGTCCAGTTCCAATACCTGTATTTCAACCCCCCCCTGGGCGGCGTGGAGAATTACTTTCTGGCCGGAAGTAAGTACTTTCGGGAGAGGGGGATCAGGGCATCCGTCCTGGCCTCCCAGAATCCCGGGCGGCCCGCCCCGGAGCGGGAAGAAATCCGGGAACTATCGGTTGTCCGCCATCCTTACTTCTCTCCCTTAGCTCCCCTGATCATTTTCAAGCCCAGTCTATATGCGCGCTGGCTGGAAAGTTATCTGGCCCGTGAGGGCAAAGAAATAGATTTGTTTATCAGTCGTCATCCCGCGTATGTCCTGGCGACCAGGAGAGCTCTCCCCGGCCGACCGGTCATCTTTATCCCTCCCGATCTCAGGCGGCGTCGATTGGCCCAACAAGCGGGCGGATCGTGGAAAGAAAGGATCATCTTTGCCATTTTCCGCCCCCAGATCGTCCGGATCGAAAGGAACGCGCTCCAGGCCGCCGATCGGGTCATAACCCTGAGCGAAAATCTGAAGAGACAGCTGATCGAGGAACATCGGATTCCGGCCCAGCGGATCGAGGTCCTTCCCCCCGGAGTGGATACCGGGCGTTTCTCCCCCGGCCCGGCCGATCAGGACCTCCTCCGGGAATTTGATCTTAAGGAAGACGACCAAATCATTCTCACAATCGGGCGTCTCTCTCCGGAGAAGAATCTGGAGTTCCTGCTCCGGGCGTTTGCCCGGCTTAAGCTGCCGCGCGCCGCGTTGGTGATCGTGGGCGATGGTGGTCAGCTCAACCGTCTCGAACGTTTGGCCCGGGAGAGAGGAATATCCGATCGAACCAGATTTGCCGGATTGCGAGAAGACCCGGAAAGATTTTACCGGATCGCCCGGATCTTTGTGCTTCCTTCCCGGGAAGAGCCGTTCGGCCAGGTTTATCTGGAGGCGATGGCGTCGGGACTCCCCTGCCTTGGCTTGAGAAACCGGCCGGGCCTGACCCGGGTCGCGACTGAAGAGATCATCACTGACGGACAGGATGGATTCTGGGTGGAACCGGATGCTGAGGATGATCTGACGGCCAAGATGGAACTTCTCTTGAACGATGATGACTTAAGAAGACGACTGGGGTCCGCGGCCCGGAGAAGCTGCCTGGCCAGATACAGCTGGCAGTCCCATTTCGATAATCTCCTCTTGAATGTTTATGAATGAACTAACCCAAAACAATATCATCTGTTTATCCTCGGTTCCCTGGGATTACCTCAAGATCGCCAACCAGCAGACAATGATCCGGCTCGCCCGGGCTAACCGGGTGCTCTTCATCGAGCGGAATATGTCCCTGGCGGCCTGGCTCTGCGACCGGGAGAAGGCCCGGGGCTGCCGTAAGCTCCGGCAAGCCCGGCTGAGGAGGGAGGGTGAGAATCTTTTTATCTTTACCCCGCCTTTCGCGTTGCCTTGGGCCTCCAAATCGGTCACGATCAATCGGATCAATATGTTCCTGACCCGATCCCGCGTCCGCCCGCTCCTGGAAGAGCTGCAGTTCAGTGATCCGATTTACTACTCTTACCTGCCCCAGGGGCATTTCCTGGTCGGCCACTTGAACGAGAAGCTGGTCTGCTACGAGGTCATCGACGAATACAGTGCCTTCCCTCATATTTCCCCCCGCCTCGCCGCCGCCCTGGAAAGCAAGATGCTCAAGAAGGCCGACCTGGTCTTCGCCATCTCCCCCAATCTCTATCGAAACCGGATTGACCGAAATCAGGCTACCCATCTGGTACCGATCGGAGCGGAGACCGAACACTTTGGCCGGAGCCGCCGGTCGGATCTAGAAAAACCTTCAGAGCTGACGGGGTTGCCGGCTCCGATTATCGGCTATTTCGGGGGGATCGACGACCGTTTCGACTCCGAACTCTACCGTTACCTGGCCGGGGAGTTCCCGGACTGCTCCTTTATTATTATCGGACCGGAGAAAGGCGAGAAGATCAGCAAGTCACTGTCGGACTTGACCAATATACATTTTCTTGGTCCCCAGAATTACGAGCAACTCCCCAGGTACCTGAAATATTTCGATGTCTGTACGCTTCCTTACCGGATCACGCCTTTTATCGAGAACATCTTCCCCAACAAAATCTTTGAATACCTCTCCTCCGGGAAACCGGTGGTTACCACCGCGATCCCGGCGATCGAGTACCTGCGGGAATCGGGGGCGATCTGCTGGGCCCGGACCAGAGAAGAATTTCGGGCGGGTATCCGGCGGGGGCTGGAAGAGAGCGAAAACGATTTACTGGTCCGAAAACGTATCAAGATCGCGGAAAATAACACCTGGGACAAGCGGGTAGAGAAGATTGCTCGATTAATCGCAAATCGCCTGGAGCAGAAGCAATGATGAAGTCGTTCAACCAGCAGAAAACAATTATCCTCGGCGCGGGAATGACCGGCCTGGCGGCCGGGTATCGCTCCGGCTATCCGATATTCGAGGCCGGAAGTTATCCGGGGGGAATTTGTTCGTCCTACTACATCCGTCCCGGGGATCCCCGACGTCTTCACCATCCGCCCGAAGACGGCGAGGCCTACCGTTTCGAGATCGGGGGCGGGCACTGGATCTTCGGCGCCGATCCGGAAATTCTCTCTCTGATCCGGACTCTAACCCCGGTGATAACCTGCCGCCGGAAGGCGGCGGTATTCTTCGCCCGGCGGAACCGGTTCATTCCCTATCCGATCCAGAATCATCTCCGATACTTCGAGCCGGAAAGGATTGAACAGGTTGTCGGGGAGATCAAATCGGCCTCCCGGCAAGTCCCCCGGACGATGGAGGAATGGTTGCTGAATAATTTCGGCCCGACCCTGGGGGGACTATTCTTCATTCCCTTCCACGAAAAATATACAGCGGGGCTCTACCGGGAGATTGCCCCCCAGGACGCCTATAAGAGCCCGGTGGATATCGAGACCGTGCTTCGGGGTGCTCGAGCCGAGACTGCCCCGGTCGGGTACAATACCGAATTCGTCTATCCGGTCGGGGGATTGGACAGGCTGGCCCGGGAACTGGCCGCCGGAGCGCGGATTAACTATCGGAAGAAAGCGGTCCGGATCGATCCGGCCAGGAAAACCGTTTATTTTGCTGATGGCTCGGAAGAACAATTTCATCGGGTCATCTCCACTCTCCCTCTCAACCGGGTGATGGAGATGACCGGGCTGGAGGCCCCGGGACGACCCGAACCCTATTCCTCGGTCCTGGAACTCAACATCGGCGCCGAGAAAGGCCCCCGTTGTCCCGGCCAGCACTGGCTCTATATCCCCGACAGTCTCTCGGGGTTCTTCCGGGTCGGTTTCTACAGTAATGTCGATCCCTCCTTCATTCCCGCCTCCGCCCGGCCGGCGGAAAACCGGGTGGGAATCTACGTGGAACGGGCCTACCCGGGAGGGGAGAGGCCGGGCGAGAAGGAGCTGACGGATTATAAGAAGGACGTCGAAAGGGAGTTGCAAGCACTCGGATTCATCGGCGAGGTGGAGGCCAACGACAGCACCTGGATCGATGTCGCCTATACCTGGTCCTGGCCGGACAACCCCTGGAAGGCGGCGGCCCTGGAGACTCTGGCCGGGCACGGGATCATCCAGGCGGGACGTTACGCCCGCTGGGGGTTCCAGGGGATCGCGGTCTCGATCAAGGAAGGGATCCGGGTGGGGGAGGATCCAGGGATTTGCTGATCCGATAGATCTTGATGCCCGGGCCCATCCTCGTATCCGGTTGGCGTGGAATTTCTTTTAAGAGAAGGGTGTTCTCGGCCAGAGTCCGATAGAACCCCAGCCGCCGGGGGAATTTCTCCGGATAGAGTTCATATTTGCCGAAGTTGGAGCTGTTGACTATTACTACCTCGACCCCCCAAGCCCGTAGTGCTTCCAGATCGGGGGTATCCTCCTCGGTTTTTAATATCCAGTTGGTTCCGCTGTAATAATCCTGGTAGTAATTCGGGATCTGGACTGTCTGATATAGTCCGCAGTCGGGTACCCCGCCCTCCGCCCGGCTTTTGATTGGCGGAATATTGTTCTCCAGGGCGATCCGGGTTCCTTCCTTCAGATTGGCAACCACCCAGCGGTAAGCCAGGGTCCGGGTATCGGTGTTGGCGGAGAGCCTGATGCGGTGAGCAATGATACCCGCCGGCTGGATTAGGATGATCGCGGCGGAGATAAAAAGTAAGCCGTTTCGCCGACGGGGAGACTTAACCTTCCCCAAGATCCGGTCGCCAAGTCCGCCGAGGGGGACCAGGACGATCAGGAGCCAGGGGAGGTAGTAACGTACCACGGGATAGCCCGATGCCGTCAGGGGCAGGGCGGCGGCCAGAAATGGTGCCAGGAAGAACCACTCTTTCCGGCTTCCCCGGAAGAGATTGTAGATAAGCAGGCCGACAATAGTTAGCGTGAGAACGATTCCGGTGGCCGCGACCAGGTTCCCCAGAAAAAGGCTGAGGGTCTGGGAATAGTCCATCAGGTCGGCGGGCCCTCCGACTACAAAGAGAGAGCGCCGCAGATTTGTTAACAGGCGGAGCCCGGGGCCGAGACCGATATAGCAGAAGGGGAAGAAGGGCAGCGCCGTCGCCGCCAGCAGGGCCAGGGAGATTAAAAGTTTACCCGGGTGGAATTTCCGGATTCCGAACTTTGAGTTGCCGGTCCGGCGGAAGATATGGGATAGGAGGATCGGCAATATTATCATCGCCCCGTTATATTTGGTTCCCACGGCCAGACCGGCGAATATTCCGGCCAGGATATTATCTTTCCAGCGATTACCCTTCCAGACGCGATAGGTATAATACATCGCCATAATTACCGTGAAACAGAAGAGGGTCTCCACCTTGCCGATCCGGGAAAAGTTATAGAGGGAGGGCAGCAGGGCCCCCAGCCCGGCGGCCAGGAGGCCGGCCCGGCGGTTATATGCCATCTTCCCCAACCGGTAGAGAGCCCAGATGGTGAGCAGGCCGAAGATCAGGGATATGAGCCGGGCCGCGAGATAGAAATAGGCAGGGTGGGAGAAATACAGTTCGAGGAAATCAGCCGGGCGGTTGACCAATCCGGCGAATAAAGCGACGAAAAAATAAACTCCGTAGGCGAAAATCAGGAGCGCGGAATAGAGCAGGGGATAAGTGAAATATTCCGGTTGGAAATTTCCCCGGGCCAACTGGCCAGTCGCCTGGACCACATAGGTCTCATCGGCAAGATACAGGAAGGGGAGACCATACCTTATTCCGGGGAGCCGGATCAGGCAAGCGATTACAAGGATTCCGGTTATCCCGAATAATCTGTGTTTCAAAACAATCCTGGTCAGTTATGGCCCCACGGCCGTTATCGCCCGCGCCTTGATCAAGTCCGCGACCAGCTCCAGCAAGTCCTCCCGAGCGGTTTCCTCGGGGATGGAATATTCGTCACGAACCATGGCGGCAATCTCCTCGAGGTTTCGTTGACCGTCCAGAAGGCCCCAGATGAAGGCCCCGGATTCATTCAGGGTCAGCATTTTCCCCGCCGCCTGGGTATCCCGGGAAATCGGGATCAGGATCGCCTCCCCGGCGATGACGCGGTAAACTACGTCCGGGTTTTTCCGGAAAGTCTTCTCCATTGCATCCCTATTCATTGAATCGTCCCTGATTGCATTTGTCCTCAAGAAGTGGATAGCGTCCGGCAACCGCGGGATTAGTGAGAGCAATATGATATAGTCGGGGAAGATAAAAAGACACTAATTATCGCCTGGCCCCAATCGTCATTGAGGAGAAACCGGTTCAGCAGAGCCATTGGACCTCTATCCGGAAGCTTCCTTTTCAGAATCTTGTCCGGGGTGATAAAGATCCGGGTGATCGCCTGTTTCGCCTGGGAAGGGGCGAGTCGGCCAAGAACTGCTCGAGGGTTGGTTTGCCTGAAGAAAAGTCCCGTGAACAGAAGAGGATAATAAACCTGGGCGGCACAGTGGTATTCTTTCGCCTTTCGGCACAGCTCCTCCCAGTCGATATCTCCACCCGATTTCTCCATCAGTAGAACAAGGTCGTAAAACCAGATCAGACGCGAGAAAGAGTGGTGGCTCAGATGAGCTGCCAGGTAGAGGAGGTTGATGGTGGGGGAGAGGACTCTGGTTTCCTGGCCCAGCAGTTGGGTCGGGAGGGAATCATTCCAGAAATCCTCGATTCGGATGGCAAATGCGGGGTTCTTTCTCTGGGCGGTCTGGAGACCGGTGTGGAGCTCCAGAAAGATTCCGGTATCGGGAAAGAGGAATTTCCCCGCCGTGGCGGTCTGTTCCTGGAGCTTGCCCCCGATTTTCTCCAGGGTCGCCCTCGCGGATTTTACATCTTGAGGATGGATCAACAGGTCAAGGTCATCGGTGGGCCGGAGAGCCGGATGGGGGTAGTAGGATTCCGCCAGGTGCCCCCCCTTGAGGACGATCGTCTCGATCCCCCGCCGGGCACAGTAATCGAGAACCGTTTGCAGGCAGTCGCCCCGAAGCACGGCAGAAATCAACTGTCTCTGATATTCATCTGCCCATTCCGTCCTCACCTGTTCGGGAAGGGGAAGTCCGGCCGGCAATTCCCGGGCAAGGAGGCTGCCCAGGCGATGGACCTTGACCAGTCTAGCCAGCCGATTCCAGGATACCTGCTTGCTTTTTGGGGGAAAAGCTTTAAAAGGACCCGGGCCCAATGCGGAGAGAAGTTCACGGAGAATATCGAGTTCGGATGACATAGTATTCCTGGGATATGCCCCGTTTCGTGGTTTAATGATAATATACTGCAAAGACATTTGGATAATATCGAAAGCTATTGGAAAGGAAACTTATATTCGGAATCTCAATTGAAAACGTCAAGGAACAAGCCGCCGTTGGGGAAAGGAAGTCCATATTATACCTCCAGCGCTTTCTTCCCTTCCCTGGACAAGACAGAAGATCTTGCTCGCGCGGAGAAGGCTCTCTCGGAGCTGTACGGAGTGGAGAGAAAACGGCTCTACCACAGGGGGTTGAAACCCCGGGATCCAGAAGTCTTTCAGAGAGATCTAAGATGGGTTCTTCACTTCATCCAGCCGCCCGCTCGAGTGCTTGAATGCGGCGCGGGAACCGGCACCTTTGCCCTTCTCCTGGCGGAGGCTGGTTTTCAGGTTACCGCGGCTGATTTATATGATCAGGACGATTTAACTTTCCTTCGTCGAAGGTATGCCTCCAGGCAAGAACTTTCCTTCGAGCATATTACAAACGTGCTGGCGGCCGGCAATCAATTCGACGCCGTTATCAGCATCAATGTCTTGGAACATATTGTCTTCCCTGACCAGGCGATACGACAGTGGAAAAAATTGGTTCGAGTTGGGGGAACCCTGTCTATTATCTGCCCCAATTATTCGGGGATACTTTCTCCCCTGAGAATCGCATTTAACATTATACGAGGTGGTTCGAAGTGGAGGTATCGGGGGGTGGGGCAGGCGCTTGGTCATTGTCTGGAAAATATCGTATTGAACATCAGGATTGCTTTAACCGGACAGCCAGTCTTTGTTCGCTGTATGCCTCGCCTGGACTCCGGTAAGATTAAAATGAACGACAGCGACCTCGATACGGTGCATCTGCCTTCAACCCGGGGGATCGCAAATTTCCTCTGTCGAGAACAATTTGAAATAGTTTCGTGGCGGAGATCGTATGGGAAATTAGGGAAGCGTGCTGTCTCCGCCCTCTTCCCCGGGCAGGTTCCGACGATGCGAATCCAGGTCCGACTGAGGCAGTAATACCACGGTCTTAAGCTTGTTCGGCTTGGGCAAATCGGTGAGTCAATGAATTACTTCAGTTCCAGCGCCGGGTCACCGAAGAGGGTGTAGATGTCGAGCATATAGAGCCAGGGGGAGACCCCGGCCAGCTGGATCTTGGCCTGGGTCAGGGCCGGTCCACAGGCCCGGCCGTTGGTCAGGAGTTCCCGAAAAAGGAAACCGGTCAGCTGGAGGGCGGGGGTGTTGAGGGAGAGACCGGTGGGGGATACGGCCGCGATCGATCCCTTCCCCGGGGTCAGGGTCATTGCTTCAGCCAAACAGTCAGTGGAGAGCTCGCACCAGTAGCCGTTCAGGCAGGTCGGGGTGACCAGGAGGTGCAAACGCTCGGCGTTGGTGAGCGAGGCGATGTTCGTGGTTTTAAAGATTTCAGAGGAAGACCAGGAAGTGGCCGACCCGTGTCCGAGGTAGTTGACGAGCAGCTGTCCGCTGTTGATCCCGTTGATGATGGCGGACCTGGTCGCGGCCACACCGAGATCGGCCAGGTAGGCGGTCTGCGCGGTGAAGGCGGGGGGAACGTAGTTGGCGATCAGCCAGTTGCTGTCGGCGGGGAAGTCGCCGGCGGCCGGGTCGGGGTTGTCCGCCACCATCAGGATCTGGCTCTGCCAGGGAAGACCGTTGGTTCCGGCCGCATAACAGAGGATTTTTCCCACCTCCTGGGTGGTCTCGGCAAACGAGGTGACGCAGAGCCGGCCGATGTTCATATCGGGGATTCGATCGTCACCGATAAAGCAGACGTACCAGTTGTCGGAAGCGGTCTCCATATAACGGCTGCGGAACATATAGGGAGGAACGTAATTCGGTATCCCCAATCCCCGGTCGTTCCGGTAGTCGTAGTTTCCGTCTCCCACCAGCAGGGCGTACTGGGGACGGGTCAGGGTGTCCCACTCGGTATAGGCGTATTCGAGAAAACGATTGATGGCGTAAGGGGTGAAGTTCCCGAAACCAAAGGTGTTGTAGATATCCTGGATCTCAAACGTCTCCACCCGGAATCCCCCCTGGGCAGTCTCCTCCCGGAAGGCGGCCAGCGTCGGGAGGGCGGCGGCGAAGTCGGGATGGGTGACGATTATGTAGTCGACCACCCGGGGGGCGGACAGGTCGGCCGGCGTATTCTGAGTGAGCACCGGGGCGAGAGCCGCGGTTCGCCAAAGAGCGCAGTATTGCCTCTCGTCGGCATCCCATTTGCGGAATACCAGCGAGTTTCCGCTGGCGGTGTCGACCGTGAAATCGGTGATTTTTCGGGGGGACGAAGGGACGGTGATATCGTAGAGGTCCAGATTTCCGCCGCCGAAGTTATTGATCCGGTAGTCTCCCTTCCCGGAGGCGGTGAAAGTCAGCCGGTTATCCTTGCTCCGGTAGTCCCGGTAGAAACTCAGGTCAAAGGAATCGACGAAGATGTAATCCGCCGTCAGTCCAAGATCGTTTACCTCCCGGGTGAGGATGGTGTTTGTCCCCTCGTTGAAAGTGTCCTGAGGGATGTCGGTCTGCAGGGTGAACCAGGTCTGCCCGTCCCAGAAGAAATCTCCCACCAGGTGGCCGTTAAGGTAGACTTGGGTGTGATGGTCGGGGTTGACGGCCTCGCTGGTGGTGTAACCGAAATAGCGTCCACTGAAGGCGGCGGTGCCTTTCCAGTCGCTCACTCCGGTCAGGCTGAAGGTTATGGTGGAGGGAATATCGGTGCCGGCAACCTGCCCCGCCACCCCCCAGAACCAGCAATCGTTGCCTGTCCCCACCGGGAGGTAGGGCCGATAAGAGACTCTCTGTTCCAGGTGAAGCGTGTCCAGAAAATGCTCCTGCCGGGAAGGGCGGCCGCAGGCAGGGGAGATGACCTCGGACATTCTCCGGCCCGCCCCCGAGGTCTGGTAAAGCCAGTAGACATTGGTCTGGCTGTAAAAGTCAGTGTTCCCCTGTCCGTAGAAGTCGATGTAATCTCCCGGATCCCAGGTGCCGTCTTCCTGCCCCTGAATATGGATATCAATCTCCTGCCCCATAAGGTACATGCGCAGGGATCGCGGATCCTGACCGACGTTGAAGCCGGCATCCGCCAGATTTTGATAGGTAATGGTATGGATCCCGTCCTGATTGACCTCGGCCCGGAAGGAATCGGAGCCGGCCAGTGCGAACTGCGCCCCGTAATCGGGTTGTTCTCTCTTGGGTAATTCCTTAATCGACGCGCCGTACTTCACATCGACCGTCACGAGTTGTCGCGAAATCAGCCGCCGGGTTGAGGAGGAGTACTGCACCGGGGCGATCCGTAAGCTGAGGAACTGTTCATCTCCTGCCCAGAGCGGTCCGGAAGACTCCACGATTCGGGCGGGGTAGAGGGCATCTTCCGCGGAGACCTCGCCCGTCCGGACATCTTCCACGGGGGAGAGGCTCTCCGCCGTTTCCAGCGCCTTTCCCCGTTCCCGGGTAAAGGACTGCCAGTTTTCGGGGAGCGCTTCCATTAAGCGCTCGTCCTGGAGAGTTTTCTTTATCCATATCCTTTCTATCTCCCGGCGGACCCACTGGTCGGAGGGGGCGGCGGCGAGATTGACTTCTCCCGATTCCAGGTCCGGGGAGCTACTGGCGGTGACTTCGATCGAGGACACCCCGGGCAGGGGAATGGTGAGAGTCCTGACCGGCAAGCTCGGACGACCGGGTTCTTCCAGGGAGAAAAATCCGGGGATCGTGACCTCCTGGAGAGTGGAGTCCCCGGCTGTGACCGCCTCCAAGCGGTATTCAGGAATTGATATTTCCAGGGTGAAGCCGGTATCATCTTCCTGGATTACGCGATACCCGCCCTCCTCTCCCTCCTCTTGGAATTCCGCCAGTTGCTTCCCGGAGGGTGAAGGAAAGATGGGTTGAGCGGATGTGCTTGTCGCTGCGACTTCCGATTCGCGATCAGGGGTTATGACCTGCTCGGTTCCGGCCTGAACAGGATTCATTTCGGGGGAAGGAGGGATGGTCTGTACTTGATTGAAAATGAACAAACGCATCCAGGCAATGGCCAGGCCGGCCACCACAACTGCAAAAATGAACTTCCCTGGGAATTTAGGCATAGTTTGTCTGGCTCTGAAAAATTAGTCTACCGAGCCGGGCTGTGCAGGCAAACCGGATTACCTATTAGATTACCATTTGCAGAGAAGAATTGCAATCCGGCAACCAATTAATGTCGCCTGGATTAGGCCGATTGCCGGCCGGACGGTCCATCCCGGTTAGGGGAAGCAGATCCGGGTGCAGATCCATTTCGGGGCCTTGATTATCCGGCCCAGCAGGAGGGTTCCTCGGGAGAGGTGGATGCCCTTCCGGGCGGGGACGGGGAGGTAGGTTTCCAGGCGGGAGAGAAAAGCGATCAGCCGGTTGGCTCCGCGGACCAGGGGCCGGTCGAGGCGGTATCTTCTGCCCGAACCGGATCTCTCGATCATATTCACCGTTCCCCGGATCATCTCGCGGGGGACCGGCCGGTCCGGGCGGAGCAGTGCATCCCCCTTGGTGGTGATCCATCCGCCGGTGCCGGCGCGGATGACCCGGTGGATGATCATCCGGCCGGCCTCGTCCCGGAATATAATGCAGTCTCCGGCCCTAAAGGCGCCCGGGTCGAGCGGGGACCGGGGAACGAAGGTAACGGAGTCAGCGCGCCGGATAAACGGGTGCATACTCAACCCCGTTGGCTGGAGGCGCAGAGAGCAGTTCAGCCGGCCGGGGCTGCTGTCGGTCGTGGTATCCGGGGGAGGTGATATCGCCGTCACGGGTGCGAGCGGATAAAATCCAGAAAGTAGTTTGCCGCGGAGAGATCCGGACGGAAGCCGAAACTGTAGGCCGGTGTCTCTTGAATGATCGCTTCCGCCGCGGAAACGGCTTGATCCAGGTCCTTCCCTTGGTTGAAGGGAAGGAAAATCTGCTGGAGCAGCTGCCGCAGGGCGGAAACTCGGTCGATGCTTTGAATTTGGTTCCGCCGGCAGTGGTAGATGAAGAATATCCCCCGCAATGGCCCGGAATCAGCCTTCCGGAATTCGGTTCGTGGGTTCCAGGGGGTGCCGAAGAGGTGAAAGCCACTGCCGGTCCGGCGGACGATAACCTTGTCTTCCCCCAATGCCGCCGGTCCTGCCGCGCGGCCGACCAACTCCGCCCAGGTGCTCTTCCCGCCGCCGGCCGGAGCGGGAAAGATAAAAGTCCCCCCGTCAAACTTCGCCGCCGCGGCGTGGGCGACCAGGCCCTGGCGGTGGAGCAGGAGGTGGGAAAAGAGCATCAGGTCCAGGCAGGGGAGGGGAAACCAGGTGACCGCCCGGCTCCAGCGTTCAATCCAGATATCACCCCGGGAACAATCCTCCTCCATAACGGCCTTCTTCCAGAAGGTGGGAGAATCCGCCTTCCAGCGCAGGAGGAAAACCCGCCGGGAGTCCTGCCGGATCACTTTCCAGGTAAAGGCTTGCCCGGGCGGGCTGGGAAGGGAGTCCAGGGTCCCGGGATTCAGGCCGGGATGAACGTGCCAGATGTATTCCGGGGTTACGGCCGGGGTGCGGAAAGGAAGGTAAATATCCTCGAGGCGCGCTGATGGATCGGCCAGGTTGAGCTGGAGGTTAGCTCCGCCGATGCGCAGATAGACCTCTTGCATCAACGATCGTTCTCAAGTGTTGGGGCAAGCCGTGAGGTTGCAGGGGATACCGAATTCCGAATCATAGGGCGTGGTGATGGAAGGAGTATTGCAGACCGCCATCTGGGCGGTATTGAAGCTGAGCTCAACGACCTTGAGTTCGGGTTTTCGGTAGAGCTTTTTCTTTTTCATCGTCTTTCCTCCTGGTTTCCTTGAGCAATATAGCCCGAAGGTGGGTGACCTGGCAAAGGAATTCTACCGGTTTTTCCGGCGTTCCGTTCTCCAGGGTGGACCAGGCCGGACAGACGTTACAGATCCCCCGGAGCTCACAGTCGTTGCATCTGTTCGGCTCCCTGGTTACTTCATTTCTGACCCGGGGGATGAACTGATCCCATCCCTCGCGGAAGCTCCCCCGGATCAGATTGTAACGAAAGTTGGTATCCAGAACGCAGAGACCGAGCTGGCCAGAGGAGGAGACGTGGAAAGAACAGAGTCCTCCGCCGCATTTATAAAGTCGGTCCGATTTTACCGGCCCCCATTTCCGGCAGTCAAAGGAAAGCCAGGCCCGCCACTTATCCGGATCTTCGTAATCGAGCTCGATGACCTCCTGCGGGGAGAGACGGTAGCCGGTACCGCTGCGGGAACCGTTCAACTGGGCGCAGATCAGGGCGTCGAATCGGAAATCCTTCCCGTAGTCGGCCGCCAGTTTTCTCATCTGCCGGATTTCCTGTCGGTTGACGGTATTGATGACCGACCTAAAACTGAAAGAGATGTCTCTCTCCGCGAGCAGATCAATAGCCTGCCGGAATTGCCGGTAACTGCCCGGCACCCCGGAAATTTTCTCGTACGTCTCTTCAGTGGCGCCGAGCAGGCTGATGTCGATCTGATATGGAGGATACCGGTCCAGAAAATCCGCTATCTCCCGGTCGATCAGTGTTCCGTTGGTGAAGACGTTTATCAAGAAACCTTTTTTTATAGCGTACTGATAGATGGAACGAAAATCATCCCGGATGAACGGTTCTCCCCCGCTGAAGGTGAGACAGAGCCCCCCCCGATCGGCGATCTGGTCTATGAGAGAGCAGACCTGCTTCCGGCTCAACTCCTCTTCCGGCGGGGTCTGACGGGCGAAACCAACGTAACAGTACGGACAGCGGAGATTGCATCTCCGGGTCAATTCAATCATCCCCAGCAGGGGGAGATGGTCTCTCCGCGCTTTTTCCCAGAGTGAGAATTCAACCGCGCTCTCGATGGGGGGAGGCATTCTCTTATCTCATCCGTGATCTGATCGAAAACCGGAAGTCCTCGATGATCTTTAAAAATAGAAAGACGATCAGCCCGACCAGGAAGAGCATCCCGGCGGCCAGGCTGCGGTCGGCGTACTTCATCACCAGGGCGAGCAGGCCGAGGTTGATCGTCAGCAGGTAGAACATCCGCACCGTTTCCCGGGGGGAGAATCCCATCTCCACCAGCCGGTGGTGGAGATGCTTCCGGTCCCCGGTTAAGGGGTTTTGCCCCCGGGCGATCCGACGGCAGAAGGCGATGGTCAGGTCGGCCAGGGGCAGGAGGAGGACGATCAGGGGCAGGATCAGGGCGATCCCGGCGGTGGTCTTGAAGGAACTCTGGATCGAGACCGCCGCCAGAATGAAGCCGATCAGAAGGCTTCCGGTGTCGCCGAGGAAGATCCGGGCGGGGTAACGGTTGTAGCGGAGGAAGCCCAGGCACCCCCCGACCAGGGCGATGGTTATGGTCGGCATAAAGGGGAGTCCGTCCACGCTGCTGAAGAAGAGAACCAGTCCGGCGATCGCCGCCGTTCCGGCGGCCAGCCCGTCCAACCCGTCGAGAAGGTTAAAAGCGTTGGTCACGGTGAGCACCCAGAGAACGACCAGCGGCCCGCCCCATAATCCGAGCCGGATCTGGCCTCCCAGGGGATTGGTCAGGACCTCCACATTGTAGCCGCAGGCGATCAGAATCAGGGCGGCGATGGTCTGGAAGATCAGTTTCACCGGCGCTCGTGCCCCCCGGATGTCATCGAAAATCCCCAGCCCGAGGATGATAACCCCACCCAGGACCAGGCCCAGGTAGTGGGTATCGAACGAACCCAGCATTTGGCTCCGGCCGAGCAGAAAGGAGATGCCGGTGGAAATGATGAAGGCGATGAAGATGATTACCCCTCCCAGCAGGGGAACTTCCCTTCCCGCCCCGCCTGATTCAAGGGATCGGGCGGTTACCCGGCGCATCCGCACCCAGCGCGCCACCGGCGGGGTGGCCAGCAGCGCGATGGCCAGGGAGAGAAGAAAAACCAACCAGTACATCCCCATCTCCGTCATCGGCTTTCTCCCGGTTCTTCTCCGTCCAGCACCAGGATCCGCGACCTGTACTCTTCGACGATCCTGAAGAGAAGATAGAGCATCGACCCCACCAGGAAGAAGATCCCCAGGGCCAGGATCCTCCCGGCGGCGGCGGCGACCAGGGCGATCATCCCCAGGTTTGCCTGGAGCAGGTAGATAAGCAGAACCACCTGCCGGGGAGAATAACCGAGCAGGAGAAGCCGGTCGGCGATCTGCCGCGGTCTGGGGTTCCTCCCCGCCGGGGATGCGGGGGCGGGGGGTCGGCCGAAGATGGCGAAGACCAGGGCCAGGATCGGGAGGATCAGGGCGATCCCGGCGGTGGCCTTGAATTCACCCTGGGCGGCGATCGCTGCCAGGAGGAAACCGAGGAAGAAGGTCCCGGTTCGCCCGAGGTGGATCCGGGCCGGGTAGAAGTTGTAACGGAGGAAACCCGCGCAGCCCCCGACCGTGGCCAGGGCCAGGACGGGGACAAAGGGCGGCCCGGTCAGGGCGGCAAAAAAGATAGTGGCGGCGGCGATGGCGGCGATCCCGGCGGCCAGTCCGTCGATCGTATCGATGAGGGCGAAGGCGTTGACCATCCCCGTAACCCAGGCGACCAGGAGCAGCGCTCCCGCCGGGCCGAGGCTGATCTTGTCGCCGGCCAGGAAGGTGACCGTGTCCAGCCGGTAACCGCAGCTGACCAGAATCAGCCCGGCCAACGCCGTGACCGCGATCTTCAGGGGCCAGTGAACCTTGCGGATGGCATCCCGGAGGCCGAGGAGAATCATCAGGGTTCCACCGAGCAGGACCCCCAGGTAATGATAGTCGTAAAAACCGAGCAACCGCTCTCGGTTGAAGAGAAAGGCGGCCCCGGTAACCGCGATGAAGGAGAGGTAGATCACCACCCCCCCGGAGAGGTTCAGGGCCCGGCTTCGGACCCGGCCGCTGGGGCCGTGGTGCGAGATGCCGTAATGGGAAGAAAGGCGGATCAGGGCCGGGGTAAGGACCAGGGAGAGAAGCGCGGTGGCAATGAAGATGATAAAATTCATAGACTCATTCTAACAACTCCTGGTACATTCGGAAAGTCCGCTCGGCCATTCTTTCCTTGGTGAATTCTTCTTCCACTCTCTGCCGGCCCCGTTTTCCCAGCTCCTCCCCCCGGTCCGGTTCGTCGAGAATCCGGTTAAGTGCCCGGGCCAGGGACCGGGAGTCCCGAGGCGGGGCGACCAGTCCGGTAACCCCGTCGAGGTTGGTGTAAGTGACCCCAGTTTCGAGCCGGGTGCTGATTACCGGGCGGGAGCTGGCCATCGCCTCCAACTGGACGATACCGAAGGCCTCGTTACGGGAGATCGAGGGAAGGCAGAAGACCGAACAGGCCCGGAGGTAGGCCAGGAGGTTGTCCCGGGATACCTCGCTCATCAGGACGACCCGGTCCTCCAGGCCGTGAGAGACCACCATCATCTTCAGGGCGTCAAACCTCTCGCCGCTCCCGATAATCACGAGTTTCCCGGTTACCTCCTCCATCGCCTTGACCAGGTATTCCACCCCCTTGTAGAGGGTCAGCCGTCCGACAAAGAGGACGATCCGATCGCCGAGCCGTTTACGGATCAGTTGGGCCTGAGCGTTGATCTCCGCCCGATCCGCGTAGAGCGAGAGGTCGATCCCGATCGGGATCAGCACGCACTTCTCCCGGAACCGCTGCAGGACAGCAGACCCTTCCAGGTAGCGGGGCGAGGCGACGACGATCCTCTCCGCCCGGGCCAGAAATTTCAGCAGCAAAGGACGGTAAAGCAGCCCGGCGATTTTCTGCCTGACGATGTCGCTCTGATAGACCACCGTCAGCCTCCCCGGTGGACGGGCTTTCAGGTAGGAGATCGTGGCCAGGGGATTGGGGTGGTGGACGGTGATGATATCGGCGGCGTTTTCCCTTAGCAGCCGAGGGAATGAGGGGCTGAGCGAAGTCGAGAGCAACCTTCCCCAGCTCCCGGCTCGGATTACCTCCACCCCATCCACGGTCTCCCGAACGGTCCGGGGGGAGGTGTTGGAGACCAGGACCTTTAGATCGACCCGGTTCTTCAGCCCCTGGCAGAGGTCGAGGAGGTAAGTCTCCATCCCGCCCCGGTAGGGGTGGTAGAATTTTCCGACCTGGAGGACGCTGAATCTCATTTTGATTGACCTGTCAGTGCGAGGAACGAAGCGACGAAGCAATCTCAGGAGGTTTTTTTAAAAAAAAGATTGCTTCGTTCACAATGACAGTTCCGGGTTATAGGATCTCCCCATAGCAAGATATAACTCCGTTCACCATCTTCTTTATAGAAAAATCCGCCGCCCTTTGCCGGCCAGCCTTGCCCATCTCCGTCCGTAGACCGCTGTCTCGGGCCAGGGTGATGATTGCCCGGGCGAGGGCCGCGGGCCGTTGTGGGGAGACCAGGATCCCGGTCACCCCGTCGGCCACCACCTCGGGGATTCCCCCGACATCGGTGGAGACCACCGGTAACCCGGCGGCCATTGCTTCCAGGTTGGCCCGTCCGAACCCCTCCGACCGCGAGGGGAGGACAAAGATATCCAGGGCGGGGAGAATCTCTCCCGGATCTTTCCGTCCGCCGGTGAAGTTGACCTTTTCGGACAGTCCCAACCGCACCGCTTCGGTTTCCAGCTTCCGGTGGTAGTCCCGCCAGGCCGGGTAGAGGGCTTCGCCGGTGATTACAAAGCGGGCCGAAGGGACCTGTTTCAGAACACTGGGCATCGCCGCCAGAAAGTCCTCGTAGCCTTTCAGGGGGGCGAGATGCCCGATCGTCCCGATCGCGATCTCATCTTCCTCCAATCCCAGCATTCTTCGGGCCGAGGAGCGGCTGTATCCGGCACCGACCGGAAACGGATCCACTCCGTTATAGACTACCCGTGTCCGGAGCGGACTCTTCAGCGCCCGCTTGACCGCTTGAGAGTTGGCAATGATCCGGGTCGGGAGGATGCGCGCCAGGGACCGGAACAGGATGCCGTATCCCCCCCGCCCGGGCAGATCCCGAAAATGCCAGACTAGGGGCCGCCGGCTCAGGAGCGCGGGAAGCAGTGCTATGAGATGGGCCTTGATCCCGTTGGTGTGAACCAGGGCGATCCTCTCCTCCCGGATCAGCTTGATCAGGTGGCCGATGACCGATGGTAGATGGAACGGTCCGGAGAGAAGGAGAAGGATGAGGTTGAACCGGTCTTTCCGGCTCAGTCCGAGCAGGGCTGACGGGAGGTGGACCTCCCGGATCTCTACCCCCCGGTCAAACAGTTCCCGGGCGAGGGGACCCGGTCCCAGGATGACCACCAGGGGATGAAAACGTTCCCGAGGCAGCCGGGTTACCAGATCGATCAGACTCTTCTCCGCCCCCCCGATGCCGCCGGCGGGATTGATAAATAGGATATTGTGCATCAGTCAATCAGGTTCCTTCCCGCACCAAACGGAAGAGAATCTAAACAAGTAGTCGCCGATAGAGAGCTTCATACTCGTCTACCATCCTCTCTCGGCCGAAGTTCTCTTCCCCGCGCTTCCGCCCCGCCAGGCCCATCAGGCGGGCTTTCTGCGGGTTTTCGGCCAGGTGAATTATCTTCTCCGCCAGGGCAGTGTGATCTTCCAGGGGGGTAAGGAAACCGGTCTCTCCCTCGAGCACGGCCTCCGCTGTCCCCGGAACAGCGGTTGCCACGACCGGCTTGGCCAAGGCCATCGCCTCCAGCACCGCCAGGGGCAGGCCCTCCCAGAGGGAGGAGAGGGCGAAGATATCGAAACCAGCGACGACCTCCAGCGCCTTCTCCCGGTAGCCGAGAAACCTGACCCGGTCGGAGATTCCCAGTTTTGCCGTCAGCTTTTCCAGTCCTGGACGGAGATATCCCTCGCCCAGAATCAGGAATAGTGAGTGGGGCACGGAATCCTTCACCCGGGCCGCCGCCCGGAGGAGGGTGGGGTAGTCCTTTTGAGGTGAGAGTCTTCCCGCCGTTCCAATTACCAAGACATCTTTTGGTATCCCCAGTTTCCGGCGGCTTCTTTCGTATTCCCGTCGATCAAGCTGGGGTATCTCGATCCCGTTCTGGACAACCGTCACCCGACGGGGATCCATCCCCTGTTCCAGAAGATCATCCCGCACCGCCCCGGAGACGGCGATTACCATATGATTATAGCGACTGGTAAAGTTGTCGAGCCGCCGGTAATAAGCGGCCCGGAGTCTTTCCCGCCAACCCCGCCCTCGCCCCCCGTGAGCCAGATCCATCGTCAGGTGTTCGGTCGAGACCGAGACCGATGGCCCGGCCCAATGCCCGGCCAGACGGGTTAATATGTTGGTCAGCATACTGTGGGAATGCAGGACTTCGATTTTTTCTCTCCGGATGAACCGGGCGATCCGCCGGGCGGCCGCCAGGTCGTAGGTTTTATGGAAGGGTATTATTTTTACCCGGATTCCGTTTTCGGCCAGTCTATCGGGCAGCTGTCCGTCTTCGGGGCAGATCGCCGAAACTGTATGTCCGCGGGTCCGGAGCGATACCGCCAGGTCGAAGAGAACCTTCTCCCCCCCGCTGATCGTGGATTTATAGGCCACCTGAAGTATTTTCATAAAAGTTTATCCCGGGGTTCGGGGTTTGCTTAGAGGAGCGGATCGCGATCTGCGGTTACCGCCGCCGCCACCTCTTCCGGCCGCAACTTTTTCCAGCATTGAAGATCGTGTTCGCAGATAAATTTCCTTCCCGGCAGCCAGCAGGGCGAGCAGGGGAGGGGATGGCGGATTACGGTATGATGTTGCCGGTCAAGGGGGCCGGTAATCTCTTGATGGGTGGGCCCGAATAGTACCACGGCCCTGGTGCCGACGGCCTGGGCGATGTGGGCGGCGGCCGAGTCATTTCCAACCAGGCAGTCAAGTTGCTCAACCAGAGCGGCCAGAAGCCGGATCCCGGCGGGAACAATAATCGGAGGCTTCTCCTCCATCCCCTGAGCAATTTCCTGCAGGAGGGGACGGTCGTGCTCCGAACCCAGGAGGATGATCAGCCGCCCCGGCCCGGCGAGGAGATTCCCCAGTCGGCTGAATCCCTCCGCTCTCCAGCGCTTAAAAGGTGAGGCTGCCCCGGGGTGGAGACCGATAATTCTATCCCCGGGGCTCCCTCCGGCCCGGGAGATGAGAGCCTTCGCCCGCTTTCTGTCGCCCGGGGAGAGGGACAGTTCCATATTGCACCCATCGGGATTGACGCCCAGCGGGGCCAGCAGGTCGATGGCTCGGAGAATCTCGTGCTGGCCGGGGTCAAGGGAAACGGGGTGGGTAAAACAGAACTCCCCCCCCCGACTGCCGTAACCGATTCGACACCTCGCGCCGGTGGCGGCGATCAGCAGAGCTTCCCGGGGATCGGGGCGGAAACCAACCACGCAATCGTAGACCTCCCGCCGCAGATCCCAAACGCATTGTGCAATCTCGGCCGGCCTGGCCTTCTTCCCCCGAACAATTGTCCAGGGGGCGTCAAGGGTTATGATCTTGTTGAGGTGAGGGTTGAGTTCGACCGCTTCCCTGGTCTGGGTTTTAATTAACAGGTGAATATCGGCAGCGGGGAAAGTCTTCCGCAGGGCCCGGATTGCCGGGGTGGTCATCAACAAGTCCCCGATGTGATCGAGCCTGATTAGGAGGATTTTGCTGATGAGGCCCGGGGTGATCTCTCCCCGCGGCCGGTTCCGGCAAAAGATCCCCCCAGTTTTATCCAGGAGGTTGGCCAGGAATATCTTCCCGGGGCTGTCGAACAGATATTGCCGCTTTTCTCTCACCGGTTTTTCCTCGGGGCGGTTCAGATAATCTTTCTTAATGGCCAGTAAAGGGGTGAGAGTTTAAGGCGGAGACGAAAGAGGTTATCCCGCCGGGAGATTAGGATTCTTCTCTGGGAGAAGTTGTCCTCCCGGCGGGGGATGACCGAGAAGGCCGCCCGGTACCCGGCCTCCCGGACCAGGCCCTTGATCTGTCCGTTGTAACTGCCGTGAGGGTAGGAGAAAAACTCCACCTCGCGGGATAATCTCTTTTCCAGGATATTTTTTGATTCTACAATCTCCCGGGCCGCTTCCCCGTGCGACAGCCGGGTCAGGTTGCGGTGGCCCATTCCGTGAGAACCGAATTTTACCAGCGGATTCTTACCCATTTCTCGGGCTCTCTCCCAGCTCAAGCCCGGGTAGCTCCCCCGCGGGAACAGCCAATCCGTTCCCACCTGCCCAACGGTGAGGAAAAAGGTGACCGGGAGGGAGTGTTTCACCAGCAGCGGGTAAGCATTTTCCCAGGTGTCTCTGTAACCGTCGTCGAAGGTGATGGCCAGGATTCGGTGCCCGGAGCGGGGTGGGGGGTGTAGCGCCTCTTCCAAAGGGACGACCGTGCCGGCGGACGCCAGATAGGTGAGGTGGCCCTCGAATATCTCCGGCGGCAGGTTCACGCCGCTGGAAGCGGGGAAGTGATCGTCCTCTTGGACGGAGTGGTAGAGGATTATCTGTGCCCTGGAGCTCAACAGGACTCCTCCACGCCGCCCTCCCGAAAAAAGACCGCGGCCGCCCGGTCCCATTCTGGGTTCCCTGGGCCCGGCGCCCAGTTTACCGGGGAGGCGGCCCGGATCAGGCGGTAAGGGCCGAACTGTTCCAGTTTGCGAAAACCCATTAATGCCTACCTGTCCGGTTAATTTGGCCAGTTTGCCGTTTATTCATCAGTTCAAGCTATGGGAGGTTCAAATTTGGAGTTATGAACCGGTTCGAATACGCTCGGTGACATCCAGAAAAACTCCGGGTGAATTTTTGCCTGAATAAAAACACCGGTCTTCAAGCAAGGGTATTTCCGCCTGGAAGCATTGGTTGAATAACACTCGGAAAGTGTTGACCGGAGTAATCGAGTCATAAATTCCCTTCTCGCTCTCTCCAGGAAGAAGATAGGCGCTAAAAATACTCATCTGCCTTCGGAGAAACTCGTCGCTGGGAGCCTTCTCCAGAAAGATGTAGAATTCGTGAATGAAACCAGAACCGTGGTCTGCCTGGATGATAATGACCGGCGGTGTTTTGGAACGTCCGATTATACGACCGACCAGTTCCTTGAGCCGGCGATTCACGTAGGCGACCTGGCCGGCATATAGTTCCTCAAGACTACCTCCCTTCCCGAGCCGGGGATCCACATTGTCCAGAAAGACCTCTCCTCCATCGGCCTGGAAGACGAACGGGGGATGTGGGCAGAGTATGTGACCGAATACAAATTTGGGGCCCGGGATATCTATCGCTTTTTTCAATGATCGGAAACCATCCAATACGGCGCTCCGATGCTGTTTGATCCTGATAATGGAGGCCAGGGGTTTGGCGGCGGTGGTGCTGAGCAGCATAATCCAGAACCGGCCGTGGAGACTGCGGCGCAGATCGTCCTCCCGGTAGCGGCCGATTGTCAGCTTTCCCGTTGTATCGATGTAGACCAGCTGATATCCGCGGGATTCAAGAAAACCCGCCACGGCACTGTCGAGTACCAAGTGCTGTTGTGTGTCCAGAAGATTGGCGTCCCGGAGGTTCTGAAGGTAGTCCATATTCAATGTCGAGGGTAGCGAGAGACTGGTATACGCGTAATTGGAACAGCTCTCGGATGGTACAGAGAAACCTTTGGCGGTGAGATAATCTATGAACGGCTGATTGTCATAACCGTAAGCCTCCTTAAGCACGTCAGAGCGAACATAAGCGTCCGGAAGAATATAATAGATGTCCGGATGACTCTCTCCCCCGGAGCCGTTCTCCGACACCTTCAAGGAATCCGGTATTTCTGTTGCCTGTTTGCGCAGAATCCCTGCTGTGATGCCAGGCAGGGCGGAGATGACCAGGACGGCGCCGACCAGATTTGCGATCTGGACAAAAATCGGCTTCTGCTTCCGGAACCGCTCCCTCAGCAGCAGCCAGGAGCCGACTCCCCCGAGAGCCGTCCAGAGAGGAAGGAAGTATCTGAAACGCCCCAGTGAGTGACCGATCTCGGAAGAGTAGTAAATATAACTGTGTATATGGCCGGCGGAGAAAAACCAGAACAACACAAGTGATGTCAGGATCGCCCCCCGAGACGAATCCTTAAACGCAAACGTGAATAATCCCCACAAAACCCCAGCCACTGCCAGCGTGACCCCGAGTGATGATAGAACATCGGCGAGCGGTGTCCTGTCATAATTTACCGAATATAGAAGAAACACCGGATAAGCCGAGAAGAACAGCAGATGGAATGGATAGGGTTTCTTCATTGATCAGCAGTGCACTCCAAGATCCCGATAGGCTTCGATCTGCCTTCGGGCGATTACCTTCCAGGAGAACTTGTCTCTTGCTCTTTCTCTCCCCCGTGTTCCCAGTTGTCGCGCCCTCGTGGGATTGTCGAGCAAGAGATTGATTTTCCCCGCCAGGTCCGTGGTGTTGCCTTCCTCGAAGACCAATCCGGACTCGCCGATGACACGGGGGATTTCACCCGAGCTGGAGCCGATAACCGGTACTCCGCAACTCATAGCCTCGACGAGAACCCGGCCAAACTGTTCCTTCAGGCCAGGCAGGGTGATCGAGGGGAGGACCAGGACGTGCATAGAGTTGAGATAGGCGGGAAGCTCGTCGTAAACGATTGGATCGATTATCCGGACGGCCTTCCGAATACCGAGTTCTCCGGATAGTCCAAGTATCCGTGACTTGAGGGGGCCCTGCCCGATCAGGAGAAGGTTGAAATCGCCGTCTAATTGGCGGGCTGCCTGGATCAGGTCGAGGATCCCTTTCTGCCGGTCGAACTTGCCCACGAAGCCGATGGTAAAATGTTCGAGTCCGAGCTGACGCCGGAGACGGGAACTGTCGAGTTCCCGGAAATGAGCCGGGTCGATCCCCATCGGCAGCACGGCCGAGCCCTTGCGCCATCCTTTCTCCCGGAGAATCTGATCGGTTTCGATATTAATCGGGAAAGCAAAGTCGGCGTGCCGGAATGTAAAACGCTCCAAGCAAGAAAACGGCGGCGGATAGTCTCGGCGGATATTCTGGGCGGAAAAAAATATAATCCGGGACGGGGGGTTGATCCCGCCTGCCGCCCGGACCGCCTGCGCGGTTACGGCGGCGAATGGTTCCGCCCAGACCTCAACGATGTCAGGCCGGAGTCTTTTGATCAGCTGGCTGAGGCCGGGGTAGATATGGGCGGCGTTTTTCAATCCGTGGTGCCGCAGTCCCCAGGAAAGCGGCTGGCGGGGAATGATCCGGAAGTCCCCGACGGTTGTCGCACCTAGCTCCACAACGGTATTGAATTGCCTCCACTGCCTGGGGACCAGCAGGGTGATTTCCGCCCCGGATTGCCGAAAAACCTCGGAGAATCTCTGCCGGTAACCGGATATCACCGCCGAATGCGAGATGACCAGAAGTTTCACGTCAGGCATACCCTGGACAGGGGGGAGTGGATTACAGGCATCCCCCCCGCATTGCGCGGACTTCAGCCACGATTTTCGGGGAGGCTTTCTTCCAGACCGGGCAAGAAGGGTCGAATTTACTCTGCGCGTTCCCTAAGTAATAGTCCGGATCCGTCATTATCCTCGCTATCATCTCCGCGCCTTGTTGGCAGGCTTTTCGGTAAATATCCCCGTACCGGTCGGAGGGGGAGACGGGGATGGTCTCTTCCAGGATCACCTCTCCGGCGTCGAGTTTTTCGGCAATCTTATGAATGGTCACGCCTACTGGGTCATTATTGTACAGGCTCCAGATAATGGTATCAGATCCACGGTATTTAGGCAGCAGACCGGTATGAAAATTGATGCATCCCCGGGGCGGTATTTGGAATATTCGCGGTTTGAGGATCCGGGTGCCCGAGACGGTACAGATATCAGGGAGCAGATCCGACAAGAATGACTCGGTTTCGGGGGCGTTGAAATCGGGTACCACTTCCACGGGGATATTGTATCGGCCGGCGAGGTCGCGAACGGTCAAACAATCCATCCGTTTGCTCAGCCGGAATTTTCCGAGCAGGAGACGGGCACCTTTCCGCGCGACGTATTTCCAGCCCCACTGACTGCTCTTCTTCTTGAGGAAAGCAAGATATCCCGATAGAGGATTGTGATCTTCCGGAAGCGGTCGTTCGATGATTACGGCTGCGGGCGTCAGATCGACGGCCACGAGTTTCTCAAGGATGATCTTGCCGGATAAGGCGGTATTACTTGTTAACATGACGATTTTCATAAAAACCGGGAGGATTTGCAGTCACCTCTTTCTGGTAAGGCAGTCAGTTACGTTGATTCCTTCCGTGATCCGGCGAAAATGGGTAAAAGAGATGCCGGTGGAGATGCCGATCCGGTTGAGACGCAAAGGATGACTGAGGAACGAGTTCTTTCCGCCGCACGCGTAGCTGGCGGAGATATAGCCGGTTTTGCTTAAGAGAGGCTCGAGTTCCCTTGTGATGGTGTGGATTTTGCCGTAGGGCCAGGAGAAGTGAACCGGCCTGAGGCCGATCCGGTCTGTGATTTCCTCGGCCGACCGCGAGATCTCATCCAGATATTGATCAATATTGCTCTGGTCGGGATGAGCGTGGGTTATGGTATGAGAGCCGATTTCGAATCCGTTGCGGGCGAGTTCCCCGACCTCGTCCCAGCTGAGTTTGGGATAGTTTATCCCTGGGTACCGGCTCTCGCCGGGCAGCTCGGAGTTTGTCCCGATGAAACCGGTCGCAACGAATAATGTCGCCGGCAGTCCGAGCTGCCGGAGTATTGGGTAAGCCTGGGTAAATACCGATTGATACCCGTCATCGAAGGTTATGATGATGAAAGGGCCCGACTCCGGCATCTTCGGAGCGGTATTCCTGAGCATCGCGATGTAGTGAGACAGCGAGATAATCCGGCAGTTTTGGGCCAAATAAGCCATCTGCCGGCCGAAATCGTCGGTGGTCAGGCAGATTTTATTAAAGTAGGCCCTGTCCGGAGCCTGGTCGCTGACGATATTGTGGTAAAGCAGGATTATTATTTTGGGTTGCGGTGAATACTTATTGATGGCCTTCTGGAGCCCGCTCAGGACAGAATTATCCCAGAGTGCCTCAAGTACATTCTTGACCGTCTTCTTAAGACGTAGCGAATAGATCTCTTTCATTTAATTGCCGGATTATCCGGCCTCTCGGGCGTGGTCCCGGAGCCGAAAAACATAGATGCGGAATTAGCTAATCACTGGCGGATCCATAGGCCGATCTCACCGAGTGCCTGACTGGATCAGAAATCAGGAGGACCACCGCTAACCGGGGGAATAGCCGAAGACCATACATTACATCGCGCCCCCGGGTTGAGGCAACCTCATTTCCGCGTGTCCTTTGACCTGATTAATTCATAAATCGGTTTATTGGTCCTACCCCGACCTCATCCTGCTTCCGGATTCTGTTCTTCTGTAGTTGCCGTTCACGATCATCCTGATATGGGGTAATGTGGAATTTCCACTTTGTTCCTGGTTCTTTCGATGAGTCAAAAAGACACACCTGGGTCGTTATACTGTAGCGGGTGTAACATAATGATCCCCTCAAACTGCCTCTGATCCGGACCAGTCCATTGAGGGGGGATTTTTTAATGTGCTGGGAAGGAGTTAATTACGAACGGAATATCTCTTTCCCAGATAAAGTTCAGCATCTGGCATAGTTATTGCATTTAGTTATGCCCACAGGGTTTTACATAAAAATTTTCCAGAGGAGGAAATTATGCCCAAAGTAATCGGAATCGACCTGGGAACGACCAATTCCTGCATGGCGGTGATGGAAGGCAAGGAACCGAAGGTTATCTCCAACGCCGAGGGGAGCCGGGTTACCCCTTCCGTGGTCGCCTTCACCAAGACCGGGGAAAGGTTGGTCGGCCAGCCGGCCAAGCGGCAGGCCATCACCAACTCGGCCAACACCGTCTTCTCGATTAAGCGCTTTATGGGAAGGCGGTACGACGAGGTCTCCTCGGAGATCAAGCTCGTCCCCTACAAGGTGATCAAGGCCGCCAACGGCGACGCCCGAGTCGAGGCGGAGGGCAAGATTTACTCCCCGCCCGAGATCTCGGCTATGCTCCTGCGCAAGATGAAGCAGGACGCCGAGTCCCACCTGGGCGACAAGGTGACTGCGGCGGTGATCACGGTCCCCGCCTATTTCAACGACAGCCAGCGGCAGGCGACCAAGGACGCCGGAAAGATCGCCGGACTGGAGGTGAAGCGGATCATCAACGAGCCGACCGCGGCCTCCCTGGCCTACGGACTGGACAAGAAGAAGGACGAGAAGATCGCCGTCTTCGATCTCGGGGGCGGGACCTTCGATATTTCGATCCTGGAGATCGGGGAGGGCGTCTTCGAGGTCAAGTCGACCAACGGGGATACCCATCTCGGGGGTGACGACTTCGACCAGCGGGTGATCGACTGGATCGCCGAGGAGTTCAAGAAGGACCAGGGGATCGACCTCAAGCAGGACGCGATGGCGATCCAGCGGCTGAAGGAGGCGGCCGAAAAGGCCAAGTGCGAACTTTCCTCGACCAAGGAGACCGAGATCAACCTCCCCTTCATCACCGCCGACGCCGCCGGTCCCAAGCACCTCTCGATGAAGCTAACCCGGGCCAAGCTCGACCAGCTCTGCGAGGACCTGATCAACCGGACGGAGAATCCCTGCCGGCAGGCGCTTAAGGACGCCGGGCTGGCCGCCGACGGGATCGATGAGGTAATCCTGGTCGGGGGAATGACCCGGATGCCGGCGGTCCAGGAGATGGTGAAAAAACTCTTCGGCAAGGATCCTCACAAGGGGGTCAACCCGGACGAGGTGGTCGCCATCGGGGCCGCTATCCAGGCCGGAGTGCTCCAGGGGGATGTCAAGGACGTACTCCTGCTCGACGTCACTCCGCTCTCGCTGGGGATCGAGACCCTTGGGGGCGTGATGACCCGCCTGATCGAGCGCAACACCACCATCCCGACCAAGAAGAGCGAGATCTTCTCGACCGCGGCCGACAACCAGACCCAGGTCGAGATCCACGTTCTCCAGGGGGAACGGGAGATGGCCTCCGCCAACCGGACGATCGGAAAGTTTCACCTTACCGGGATTCCCCCGGCTCCCCGGGGCGTCCCTCAGATCGAGGTTTCCTTCGATATCGACGCCAACGGGATCCTCAACGTCTCGGCCAAGGACCTCGGCACCGGCAAGGAGCAAAATATCACCATCACCGCCTCCAGCGGCCTGGAGAAGGAAGAGGTGGAGAAGATGGTCAAGGATTCCGAGCAGCACGCCGAGGAAGATAAGCAACTGAGGGAAGCGGTTGACGCCAAGAACCAGGGCGACGCCGCCGCCTACCAGGCGGAAAAACTCCTCAAGGACAACGAGGGAAAGATTTCCGCCGAAGCCAAGGCCAAGATCGAGGCCGCGATCGAGCGGTTGAAGACCGCCCTCAAAAACGAGGAAGTCGAGGAGATCAAATCCGCCACCGAGGACCTCAACCAGTCCTGGCACGCGGTCAGCCAGGAGATGTACCAGCAGGCAGCCGGGCAGCCGGGCGCCGACGCCGGGCCGTCCGCCGGCCCCCAGGCCCCGCCTCCGCCTCCGGAAGCAGAGGAAAAATCCCCGGAAGGCGAGGTCATCGATGCTGAATTCGAGGTTGAGGACGAGGGGAAGAAGTAATTCGGAAAGACACCGCGAAGTCACCAAGTGTCCTTTAGGTCCTTTAAGTCCCTTAGGTCCTCTCCAGGGCAGTCATCGAAAAGGAGGTGGTGTTTCGGGAAAGAAAAGTCAAAGGGGTAAACGGGAAAACATTGTCTAACCAAGTATCAAATTCAACAGGAGGAAAGAGAGTATGAAGATCACACCTTTGGGCGATCGGGTTCTGGTCAAGAGACTGGAGCCGGCAGAGACCAAGAAAGGCGGAATCATCATTCCGGAGACGGCCCAGGAGAAACCGATGGAGGCGACCGTGATCGCCGTCGGGACCGGCAAGGTTCTCGAAGACGGGACCAAGGTCAAGTTCGAAGTGGCCAAGGGCGACCGGGTCCTGATCGGGAAGTATTCCGGGACCGATGTCAAAATCGACGATGAGGATTACCTGATCCTGAGTCAGGACGATATCCTGGCCATCGTGAAGTAAGCAGCAAATAAAAAGATCAACCTGAAAGAGGAGAATTATTCTATGACAGCCAAGCAGTTGAAGTATGACGACTCGGCCCGCCAGGCGGTTCTGCGGGGAGTGGAGCAACTGAGCCGGGCGGTCAAGGTCACTCTCGGTCCCAAGGGCCGGAACGTGGTCCTGGACAAGAAGTTCGGCTCGCCCACCATCACCAAGGACGGCGTGACCGTGGCCAAGGAGATCGAGCTCGAAGACCCCTTCGAAAATATGGGGGCCCAGCTGGTGAGGGAGGTTGCTTCCCGGACCAGCGATGACGCCGGCGACGGTACCACCACCGCCACTATCCTGGCTGAGGCTATCTACCGCGAGGGTCTCAAGAGCGTGACCGCGGGAGCCAACCCGATGGCCGTGAAGCGAGGCATCGACCGGGCGGTCGAGGCCGTGGTCCGGGAACTGGGAACCATCAGCAAGGACGTGGCCGACCGGTCGGATATCACCGCTGTCGCCACCATCTCGGCCAACAACGACTCGACCATCGGCCAGCGGATCGCCGAGGCGATGGACAAGGTCGGAAAGGACGGCGTGATCACGGTCGAGGAGGCCAAGGGGATCTCCACCTACCTGAAGGTTGTGGAAGGGATGCAGTTTGACAAGGGCTACCTCTCTCCCTACTTCGTCACCGATGCCGACAATATGGACGCGGTCCTCGAGGATCCCTACATCCTGCTCTTCGAGAAGAAGATCTCCAATCTCAAGGATCTCCTGCCCCTGCTGGAAGAGATTGCCAAGACCGGCCGCGCTCTGCTGGTGATCGCGGAAGACGTCGAGGGCGAAGCCCTGGCCGCGCTGGTGGTCAACAAGATCCGGGGCACCCTGAAGGCTTGCGCCGTCAAGGCCCCTGGTTTCGGCGATCGCCGCAAGGCGATGATGGAAGATATCGCCGTCCTCACCGGCGGAAAGCTGATCTCGGAGGACCTGGGGATCAAGCTGGAGAGCGTCGGTCTTGACGACCTCGGCCAGGCCAAGCGGGTCACGGTCGAGAAGGAGAACACCACGATCGTCGAGGGTAAGGGGACCGCGGCCGATATCCAGGCCCGGATTTCCCAGATCAAGAAACAGATCGAGGATACCGATTCCGATTACGACCGCGAGAAACTCCAGGAACGGCTGGCTAAGCTGGCCGGGGGAGTGGCCGTGATCAATGTCGGGGCCGCCACCGAGACCGAGATGAAAGAAAAGAAAGCCCGGGTCGAGGACGCCCTCCACGCCACCCGGGCCGCGGTGGAAGAGGGGATCGTTCCCGGCGGCGGCGTAGCCCTGCTCCGCTGTATCGACGCCCTGGAGAAGGTCAAGGCCAGCGGCGACGAGAAGATCGGGGTGAAGATCGTCAAAAGAGCCCTCCAGGCCCCGGCCCGCCAGCTGGCCGACAACGCCGGTGTAGAAGGGGCGATCGTGGTCCAGGAAGTGCTGAAGGGAAAGGGCGACTACGGGTACAACGTCAGCAGCGACAAGTACTGCGAGATGTTCAAGGAAGGGATCATTGACCCGACCAAGGTTACCCGCACCGCGCTCCAGAACGCCTCCAGCATCTCGGGGCTGATGATCACCACCGAGTGCCTGATCACCGAGGTGCCGGAAGAAGAGAAGATGCCGGCGATGCCCCCCGGAGGAGGAATGGGGGGTATGGGCGGCATGATGTAATTTAAATCCCCGGCGGGGATTTAAATTAGTGGAGAAGCGGCCCCCCGGCCTTCGGTCGGGGGGCCGCTTTTTTGATTCTCCGGGAGAAGAATAGTGATATGATCCAAAAGATCGTTCGGTAGGTCCGAAGGAAGAGATGATCGAAAACGGAATTCTCTGGCTGCTGCATCTGTTCTTTCCCCGGGAGTGCGTCCACTGCGGGGTCTTGCTCGATCACCTAAATCGGGATTATCTCTGCCCGGCCTGTCGGGATCTCCTGGAGCCGGTCGGGAGGCCGGTCTGTGAACAGTGCGGCCGGCCGCTGGCCGGGCCGGGAGATCTGATCCTGAACTGTCCGGACTGCCGGAAGAACCCTCCGGACTACCGCCGGGCCCGCTCGGCCATCTATTTTTCCGGGCCCGGCCGTTCCCTGGTACTGACCTACAAGTACAGCGCCAACCCCTATCTCTCCGTCGCCGCTCTCCGGTTGCTCCTGGCGGCCGGGGAGAGATGGTACGACTGGGATGATTACGAGCTGGTGCTCCCGGTTCCTCTGCATCCCCGGAAGATTCGGGAGCGGGGTTTCGATCAGTCGGCGATCCTGGTCGCGGGCTTGAGCCGGGCGACCGGGATACCCCGGGCCCGGAACTGTCTGATCCGGATTCGTTACACACCCAGCCAGACCCGCCTGAACCGGGAAGCCCGACGGGAGAATATCCGGGGAGCTTTTCGGGTGAGTGGTCGAGAAATCCCGCCCGCGGCTTCAATCCTCCTGATCGACGACGTCTATACCACGGGATCGACCGCCAATGAGTGCGCGGCGGCGCTGCGGCAGGCCGGGGCGGGCGTTGTTGACGTATTGACCCTGGCCCGAGCGGTGGAGAGATGAGGCTGCAGAAGTTTCTCGCCCGGGCCGGGGTCGCCTCCCGGAGGAAGGCGGAAGAGCTGATCGCCTCCGGCCGGGTCCGGGTCAACGGTAATCCGGTCACCGTAATGGGTTCAGCAATCGATCCTATCCGGGATCGGGTGGAGGTGAACGGCCGGAGGGTCAGTGCGGAGGAGATGGTTTATATCCTCCTCCACAAACCGGCCGGGTATCTCTGCGCCCTGAGCGACCGATCTCGCCGGCCCCTGGTCACCGACCTGGTCCGGCGGATCCCTCAGCGGGTCTACCCGGCCGGCCGCCTTGATCTCGATTCCGAGGGGTTGCTAATCCTGACCAATGACGGAGAGTTCGCCCTGAGACTGACCCACCCCCGGCATGGCATCGAGAAGAAATATTTTCTTCGGCTCCGGGATCCTCTGACCGGTCCGGCGGTGGAGCGCCTGCAGCAGGGGGTGACCCTGGACGATGGTTTCCAGACCCGCCCGGCCCGGGTGAGGATTCTCTCCCCCGACGGTCGGGAGGCGGAGATCGCCATCGGCGAGGGTAAGAAACGCCAGGTCAAGAGGATGATAAAAGCGGTCGGGAATCGGGTGACCTACCTGCGCCGGACCGCGGTCGGACCGTTGCGGTTGGATGATCTCAAGCGGGGAGAATGGCGGAGATTGACCACGGCTGAGGTGTCGTTTTTCCTGGATGGGGAATAGGGAATGGGGAATAGGGAATAGTTGACAGTAATCAGTAATCAGTGATCAGTAGGCGGTATCGCCCTTCGGGCTTGATGGATCGGAATGCTGGGGCATTCCTTGTGGTAAATGTGGTATCGCTTTGCTTGAATTAGCGAGGATTCGCGAGGTTAGCGGATAATATAGGCAGTGGGCAGTAGGAACTGATCTGATAATCGGGGTAATCTGTGAACGAAGAAGAATGTAAGCGGTGATAAGCAAACGGTAAGCAATGTCAAAGGGGCCGGGGCAGGGGGATGAATATATCCAGTTGATCCTGTTATCCTGTCAAAAAATGGGGGCGAGGCGGGGGGATAGAGACAGTAAGCGGTGAGCGGTTAGCAGTAAGCAGTGGGGGTGAGGCGGGGTACAATACATCCCATATCCTGTAGATCTTGTTATCCCTGTCAACAAATCGGAAGGAGGCGGAACAATGGATGTGAGCAAATTCACCCTGAAATCCCAGCAGGCCCTGAAGGCGGCCCAGGACCTGGCCGCGGAGAACAGTCAGCAGGAGATCGCCCCCTCTCATTTGCTCCTTTCCCTGCTCGACCAGGAAGAGGGGATGACCAGACCGATTCTCCAGAAACTGGCAGTCAGCCCGGAAGAGGCGAAGCACCGGGCCCTCGAGGCCCTGGAGCGGATTCCCCGGGTCCACGGGGGCGGTCCCCAGACCCCCTACCTCTCGCCCGCCCTGAACGGGGTCCTCAACACCGCCTGGAAGGAAGCGAAGAAACTCAAGGATGAATACCTATCCGTGGAGCATCTTCTGCTCGCCCTGGCCGAGTCCGATTCCCCGGCCGGCAAGATGCTGGGCGAACTCGGAGTGACCCGGGACGGGATCCTCCAGGTCCTGGTCGAGATCCGCGGGAGCCAGCGGGTGGTCGATCCCAACCCGGAGGAGAAGTATGAGGCGCTGACCCGGTTTGCCCGCGACCTGACCGAGCTGGCCCGGCAGGGCAAGCTCGATCCGGTGATCGGCCGCGACTCCGAGATCCGGAGAGTGATCCAGGTCCTCTCCCGGCGGACCAAGAACAACCCGGTCCTGATCGGTGAGCCGGGGGTGGGCAAGACGGCCATTGCCGAGGGCCTGGCCACCCGGATTATGACCGGCGATGTCCCCGAGGGGTTGAAGAATAAGCGACTGCTCGCGCTCGATATTGGGTCCCTGGTGGCCGGGGCCAAGTACCGGGGCGAGTTCGAAGACCGTCTGAAGGCGGTCCTGGGAGAGGTTGAGAAGGCGGAAGGGGAGATCATCCTCTTCATCGACGAGCTGCACACCATTGTCGGGGCCGGCGCCGCCGAGGGAGCGGTCGACGCCTCCAATATGCTCAAGCCGGCCCTGGCCCGGGGCGAGTTGAGGTGCGTCGGTTCGACCACCCTTGACGAGTACCGCCAGCATATCGAGAAGGATGCGGCGCTGGAACGACGGTTCCAGCCGGTTTTCGTCGGCGAGCCCTCGGTCGAGGCAACCATCGCCATCCTCAGGGGCTTGAAGGAGCGCTACGAGGCCCATCACGGGGTTCGGATCACCGACCCGGCCCTGGTCGCCGCCGCCGTCCTCTCCGACCGTTACATCTCCGACCGGTTCCTCCCCGACAAGGCGATCGACCTGATCGACGAGGCCGCTTCCCGCCTGAAGATCGAGATAGATTCCCGGCCGCTGGAGGTCGACGAAGTCGAGCGGAAGATTATGCAGCTGGAAATCGAGAGACAGGCCCTGAAGAAGGAGAAGGACCCCACCAGCCGGGAGCGGCTGGGACGACTGGAGAAGGATTTGAACAACCTGAAGGAAGAGAGCCGGGCCCTGAACGCCCACTGGCAGAACGAGAAGAAGGCGATCTCGGTAATCCGGGGCCTGCTGGAACGTCTGGACGAGCTGAAGATCGAGGAGGGGACGGCCGAGCGGGAAGGCAATCTGGAGCGGGCCGCCCAGCTGAGATACGGGGAGAAAATCGAGATTCAGAAGAAACTCGAGGAAGCCAACCGCCAGCTGGCCGAACTTCAGCAGGACCGGCGGATGCTCAAGGAGGAGGTGGACGAGGATGATATCGCCGAGGTGGTGGGGAGCTGGACGGGGATCCCGGTCAGCCGGCTGCTGGAAGGGGAGATGGAGAAGCTGGTCCGGGTCGAGGAGCGACTGCATAAGAGAGTGATCGGGCAGGAGGAGGCGATCTCCGCCGTCGCCAATGCCATCCGCCGGGGGCGGGTGGGGATGTCCGATCCCAACCGGCCGCTGGGTTCCTTCATCTTTATGGGCCCGACCGGGGTGGGGAAAACCGAGCTGGGCAAGGCCCTGGCCGAGTATCTCTTCGACGACGAGAAGTCGATGGTCCGGCTGGATATGTCCGAGTACCAAGAACGCCATACCGTATCGAGACTGATCGGGGCCCCCCCCGGCTACGTCGGTTACGGTGAAGGCGGCCAGCTGACCGAGGCGGTCCGGCGGCGGCCCTATTCGGTGGTCCTCTTCGATGAGATCGAGAAGGCCCATCCCGACGTCTTCAACACCCTGCTCCAGATCCTCGACGAGGGACAGCTGACCGACGGCCAGGGAAGGAAGGTCAACTTTAAGAACACGGTGGTGATTATGACCTCCAACATCGGCTCCCCGCTCATCCAGGAATTCTCCCAGCAGGGGAAGAAGCCGGAGGAGATGAAGGAACGGGTGATGGAGGAGCTGCGGGGGAGGTTTCGCCCGGAGTTCCTCAACCGAGTGGACGACATCATCATCTTTACCAGTCTCAACCGAGAAGAGATCAAGCAGATCGTCGATCTCCAGATCGCCTACCTCGCCCGCCGCCTGGCTGGCCGGAAGATGAGTTTGGAGCTGAGCGAGGCGGCCCGGGAACATCTGGCCCGGACCGGCTACGACCCTGCCTTTGGGGCCCGACCCCTGAAACGGTTGATCCAAAAGGAGATCGAAAATCCCCTGGCCTTGAAGATCCTGGAGGGGGAGCTTGGCGACGGAGACCGCGTGGAGGCCGAGTTTGATCCGGCGGAGAAGAAGATCGTCTTCCGGAAGGGAAAGTAATCAGTAATCGGTAATCAGTGATCAGTGGCCCGGGTTACCGATTACTGATTACTGATCACTGATTACCGTCTACTCGGTTTCCCACCACTGACGCCACTTGTCGGCGTAATTTTCGATCCAGTCGGACACCGCTTCCGAGCCGAGGTCGTGGCCGGCCTTCTTCGATTCGATCCACTTGTGTTTTAGGATCTCCTCCATCTGATTCCGGGAGGAGAGGACCGTCCGTTTGGCGCGCCAGATCAGAGCGTAGTTTTTCAGCCAGTCCTCGGTCGCCTCGTTGATATCTACGAAACGGTGATAACGCTGGGAGAGAAAATACCGGTGGACCCGGATCGCCTTCCACTCTGCCGGGCTGAAGCGTGGTTCCTGAGGGCAGGTGCTCCGGTCCCGGTCTTTCAATTTCTCGTGTTCTTCCCGCCAGCGCCGGGAATAGTGTTCGATCCAGTCCAGGACCGCTTCCTTTTCCCCGACTTCGCGCCCCGCCTGGCGGGAGAGGTAGTACTTGTGAACGTGGACCGCTCCCCACTCCGCCGGACTGAAACAAAATTCAGATTCGCAATCCATAACCAAAAAGGCCGTTTGCCATCCCGGCCTGAAACGTATCGATGGAAAATATAAGACGGTAATGTTAACCTGGCAAGAGTATTTTCTCCGGACCGCCGGGGTCACCGCAGCTTTGAAGATACCCCACCAACAGAATTTATCAACCGACAGGCGAAAAGCATTATGGGCCAATACTCCGAGGTTCCGGTACCACCCGGAGAGCTCTTGATGATCGGTTTCGCGGGGCCGGAAATCGACGCCTCCCTCCGCCAGGCGATCCAGCAATGGAGGGTGGGCGGAGTAATTCTCTTCGACCGAAACATCCGGGGGCCGAAGGCTCTCTTCCGGCTCTGCCGAGAACTTCAGGAATTGCGCCGGCAGGTTTCCGACCGGCCGCTGCTGATTGCGGTTGACCAGGAAGGGGGGGCGGTCGCCCGGGTCCGGGAAGGCGCGACCGTCTTCCCCCCTAACCGGGCCCTCGGTTTTGCCGGCACGGTCCAAGACGCCTTCGCCCAGGGCCGGATCACCGGGGGAGAACTGTCCCGGTTGGGGATCAATATGAACCTGGCCCCGGTCCTCGATCTCTGTCACCCCCGGGGGAGTCCCAGTCTCGGTCTCCGTTCCCTGGGCTCGGATCCGGGGAAGGTCGCCGAACTGGGCGAGGCCCTGATCCGAGGTATGCAGCGCGAGGGGATAATCGCCACCGCCAAGCATTTCCCGGGCAAGGGGCGGGCCCGGCTTGACTCTCACCGGGATCTGCCGGTGATCGAGACCTCCGCCGCCACTCTGGGCCGGCGGGACCTGCTTCCCTTCCGCCGGGCCGTCCGGGCGGGGGTGAAAGCGGTGATGACCTCTCATGCGGCCTATCCGACCCTGGGCGGCGCCCGGGACCGTCCGGGAACCCTAACCCCCCGGCTGATGACCGGGCTGCTGCGCCGTCGCCTGGGTTTCACCGGGGTCCTGATCAGCGACGACCTGGGGATGGGAGCGATTGCGGGTCGCCGTTCGGTGGAGGAAGCGGTTCGAGAAGGCCTGGCGGCGGGAGTGGATATCTTCCTGGTCTGTCATTCCCCCGAAGAATGGCAGCGAGCTTTCCAAGAGCTGGAGCGGATCGGCTCCGGGTCGGTGGAATTGAAGAGGCGCCTGGAGGAAAGCGGGGAGAGGATCGCCGCCGTTAAGGCGGGTCTCCGGGCGGGACCGGGGAGCGCCGGCCCGTCGGAAAGCGCAAATGACCTGGCCCGACGGATAGCCCGCGGGGCAATCTCGCTGGCCGGAGCTCGGAAGGATTGGCCGGTCCCGGCCAAGGATCTGCTGCTGATCTGGTTCCGACCCCGGCGGACGGTTGAGGTCGAGAGTGCGGGGGAAGAGGAGGGGCCGGAGATTTTTTTTCGCGCGGCCGGCTTCGATCCGGAAGTGGTTGCGGTCTCCCTGGACCCCGGTCGGGAGGAACGGGCCGGCGTTCGAAACCGGCTATCCGGCTCCCGGTCGATCCTGGTCACTTCCTTTGACGCCTACCGGCATCGAGGCCAGCGGGAACTGATCTCGGAAATCCTCCAGCTCCGTCCGGAGGCCCCGTTGGCCATCCTCCGCGATCCCCGGGACGCCGACCTCTTCCCCGCCGGGGAAAATCTCATCATCACCCGGGGTTACGGGCCCTGGGCGCTGCGGGCTTTGGCCGAGCTTCTTGCCGCCGGCAGGAGCGGAGACAAAGAATGAACCGCCTCCATTTCGTCGGGATCGCCGGAAGCGGGATGTCCGCCCTGGCTCAATTAACCCGCTGGCAGGGCCGGCCGGTCTCCGGCTCCGACCGCCTTTTTGACCGGGGCCAGGCCGCCGGGCTCCGGAACTGCCTGGAGGCGGAGGAGATAAAGATTTTTCCCCAGGACGGTTCCGGCTTGGCTGGCGCCGTCATTGCGGTCAGTTCGGTGGCAGTGGAGGCGGATATTCCCGACTTGGCGGCGGCGGCGGCCCGGGCCGTACCCGTCTTCAGCCGGGGCGAGTACCTCCTGGAACTGCTCGAGGGGAAACAATCGCTAGCGGTGGCGGGGACCAACGGCAAGTCGACCACCACGGCCTTGCTCGGCTGGATGCTGGATCAGGGAGGACTCGATCCATCCTGCGTGCTGGGGGCGTCCCTGGTCCGGGGCTGGCCGGGCTGGGGAAACTGCCGCCGGGGAGCCTCGGACCTCTTCTGTTTCGAAGCCGACGAGAGCGATGGGGTTCTGGAGCATTACCGGCCCGAATGGGGGGTGGTCACCAACATCTCCCCCGACCATTTCGGCCCTGACCGGCTGCGAAAGATCTTTGCCCGCTTTGCCCGAAGCTGCCGGCAGGGTTTGGCGGTCAACAACGACTGCCCCGAGAGCCGCCGCCTCCCTGATGTTCGGATTGAGAAAGTCACCTTTGCCGTTCATTCCGAAGCCGACTATCACCCCCGGAATATCCACTTGGAACGCGACTCCCTCTCCTTTCAACTCTCCGGGGTGGATTTTTCCCTTCCCCTCCCCGGATTGCACAACCTCTATAACCTGCTCGCTGCCGTCGCCTTGGCCGTTCCGGCCGGGCTTTCCCTGAAAGAAGCGGCCGCGGCCGCGCGAGATTTTCCCGGTCTGAGACGTCGGCTGGAGATGGTTTACTCCTCGCCGGAGCTGACCGTGATCGATGATTATTCCCACAACCCGGCCAAGATTTCGGCCGCCCTGACCGCCGCCCGCGGCTTCGGCTCCCCCCTGACCGTCATTTACCAGCCCCACGCCTACGGGCCTCTGAAACGATTCCGGCGGCCGTTGGCTGCCGCCTTCTCCGATGGCCTGCGGACCGGCGACCGGCTCCTGCTCCTGCCGGTTTATTACGCCGGTGGAACGGTAGACGACGATTACGGATCCGATCAGTTTGCCGCCGAGTTCGGTGGCCCGGCGGATGTCAGGGTTCTGCCTGGCCCCGAAGCAATCTTGGAAGACCCCGGCCCGGTTCAAGGGGTTTACCTGGTGATGGGGGCCCGGGATCCGAGCCTGCCCCTGCTGGCCCGCCGGATGGCTGCTGTCTTGCGAGCGTCCGGGAAATGAAGAGGACGAGTATGAGTACGAGTAAGGGTAAGAGTAAGGGTAAAAGTATGGGGAAGACGATGAGAAATGTGGAGGGGAAGGTTCACTCCCGGGCGGCGAGGGCGGAGTACCAGGCTACCCTGGACGAACTTTACCGCCTCCGGCTCTTTGGGACCAAGCTCGGCCTGAACAATATCCGCCGCCTGCTCGAACTGCTGGGTAATCCCCAGCGGGAACTGGTCTTCTATCATATCGCCGGGACCAACGGAAAGGGTTCGACGGCCGCCATCCTCCAGCGGCTTCTGATGACCACCCGCCGCCGGGTGGGCCTCTTCACCTCCCCCCATCTGGTTGACTTCCGGGAACGGATCCGAATCGGCGGCCGCCCCATCTCAACCGGGGAGGCGACCGCCGCCATCCGGGAGATTCTCTCCCTGCTCCCCCGGGTTGCCGCTTCCCCCGGATGTTCCCATCCCACCTACTTTGAGGCGGTGACCGCTCTGGCCTGTCTTTATTTCCGGCGGAAGGAGACGGAGGCGGTGGTCTGGGAGGTCGGCCTGGGGGGCCGTCTTGATGCCACCAACGCCGTCACCCCCCGGGTGTCAATCATCACCTCGATTGGCCTTGAACACCAAGTCTACCTCGGCCGCACCCTCGACCAAATAGCTCGGGAGAAGGGGGGGATCATCAAGCAGGGGATACCCCTGGTGACGGCGGTCCCGCCGGGACCCGCCCGCGATCGGATCATCCAGATCTGCCGCTCCCGCCGTTCTCCCTTGGTCGAGGTTAATAAACTCTACCAGGCTCGGGTTGTTTCCCGGGGGGTGAGAGGGCAGGTGCTTGCCGTCACCGGTCCCGCTGGAAGCTTTTCGGGCCTCTTCCTCCCTCTCCCCGGAGATCACCAGGTGGCCAACCTTCTTACCGCCCTGGCCGCCTGGGAGCGGGGAGAGAGCCGGGCGTCCGGGATCGGACCGGGGCGCCTGAAGCGGGCCCTGAAGTCGGTCTCCTGGCCCGGCCGTTTCGAGTACTTCTCCGGCCCCCCGGAGTCGGTCGTGGACGGGGCCCATAACCGGTCCGGCGCCCGGGCCTGCGCCCGGGCCCTGCGGGACCTGCTTCCGGAACGCCCCCTGGTCCTGGTCCTCGGGGTGCTGGCCGACAAGGACGCGCGGGAGATCTGCCGCCCCTTTCTCTCCCGGTCTGTCCGGGTGATTGCCGTCACCCCCCCCTCCGCCCGCGCCCTGCCGGCTGCCCGGCTGGCCCGGGTGATCCGGAGGGAAGCCGGGGAGAGAAAGGTGCCGGTGCTGATCCGCAAATCTCTTGAGTCCGCCTTGGGATACTGCTACCGTCTCCAGGAAACCGCCCGGAGAAGAGGAGGAGAGGTCCCGATTATCTGTATCGCCGGTTCCCTCCGGTTGATCGGTCCGGCCCGGAAATTTCTTTCCTCCAACCGGGGCGACAACGTCCCCTGAGCATCGTTCGGAACGTTGGAATCGATTCAAACGGGATTGGTACAATTAAGGCTAACGAAATATGAACGCTGCCCGGGCTACCGCGATCATCAACGCTGTTCTCCTGCGGCCGGGCCAGCCGGAGATCAGGGGGGGGATTCTGTTCGAAAAAGGACGGATCTCCCGCCTGCTGGGAAAGGGGGAAGATCCACCCCGGTCCGCGGCGGTGATTAACGCGGAGGGACTTTACCTTGCCCCCGGGATGATCGATCTCCACATCCACGGTGGGGGAGGGGATGATTTTCTCTCCCCGGGAAGCCGGCCTCTGGACCGGATTCTTAAATTCCTTCCCCGCTTCGGCGTGACCTCCCTTCTTCCCACCATCACCACCGCTTCCCCGGATCAGATTCTCGAATTGATCGAGATCCTCCGGTCTTACTACGAGGGTAACCGGAGAGGGGCCCAGGTGCTGGGGATCAATCTGGAAGGGCCCTATCTGAGTATCGGCCAGCGGGGGGCCCAGCCGCTCCGGTATATTCGGCCTCCGGCCCCGGACGAGGTCCGGGAGATCCTCCGCACGGCTCGGGGAGCGATTAAGATCATGACCCTGGCTCCGGAAGTGGAAGGAGCCCGCCCCCTGATCCGGTTGTTGAAGCGTTCCGGAGTCATTCCGGCCGCGGGGCACACCACCGCCGACTACGAGACGACCCGGCTGGCCATCCGAGCCGGACTTGCCTACGCCACCCATTTCTTCAACAGCTATCCTCCTCTCCACCACCGGAAACCGGGAGCCCTGGGAGCGCTCCTGGAAGAACCCCGGGTCAGTGTGGAGATTATCAGTGATGGGATCCACGTCTCCCCGGTCCTCATCCGGCTGCTCTTCCGGATCAAACCGCTGGAGAAGATTATCCTGATCACGGACGGGGTGGCGGTACTGGGGAGGAGGATTAAGAGGTTCACGATGGGGGGGAGGGAGGTGGCGGTCGACCGGACCGGCGCCCGGCTTCCCGACGGTACCCTGGTCGGCAGTTTGCTTCCGATGAACCGGGCTCTGCACAATGTGGTGAAATTCACCGGACTTCCCTTGACCGCCGCCCTCCGGTTGGTTACCGTCAATCCGGCCCGGCTGCTCGGGATCGCGGATCGAAAGGGTGACCTGAAGCCGGGGATGGACGCTGATCTGATGATCATGGACCGCCGGGGTAATATCCGCCGGACCCTCATCGCCGGCCGTACCGCCTATAGAAGCAAATCCGACTGACTCTTTCCGGAGTCCTTTTAAGGCCTTTCCCGGCCGTCTCCGGGTGTGATAACATATTTCCTCCGGTCAGCCGGGAAGGTAATTAATCCCAACCGTTCAAGACAGGGGTACAGGATGTTTCGCTTTCTCTTCAAACTGATCCTCCTTCTACTGCTGGCGGCCTTGCTCTACGGTCTCTGGCTGCTCTACCAGGGGAAGTCCCCGGAGGAGAAGGCCGGTTTCCGCCGGGAGGTCACCCGGACCGTCAAGGGCGCCGGCCAAACGGTGGTCGAGGCCGGGCAGAAGGTGGTGGAGAAGGGCCAGCAGGCGTTGGAGGGATCCCGGGCGGGGGAGGGGGAATAAGGGGCGCTTGAGCAGGCCAGACCAGGATACCAAGACACTGCCCCCCGGCCGGTTCTACCTTCGTACCTTTGGCTGCCAGATGAACCGCCACGACTCGGAGCGGGTCTCCGGCCTGCTCCGGGAGCAGGGCTGGCGGAGGGTGGAGGAGGAGGATTCGGCCGACCTGATCCTCCTCAACACCTGCAGCGTCCGCCACCACCCGGAAGCCCGAGTCTGGGGGCGCCTGGCCCGTTATCGCCGGATGAAAGAGCATCGTCCGGACCTGGTGCTTGGGGTCATCGGTTGTATGGCTCAAATCCGGGGGGAGGAGATCCGGAAGCGGTTCCCGGAGGTGGAGATTATCCTGGGGCCGGAGAATCTTTACCGCCTGGGAGAGAAGCTGGACTTACGGTCTGGTTATTCTGCGGTGCTCAAGAACCCGGAAACGTTTTTCCGGTTTCCAGCCGATAGGGAGAAGGCGCTCTCGGCTTGGGTTACGGTAACCCGGGGGTGCAACAACTTCTGTAGTTATTGCGTGGTCCCATACGCTCGGGGCCGGGAGGTCTCCCGCCCTCCCGGGGAGATCCTGGACGAGGTCCGCAGTCTGGGCCACCGCGGTTGCCGGGAAATCACCCTGCTGGGACAGAACGTCAACTCCTATCGGGGGGCGGATCCCGCCACCGGGACGGTTGATTTCCCAAAGTTGCTGAAAATCCTCGACCCGGTGGAAGGGATCGAGCGGATCCGTTTTTTGACCTCGCATCCTAAGGATATCTCCCCCGATCTGGTGTCGGCGGTGGCGGATTTGAAGAAGGTATGCGAGTTTATCCATTTCCCCGCCCAGTCCGGCTCCGACGCCGTCCTCGCCCGGATGCGGCGGGGCTATACCCGGGATGACTACCTGCAAAAGGTTTCGCGGTTCCAGGCGGCCGTCCCCGGGGTCGCCCTTGCCTCCGATTTTATCGTCGGTTTTCCGGGCGAGACCGACGAGGATTTTGTCGCCACCCTCTCCCTGATCAAGGAGGTCGGCTTTGACCAGATCTTTGCCTTCGCTTATTCGCCGCGACCGGGGACGGCGGCTGCCGAGTTGAAAGATGATATCCCTTCCCCGGTTAAGGCATCCCGGCTGAAAAAGCTGCTCTCCCTCCAGCGCCAGCTGGCCGGGGAGAAGAATCGCCGGCTAATAGGAAAGGTCCTCGAGGTTCTGGTCGAGGGAAGAAATCTCAAGCATCCGGAGAGAGGGGAGGGGAGGTCGCGGACCGGGAAGATGGTCTTCTTTCCCTGGGAAGAGGGGCTGGCCGGCCGCACCGCCCGGGTTCGGATCGAGCGGACCACCGACCTCAGCCTCTATGGTACGGTGGTATCGTCCTTTGCTTTTCTCCGGACTTGAGGGATTGGAATGCCTCCGGCATTCCTTGTAGGAATTGCCGGATCGCTTCGCTTGTTATTATAATGCCAGCCCCGTCCGGAGGCCGGGGCGATACTACACTTACTGCATTTCCTGCAAGTCCCGGGGCGAAGCTCCGGGACGATATGACAATGACTAAAGCCACCCCAATGATGAAGCAGTACCGGGCCCTGAAGGCCACGGTCGGGGACGCCATCCTTCTCTTCCGTCTGGGGGATTTCTACGAGATGTTCGGGGAGGATGCCCGGGCCGCCGCCCCGATCCTCGAGATCGCTCTTACCTCCCGCCAGACCATGCCGATGTGCGGGATTCCCCACCACGCTTCCTCCGGTTATGTCGAGAAACTGCTCAAGGCTGGGCGGAAGGTGGCCATCTGCGACCAGGTGGAGGATCCTCGCCAGGCCAAGGGGATTGTCCGGCGGGAAGTCACCCGGATTATTACCCCGGGGACGGCGTTGGAGGAGGAATTGCTCAACTCTAACGCCCCCAACTACCTGGCGGCGGTTCATCAGCTGGGCAAGGTCTATGCTCTGGCCTACATCGAGCTCTCCACCGGGGAGTTCCGCGTGGCTGAACTTTCCGAAGCACCGGATCTGCGCAACGAGCTGGAACGGATCCGTCCCAGCGAGGTGATCTTTCCCCCCCGGCTGGCGGTGGAGGCATCAGAGCTCTTTTCCCGGCTGCCGGCCACCGTCCTCACCGAGCTGGAGGATTGGTATTTCGATTACGATCTCGCTTCCACCGCCCTTCAGCGTCTCTTCCAGACCTCCACCCTGGACGGTTTTGGCTGCCGCCACCTGGTCCCCGGGATCGGGGCGGCCGGGGCGATCGTCGAGTATGCCATTGGTAACCTCAAGACTCCACTCTCCCACCTCGAATCCCTTTCCGTCTATTCCCCCGGCGACTACCTGGTGATGGACGCCGTCTCCCAGGCCAACCTCGAGGTGGTCGAGCCCCTGCGGGGGAATGACCGGGAAGCCACCCTGTTCGGCGTTCTCGACCGGACCGCCACCGCGGCCGGCAGCCGGACCCTGAGGGACTGGCTCCTCCATCCCCTTCTCCGCCCGGAGGAGATCGAGCAGCGCCTTGAAGCGGTTGATGTGCTTATCGGTCAGCGGGCTTCCCTTTCCGCGCTCCACGCGCAGCTGAAGGAGATCCGCGATATCGGACGGATCATCGGCCGGGTTTCCTGCGGACGGACCAACGCCCGAGAGCTGGTCAGCCTCCGCCAGTCCCTGGCCGTCCTGCCCGCCCTGATCGAGATCCTGGCCGAACTGTCCGCGGAATTGCTGCGGGAGGCGGTGGAAGAGTTGAAAGTCCCCCCCGATCTGGTCAGCCTCCTCGATCGAGCGTTGGAGGATTCCCCGCCCCTGACCCTGAAGGAGGGGGGAATGATCCGCCCCGGTTACAGCGGCGAGCTCGACCGCCTGCACTCCCTGGCCCGGGACGGCAAGCACTGGATCAGCCGTTTTCAGGAGGCGGAGATCAAGCGCACCGGGATCAAGTCGCTCAAGATCCGTTTCAACAAGGTACTCGGTTATTACATCGAGGTCACCCGGCCCAACCTACCCCAGGTTCCTCCCGATTACATCCCCAAGCAGACCCTGGTCAACGCGGGCCGGTTCATCACCGACGAACTGAAGGACTACGAGCAGAAAGTGGTCGGGGCGGAGGAGAAAGCGAAATCCCTGGAGTACCGACTCTTCGAGGAGATTCGGGAGAAGGTGAAGCGGGAGGCGGTTTCGGTCCAGCGCTGCGGCCGGGCGGTTGGGGTTATTGACGCCCTGGCCGGCCTGGCGTCGGCGGCGCTCGAGAACGGGTATGTGAGGCCTTCCGTCGATATGACCGACCGGATTGAAATTGTCAACGGCCGTCACCCGGTAGTGGAAAAGATTTTGATCGAAGAGCGCTTTGTCGGGAACGACACCGAGATGGACGGAAAAGATAATCAGATCGCCATCATTACCGGGCCGAACATGGCCGGGAAGTCGACCTACATCCGCCAGGTGGCGCTGATTGTGCTGATGGCTCAGGTGGGGAGTTTCGTCCCCGCTGACTCGGCCCGGATCGGGGTGGCTGACCGGATCTTTACCCGGGTGGGAGCTTCCGATCAGCTGGCCCGGGGCCAGTCTACTTTTATGGTCGAGATGGTTGAGACCGCCAACATCCTTCACCATGCCACCCCCCGTTCCCTGGTTGTGCTCGATGAAATCGGCCGCGGGACCAGCACCTTCGACGGGATCAGTATCGCCTGGGCGGTGGCCGAGTACCTCCATAACCGCCCGGCCTCCAAGGCCCGGACCCTCTTTGCCACCCATTACCACGAGCTAACCGAGCTCGAGTTAACCCTGCCCGGCGTGAAGAATTACAACGTGGCGGTTCGGGAGTGGAACGACCGGGTGATCTTTCTCCGCAAGGTGGTGCGCGGGGGGACCGATAAGAGTTACGGCATCCAGGTGGCCCGCCTGGCCGGGCTTCCCCGCTCGGTGATCGACCGGGCCGGGATGATCCTGGACCGGCTGGAGCGAGAAGCCATCACCTCTGACGGGCGGCCGCGGTTAGTGGACGAGGACGCGGCGGAAGGGGACGGCGGGCGGCAGCTCTATCTCTTCGCGCACCTGGAATCCCATCCGGTCCTCGATGAACTGAAGAACCTCAACCTTGACCACCTCACCCCCTTCGAGGCGATGCAGCGGCTCCGCTCCCTGAAGGAACGGGCCGAAGAGTAGTCCCGGGTTGCCTGGCTGTCGCCAAATGATTGATGTTCTTCGCTCCAGTTTGTGATATTATTGAATTGAAACGGTAAACAATTTCTGAACAAGGTATCCGCGGCGCCCGTCCGCCGGAACAAAGGAGAGAAGTAATGCGCAAGATGGTGGAATTGACCATTCCCAGGGAACACAAAGACGAGCCGATATTTTACCAGATGATCACCGGCTTCCAGGTTGTGCCTACGATCATCGAAGCCTCGTTTTCCACCGATGTCGGCTGGGCTTACGTCAAATTGGAAGGGGAAGAAGAGGAACTCAACCGCCTGATCGATTTCCTCAAAAGCCGGAATATCCAGGTCGACCTGCGGGCCTGACCCGTCGCCTCGGCCGTCGAGTTTAAGGAAGTTGCCGGATGAAAGGTTTCACTCTGATCGAATGGGTGGTGGTGGCCGCGATCATCGCCATCCTGGTTCTGATCTCAGTGCCCCGGTTTATGGAACTTGGCGACCTGCAGGACCGGGCCGTGATCGGGGCCAACACGCAGCTGGTCCGAGAAGCGCTCGCCCGCCGGGTGGAGCAAACTGGCATCGGCTTCCCCGAAGCGATCACGGCCGATATGTTTCCCGCCGGCCGGGTTCCCGAGAGGACGGTCGGCCGATACCGCTGGAGTTACGACCCCGCCACCGGTACCGTCAGCCACAACATCCCCGAGTAGTTATCTCCTCTCTCCGGTTTTCTCCAGTATCCCTCGGGTGAATTTCCCCGTCCAGAACAGTCCGAGCAGGGCGGGAAAGAGATACTCCACTCCTGAGAAGATCAGGGCCGGCCCTAAAATTGCCGTGCCCGCCAGGGTTGAGTAACGGGGGATCAATTCAACCAGGCTCCCCTCCCGCAATCCAATTCCCAGGAAGGTGATCGGGATGGTGGAGACGAGGATCGAGAAGGGGATGACAACCAGGTAAACCACCGCCGGCAGGGTTACCCCGAAGGCCAGGGCGATCAGCAGGAAGCTGAGCAGTTTCCCCCCCTGGATGACCAAAGAGTAAAGAATTAGAAGACCGACCTCCCCTCGGGAGAAAAAGCGGTGGAAGGTAAGCAAGGTCTCCAGCCCGCCGCGCAGTCGCCGACCGGGGATTCGGGCCAGGGCGAGCCGGACCAGGCGTCGCGGCCCGGCCTGTCCGGCGACTAGGAAGACCGCCATCCCCGCGGCCAGGATAAGGGCGGTTGCCGTAATTACGTCAGGCGGGGCGTCCGAACAGACCAAGCCTCCGGCCACGATCAGGAGGAGGAAGACAAAGATATTCAAAAACAGCTCCAGTCCGATCGAGCCGGCCGTCCGGGCGGTGGAAAATCCGTACCGGCGCTTGAGATAGATTACCCGGGACGCCTCCCCGCTTCGGAAGGGAAAGATGCTTTTGATCGGGGTACTGCCCATTTTGATCAGGAAGGCATCCCGGAAAGGAAGGGCCAGGCCCAGGGGGATCAAAATCCGCCGCCATTTCATCGTCGCCAGGCAGCAGTTAGTGAGGAAGGAGACCCCCAGGGCCGCCAGCAGGGGGAGGCGCCGGGCCTGTTTGAGCGAGGCCAGGACCGCTTCCGGGTTGATCTTGCGGAAGATCAGGGCCAGGAGGATCCCGGTGACCGCCAGGCTGACGACCCACATTAGGTTTCTCTTCACGGGGGTTCCTCGGTCGCGTCCTGGTTTAAGGTTCTAACTTGCTCTTGATTAAGATGCCTTCCGATTACCTGTCCGGCGAAGCATCGCGAAGACGGGAACCCCTGGGGGATATCCCTTTTCCGTATAATTCTATATCAGGACGGGTTGTCAGTGCGGTAGGCGGGGGGACTTCTGGTAGCGGGAACTGAAAACGGGAGCGTTCTCGTCGTAGGCCAGAAAACCGTGGTCGGGGCGGGAGGTATCCTCCTGTCGGAAGACCATATCCAGAAAGGCGAAGAACTTGCGCTTGAACTCATCGAACGACTTTACCTGGCGGATCATCCGGAAGAGAAAACCCGGCCGGGAATGGTAGGAGACGTAGGCCCATCGGGTCAGGCGGTCGATCTCCTCGTTGCTCAATTCCGTCCAGGGACGGTCCAGAACCCTCTCTTCCACCTTTCCCAGGATGTAATCCTCCCAGTAATCTTCCCCGCTCTCGCGGACCATTTTCTTCCACAACCCGGTCAGCGGCTTGGCGGTCAGCTTGGAGAACTGTACGTAATCAAGATTGAGTTTCCGGGCGAAACGGACAGTCTTCCGGACCGAGTCCTTGGTTTCCCCGGGGACCCCGACCAGGAAGAAGCCCAGCGGTCGGATCCCGATCTTCTTGGTGGCGGCGATTGTTGCCTTCACCTGTTCCAGAGTGATGCCCTTTTGCAGCTGGTCCAAAGTCTCCTGAGAGCCCGACTCGATCCCATAGTAGATCCTCCGACACCCCGCCCGGTACATCATCTCGAGGAGTTCCGCGTCCACCGTATCCACTCGGGAACGGCAGGCCCAGGTCAGGTCGAGGTTTCTCTTCTGCAGTTCGCGGCAGATGGCCTCGGTCCGTTCCCGGATCATCGGGAATTCGTAGTCGAAGATGTCGATCTCGCGGATCCCGAAGCGGTCGTGACACTCCTGCATCTCGTTGACCACGGTCAGGGGGGATCGGGGATTGTATTCGGTTCGCCCGGCCTCGCAAAAGGCGCAGTGCATCGGGCAGCCGAGGCTGGTCACCATAACCGTGAAATTCTTCCGTTCGGTGGGGAACTCGGCGTAGAGATGGTTGGGGAGGAGGTGGCGGGCTGGGTTGGGGAAGCGGTCGAACTCGATCTTCTGGGGGTGGGGGGTGACGATGATCTCGCCCTTTTCCTTGTAGACCAGTCCCGGGACGTCGGCAAATCTCCGCCCGCCCTCGAGTTCGCGCAAAAGAGCCGGGAGGGTGTGGTAGGCGTGCTCAACCACCCCGAAGTCGATCTCCTTCGGGACCAGGGATTGCCGGGGATAGACCCGGAGGTTGTAGCCGCCGACCACCACCGGGATCCGGAGGCGCTCCTTGAGGTAACGGATCCACTCCAAAGTCTCCCGGAACATATAGGTGGTCATCATAAAGCCGAGAATATCCGGCTGGAAATCGCGCAACCGGGCCAGGGTCTGCTCCGGGCTCAAGCGGAGAGTCCGGGCGTCCACGATCAGGGCGGTATGCCCGGCTGCTTCCGCGATCGCGGCGGCCCAGGCCAAGCTCAGGGGGGGGAAGAGTCCGAAGTACTTCTGGACAATCCGGAGATTCTCCTCGTGGAGCTTGTACTTAAATGGGTTGAAGACAAAGGCGATCTTCATTAAGATGTCCCTGTGGAGAGTCGATGGATAATCCGCCGATAGTAAGGCAAAAACCGGGGTATGAATAGCACTTTTTCCCTGCCGGAGAGCATCAAGGAGGCAAGGCAATGATCGAATTGGTATTGGTGGTCTTTCTCCTGGCGATGGTAGTGATGGCGACGGTGGTGGTGAAGGTGGGGATGAAGGCGGTGGACTTCATCGAGGCCGCGGACGACCACTACCGGGCCATCGAAGGAGGGCAGAAAGAGATAATCAGGCTTTTGGGCGGTTTGGTCCGGGAAGGAGGGGAGGTCCCGAAATGAGGCTCCGCCCGAGAAACCTCCCCCCCGGATGGTATCCGGGAACGGAGGAAGAAACCCGACAGACGATCGAGGACTATCTCGGGTCGGGTCCGGCCCCCGATGCCCGGGCGGTGGCTGGGGTGGCCCCCCACGCCGGCTGGGCCTTTTCGGGCCGGATCGCCTTGCAAGTCCTCCGACGTCTCCGCCGGCCTGTCGAAACGGTGGTCGTGGTGGGCGGACATCTTCCCCCCACCGGCGGTGTCCTGGCTGCCCCTGAAGAGGGCTACGAGACTCCCCTGGGGATTCTGGAGGCCGATCTGGAACTGTTGGCGGGCATCTCCGATCTCCTCCCTAGAGGGGTGTGGGAAGACCGCGTCCCCGACAACACGGTCGAGGTGCAGCTGCCCCTGGTCAGATATTTATTCCCCGATTCCCAGGCTCTGGCCCTGCGGGCCGCGCCGGCGGGGGTGGCGGCGGAGCTGGGCCGGGCGATCCACTCGGCGGCGGATTCCCTGGGCCGGACCGTGGCCGTCCTCGGTTCCACCGATCTGACCCATTATGGGCCCAACTATGGTTTCAGTCCCGAGGGAAGGGGAGAACGGGCGTTACGCTGGGTGAGGGAGGTCAACGATCGAGGATTTATCGAGAGATTGCTGGAGATGGACGGTCCGGGCGCTCTCGTTCACGCCGGGGAGAACCAGTCCGCCTGCTCGGCGGGCGCGGCGGTGGCCGCGCTGACCTTCGCCCGGGATTGCGGGGTAAAGCGAGGGGACCTGGTCGAATACGCGAACAGCCACGACCTCCATCCCGATGATTCCTTTGTCGGCTACGCCGGGATCATCTACCGGCCGTAAGCTATTCCTCGCGCCGGCGGTTTCGCTGAAGGAGTTCGTCCCGGAGTTTTTGCATCTTGTCCCGCTGGGCGGATTCCGCCTCGGGGTTCTCCTCGATGTTGAATTCGAGGACGCTTCCATCGTGGACGGTTTCCGGCAGGAACTCGACCGGCCAGACGAAATCTCCCATTTCTCCCTCGATTTCGAGAACCGCCAGCTTTTCGTTCTCAATCCGGTCGATGACTACCCGAACTTTCATCCGTTTATACTCTCCCTTTGTTTGAATTTCAGGGGTTAACTCCCCGGCTCCGGTCGTCTCCCTCACGGGCCTTCTCAACCAGGCGGTGGACCGCCCGCCCGCGTATCCTTCTCCACCGGGAGCTGAGTTGGGAGAGGAGTCGGCGCCCTGATTCCGGCTCTCGTCCCGGATGCCGACGGAAGTAGCGTTCCCCCGCCGCATAGTCGGACAGTACCCTGGCGAACCCGTGGCGGAAGAAGACGGCGTTGTCGGCACTGATCGGCGCCTCGGCCAGGATGGTTCCCAGGCAGGCCCCGCTGACCGCCCGACGGAAATAGTCATATCGGCGGGCGGCATTGTCCTCCTCCTGGAAGCGGAGAAAGATCGCCGCCGCCGCCCGGGCATCCGCGGTCGCCCGGTGCCAGTCCTTCAGTTCGATTCCCAGGGCCGCCGCCACCTCTCCCAGGCGGTGCCCCTGGCCGGGCATCCGGGAGCGGGCCGCCAGGAGGGTGCAGAAGGTGTCATTGGTAAGCTTCCGGCCGAGAAGGCGCCGGCTGGCCCGGCGGAGGAAGGCGAGATCGAAATCTATATTGTGTCCGATCAGAGTGGCGGAACCGGCAAAGTCGAGAAAACCCGGTAGCACCTCACTTAAGGGGGGGGCGTTTTCCAGATCCCGGTCGGTAATTCCGGTAATTTCGGTGATCAGCCTGGGCAGCGATCGGGAGGGCTTGACCAGAGCGCTGAATTCCTCGCCCATCCTGCCTTGGGTAACCCGGACCGCTCCGATCTCGATGATCTCGTCGCGCCGGGGATCTCTCCCCGTGGTTTCGAGGTCAAAGGCGATATATTCCCGGCCGAATCCCTTCTCCATCGTCTGTTGCCGCCCCTGTCCCAGCTTGAAGATCAGTCCCGCCGCCGAGTAACGCTCCCCCCCGGGGCCAGCCGGAGAAAGGGAAAAGGCTGCGCCGCCCCTGCGGTACCGGAGTCCTTCCCGGGTACCGAGCGCGAGATCTCCTTTGCCTCCCGGTTCGGTCTGGAGGAAAATCCGTCGCCGGTAGGGTTTGAAGATCCTCCGGAAGAGGGAGGAGGCGGCGCTGGCGTCCGGGGAGCCGTCCGGGGCGACGGTAAGACCCCGACCGCGGGCGAGGTCGTCGGTCAGCTGCTGAAGGATTTCCCCGAGGCCGGGGAGGGAGAAGGGATCGATCAGGTGGGAGGGGGAAGCCCGGAGTAGGTCCTCCCGGGAGAACTGGATCGCGGAGAGAAGCTTTTTCAGGCCGATCGGGATCTCCCGTCCGGGGAAGATCTCGTCCACGATCTGCAGATCGCCGGTCATCAGCCGTTCGCCAGGTCTCCCGCCGCTTTCATTTCGGTGATGACGTATTCAATCAGGCCGGCGAGTTTCTTGCTGGCTTCCGCCGCCGCCGCGGTCACTTCCTCGTGAGTCAGTTCGACTGTCCGGTCCGCACTGACCAGGTTGGAGATGAAGGTGATGGCCAGAAAGCGAAGGTTGAGGTAACTGGAGACGAGGGCTTCCGGTACGGTCGACATCCCGACCGCGTCGGCGCCCAGTTGTCCGGCCATGGCAATCTCGGCTCGGGTCTCATAGCTGGGCCCGGAAAAGGAGATCAACACACCTTCCCGCAGTTCGATCCCCAGTTGCCGCGCCCCGGCCCGGGAGATCTCCCGCAGGCGGGGGTTGTAGGCGCGGGCCATATCCGGAAAGCGGGGCCCGACGCTTTCGTCGTTGGGGCCGGTCAGCGGGTTGAGGAACATGAAGTTGATGTGGTCCCGGACCAGCATCAGATCGCCTCCCTTAAACTCGGGGTTGATCCCCCCGGCGGCGTTGGTATTGATGATCGTCTTTACGCCCAGGGCTTTCATCACGAAGAGGGGGTAGAGAATTTTGGCCGCCGGGAGGCCTTCGTAAAAATGGACCCTGCCTTCCTGGACCACGACCCCCTTGCCGGCGCAGGTTCCAAAGGCCAGCTGGCCGCCGTGGCCCTTCACCGAGGAGACCGGGAAGTGGGGGATCTCCCCGTAGGGGATGTGTACGGTATCCTCCAACATGTCCACCACCCTGCCCAGCCCGGAGCCGAGGATCACCCCCACCTCTGGCTCCATCTCGGTCCGGGTCTTCAGATAGGCGACGGTTTCCTGAATCTTCTGCTTGTCAACAATCATAACTATGCTCCCGCTTCCCCCGATCCGGGGTTTTTTTATTTTACCGCAAAGGACGCAAAGAAAGACAAAAGTTAAGTTCGGGCAGTTTTGCACCGGGTCGATATTATAATCAATATCAGATTGAAATCCCGGCGCCGGAAAGTTTGCCTAAATAATCTTTGCGTTCTCTGCGTTCTCTGCGGTTCAAAATCAGTTATTGGAGATCTCTTCGAGAAAGCTCCGGCCGTATTTCATCTGGGCTAGGCCCAGATAATCGCTGATGGTCTGAGCGATGTCAGCGAAGCTATCGCGGATTCCCAGGTCAACCCCGGGCCGGACCGGCTGTCCGCTGACCAGGAGGGGGATGTATTCGCGGGTGTGATCGGTGTGTCCGGGGAAGGTGGGGTCGCAGCCGTGGTCGGCGGTGATGAAGAGGATATCATCGGGACCGAGGGCGGAGAGGATTTCCGGAATCCGGGAGTCGAAATCCTGCAGGGCTCGCCCGTAGGCTTCCACATCGCGGCGATGCCCGAATTTCATATCAAAATCAACCAGGTTGGTAAAGATCAGGCTGTAGCCTTCCCGCCCCATTGCCTCCAGGGTCCGGTCAACTCCGTCCATATTGTCCTCGATGCTCACTGTGTCGGTGACGCCCTTGCCGGCGAAGATATCATAAATCTTTCCCACTCCGTAAGTTTTCAGGCCGCGGCGGATTACCAGGTCGAGAATGGTATCCTCCGGGGGAGCGAGGGAGAAGTCGTGCCGATGGGCGGTTCGCTCAAAGCTCCCCTGTTCACCGACGAAGGGGCGGGCGATCACCCGGGCCACCGAGTGTTCCCCCTGCAGCAGTTCCCTAGCCTGCCGGCAGATTCCATATAGTTCCTCCAGGGGGATGATCTCTTCGTGGGCGGCGATCTGGAAGACGCTGTCGGCGGAGGTGTAAATGATCGGGTAGCCGGTTTGCAGATGTTCCTCGCCCAGGTCCTTGATGATCTCAGTCCCGGAGGCGGCGTAATTGCCCAGGGTCTTGCGCCCGATCTTCTTCTCAAAGGCTTTGACCAGATTCCGGGGGAAGCCATTCGGGTAGACCGGGAAAGGTTTTTCCGAAACCACGCCGGCGATCTCCCAGTGGCCGACGGTGGTATCCTTGCCGGCGGAGAGCTCGGCCGCTTTGCCGAACGCTCCGGAAGGATCGGGGGAGGGCGGGATATTTTTCAGGGGGGCGATGTTGCCCAGCCCCATCCGGGCCAAGTAGGGGAGTTTGAAGTTCTTCAGGGCCGCGGCGATGTGACCCAGGGTATCGGCCCCCCGGTCTCCCCAGGCCGCGGCGTCCGGCATCTCCCCGATCCCGACGCTGTCCAGAACGATGATTACAGCTCGTTTCATGAAAATTGCTCCATTAACTAAAGTACCTAAAACGCGGTTGAACGCTCCGCCGGGCAGGGATCGCTTGCTGCCGCTTGGATGGTGTTCCCGCCGGGAACAGCCGGAGACGTTTCACCGCGCTTTAGGCGCTGGGTGTGCTCCCTTCAAATCCTGGCCTTGACTTCCTCGATGAAATCTTCCACTTCCCGGGGGAGCGACCAGTCAAAGATGTACTTCAGCTTGCTGGCCAATCCGACGGTGAGGTACACCCCGGCCGCGTAACTGTGACCACCGATTTGCACCGGGTTTCCCTTGATCGACTTCACTCCCTTCAGTTCATCCACCTTGAATTTCCTTTCCTTCCCTCCCCGGATACTGAGCCGGTCGTTCTTCAGAACCATGATGTAGAAATCCGGATTGTGGTACTCGACGATGTCATATCCGATTGAGGCCGGGGGGTTATGCCGGGCGAATTTTCTCTTCAGGTTGCCCGCTTCGTCGTACTCCAGGCGAAAAACCCTCAAGTCCACCACCAGGAACCGCATCCCCGACTGGGTGGTCTCCTCGCGGTGCTTGCCCTGGGCGAACTTCTTATAGATATTCTCCTCTTCCTCCATCCGCCTGACCTTGAACTTGTCGGCCACCGAGAGCTCGCGGTTGGCCGCCAGCTTGGTAATCAGGTCAATCAGATCGCCCGGCGAGGGGGCGGACTGGGTGGCGAGGATCAGCAGGCGCCATTTCTTCCCCCATTCCTCCTCCTCCGGTTTCAGCCGGTTTTCAATCAGCCGCATCAGCTGGGCCGCGTATTCGTCGTCCTCCCCGTTGATCCGCTTGAAGACAATCTCGGCGGCGTTCTGGAAGTGGGGGTCGACGATCAGGTCGGCGCAGTCACGTTCTGCGGTATCAATGGAGAGGGGGGACCAGGGGTGGTGGTCGTACCAGTAGATCTTCACCCCGGACTTCTGGAGATCGATCAGGGCGTCCTCGATGTCGGCCAGGCTCTCGCTGGCGATTCCCACATCGGTAATAAAAAGCCGCTGGGGTTTGTCCGGATTCTTGGCCAGGGAGCGCAAGGCCCAGCGAATTCCCCGGGCGGTGGTGATCTCGATTCGGGCCAACGGAGAGAAGTGTTTCAGGAGAGCCCCGGAGACGATTCCGTCCCAGTCATTATGGGTCAGGATATGGTCGAAGATCTCTGGTTTCTGGGGGAGATCAAGTTTAGTGACTTCTCCGGAGGGCGCCTTCGGCGCCGGGGCCGCCACTTCCTCACCGGGATCAGCGACATTTCCCACTTCCATCAGGGGTTCTTCCTCCTCCCGGGCGGCCTCCGCCAGTTCCGACCATTCTCCGCTCTTTTTTCGGATCAACCGGGACAGGTCCAGGGCGATCAGGAGGAAGGCGACGGCGGCCACACCTCCGATTAGGAAATAGACGTGAGGATCCATGGCGCTTTCCTTTATTTACTCTTCGTCGGCGCCTTCAGCCGCGGCCGAGTATTCACCGGTTACCTCGTAGCCTTCCCCGTCGGTCAGAACCGTGACATTTCCGTGATAGTCAGTCCGCCAGATTTCGGCCCCTGATTCCCTGAAGAGCTTCATCGGCTCCCAATGGGGATGGTCGAATTTGTTTCTCTTGCCGGCGGAGATGACGACTACCTCCGGATCGGTCAGGTAGTAGATGAGGGAGCCGGAGGCTGTCTTGGATCCGTGATGGCCCGCCTTGAGTACGGTGGACTTCACCGGAGCCCCGCTGGAGAGGATTATATTCTCGCAACCGTGCTCGCAGTCTCCGGTGAGGAGGAAGGAGATATCGCCATACTCCAGCCGGATAACGATCGAATGCTCGTTCAGGTTGGTTTCGTACTTCCTCTTTTCCGGTGGGACCTGGGGAGCAATAACCTGGGCAGTCACCCGGTCCCCCCAGTCGAGAAACTCTCCCTTCTCCGGGATCTTGAGCGGGATTTTCCGGGATTTGATTGAGTCAAGGAGCTTGTTGTAGACATTGGTGGTGTGGGGGATTCCGGTGTCGTAGATTATCCCGATCGGGATCCCGCTGTTGACCACCTCAACCAGTCCGCCGACGTGATCGTAATCCGGGTGGGTGATGACCACCATATCGATCTTCTTGATTCCCTCCTGTTCCAGATAGGGGAGGACGACTTCCAGGCCGGCATCGAAATGGGAGTAACGGGTGGCCGACTGGCCCCCGTCAATCAGGATCACCTTCCCGTCCGGGGTCTGGATCAGCGTGGAGTCCCCCTGCCGGACGTCGAGAAAGGTGACCTTGAGCAGGTTCTCCCCCTCCAGGGCGAAGCCCTCCGCGCAAGAAAGAAGGCAGAGTACGGCCAACGCTGCGGGGAGCAGATATTTCAGCCTGGATAAGAATGAACTCATTATTTTATTTGGCTGCGGGAAACAGAGTTATCCTATCATAAGCCGGGCGCCCGGGGGCGCCCGGCTTATGATAGATTAAATTACTCGGCTGCCGGAGCCATCGGTGGATTGCAGACCAGGCCCGACTCAATCATCTTCTGCAGCGTCTTCTCGCCGATCCCCTTGACCCGGACCACGTCATTGATGCTGTTGAAGGGGCCGTTGGCATCCCGGTCATCAATGATCTTCTGGGCGGTCGCGGGGCCGATCCCCTTGACCGACTGCAGTTCCGCGGAGCTGGCGGTATTGACATCAATCTCGGCCAGCAAAGGAGCGGTGATCGCCAAAGCGAAGAGCACCGCCATCGAGCATGCGATAAAAGATCTCATGCGTGGTTCCTCCTTTCGTTTGTCCCCGCCGGGCGGGGATTGATTTACCAGCGGCGCCACCGCGGCGCCGCGACTTGGAGCCGCGATATGAGCCGGAACCGGCGTCATATCCGGCTGGGTTGCCGATAAATAACTATATCACGGTCTGAAATTCAGGCCAGGCTTTTTTAGCGGCCTTTGCCCGTTGCCCCGGCGTAGAGTCCCTGCCGGCGGAGTGATTCAAGCATCCGGTCATCCACCCCCAGTACCCTGCGCTGGAGATCGGCCAGGGAACGGTAGGGTCCGTTGGCTTCCCGTTCGGCGATGAACTTCATCGCCACCCGGGGACCGACCCCGTCCAGGGTCTGCAACTCCCCGCTGCCGGCGGAATTGACATCGATCCGTCCCTGTCCGTTCGCACTCAGGACGGGCAGGATCAGCAGTCCCAGGGACAGCAGGAGGATCGAAGCCAGGCTCGGTTTCCATTTCATCTCTTCTTTCCAGAAAATCGCTGTGCCGGTGCCGGGATAGCTCACATCCCCCCGGTGACCTCTTCGGTTACCAGGATGGAGTCGGCTTCCTCCCCCAGGACCTTGAGGGCGGTTTCGATCCGGTAGCTTTCACCGTCGCTGTAGACGATCACCGCCCCCATCTCCTTGGTGTTGTAAGCGGTTATGTCCCGGGCCCGGCAGAATTCCCAGGCGGACTGGAAATTCTTATCCTCCCGCCCGAAGGCGCCACCCGGGTACTGGAAGATCGCCACCTGGGGGTCGATCAGCTGGATAGGGGAGAGGGGGTCGAAGTAGCGTCCGCCCTTGCCGAACTGGGGAGCCAGGTAGATGGTACTCTTGAAGTCCCGCACGTTCTGGGCCAGGTTGTTGAAACCATCATTGTCGAGCAGGCTGGGCAGGAGCAGGGAAACCTCACCGTAGCTGATCCGGAGGACCACCGAGTTGACGTTGCTGATGTACTTTCCCTTGACCAGTTCCCGGCCGGGGTTGAGAACCTTGATCTCGAATTCGACTCCCCGGACGGTCGCCGGATCGATGATGTCAATCCCCTGGCGGGCGGTCAGGAGTGGGATATTCTTCCTCCAGGCGGCGAAGATGAACCGGTGATACTGGAGGAAGGTTTCCTCGCCTCTATAGAGGGTATCCGATGGGTTGTCGCTTTCGAACCGAACCGCGGCGACAAACTTGTCGTACAGTTCCATTCGGTAGGCGATCAGCTCCGCCGGTTCTTCGAGCACCCCGGCTTCCTCCCAGACCAGCCACTGGATAGGCTGGGGAAGGTTGGAGACAAACCCGTGGTACTCCTCGGCGGGAAGAAGGTCGAAGTCCCATTTTTCGGCCAGGGCTTCGGCTTCGGCCACCGTGACCTCCTGGTTCGGATAGAGCCACTCCCTGGTGGAGATGATCGAGTCGATCAGTTCCTGACGGGCCGCCGTTTCCTTTTCGTTGAAGGTATCGATGGCTTCGCGGGTAATCTTTTTCGGGTCGTAGCGGGCGGAGGGGCCCGGAGGCAGCCCGTTGATGGCGGCGTTGAGCCTCTCCTCGGGGATCCGGCGGAAGTGCTTGATGAAATCCATTGTCTCCAACGGTTCAATCTGGTTGAGAAGGAGGACTTGGTACCAGTGCTCTGATTCACCCCGGTTCCGGGGGGCCAGGGCGATTTCAAACCGCTCCAGGCTGATGTCTCCGGGACCGAATTCCGAGGGGGGAATCGGGGTATAGAGCCGATTGATGTGATAATCGTCGGAGCCCACGATGTAGTTGAGACCGCCGAGAAGGCGCTGGTCGGGGTTGGAGCAGACGACCGCATCAAAGGAGATGACGCGTTCCGCGAGGAGGACTTCCTCCACCGTTCGCTGTCCCTGGTTAAGGTAGGAATAGCGGTCCCGGTAAAAGCTCCACTCTTCCGTCCCCCCGTCGACCAGGATATTCTTCCCGTTCGGGGTTCGGATCAGGGATGCCATCCCATCCGTCCAGCCCATCGAGAAGATCATCACCTTCAATTCCGGGGTTCGGGAGGCGATGAAGCCGGTAGTAAAGGTAACGGCGGCGATCAGCAGCGCGGCCAGGGCGGCGAAAGCCCGCAGCCGGCAGCTCCGGTCGGAGAGGGAGTCTTTTACCCGGACAAAGGCGATCTTCAGGTTGAGAACGATCTTCTCGCGGTAGATGAAGAAAGCGACCAGCAGATAGAAGGCAACCAGGGGCGGCGCCGAAGGTTTCGGCATCTGGGGGTAGGGAAGGACCCGGGCGAAGAAGTCATCCATCACGATGAAGAAGTGCATCCCGATCCAGTTGGCGGCGGTCAGCACCAGGGCGATATGGATCCCGATCAGGGGGATGAAACCGATCAGGGTGGCGATCATGCCCAGGGGGAGGATGACCCCGATCAGGGGGATGGCGATGAAGTTGGCGAAGGGGGCGGCCAGCGACATCCGGTGGAAGATCACCATCGAGAGCGGGATGATGCTGCACTGGATGGCGGCCTGGGCGGCGATAAAGGTTCTCAGCCACCGTCCGGGAATCTTGCGGAAGGCGGGGCGGAAAGGGATCACCTGCTGGATCCCGAAGGCGACCGGGATGGCGATCAGAAATCCCCAGAAGAGCCGGGCCCGGAAGATGCCCAGGGGATTACCCAGATTCATGAAAATCAATCCGATCCAGACCACGATCGCGGCCGCGGTCACCAGGCTATGGAGGTTGTTGAGCTTGTAGTTGAAAAAGTCCTCCACCGGCCCGCTGAGCATCCCGAGAAAGAGGACGGCGGAGAAGGACATCAGGAAGGAGGCCGAGTCCAGGATCAGGGGTCCGCCGTAGCCGGCCGGCATGAAGCAGATGATCACGATGGCGGCGAAGCAGATCGCCATCACCAGCGATTTGGCGATGTTCTTTCCGAAATAGGTGAAGAAGATGAGCACGAAACTGTTCATGGTGGCCGCCCGCAGGGTCGAGGGCCGCCCTCCGGTGATGATGGTGAAGATGATCAGGAAGAGGACCGCAATCGGGGCCCAGATCGATTTCGGGATCGGGGTCTGGTTGAAGATCAGCAACAGCAGCCCGGCGATGATCGTCACGTGCAGCCCGGAGACCGCGAAGACGTGAGCCGTACCCGCGGCCTGGGAGTCTTTGACGATCTTGTCCGGGACGCCCTGCCGCAGCCCGATGAAGATCCCGGAGAGGAAGCCTGACTCCGGAAAGGGGGTGGTCTGGCGGATGACCTCCAGCAGGTCGTACTTGATCGACATACAGGTGTAAATGGCCGGGTTGCCGATGTTCTCCCGGATGATCTCGATGGTGTCCAGTTCTTTGGTCGTCCAGTTCTCCCGGCCCCGGATCGTGGACAGGGCATAAGTGTTGACCGATTCCAGGTAGGCCCGGTAGTTAAATCCGCCCGGGTTTTCGGCGGTGGGCGGGGTCTGGACGGGGGCGGTGATTTTCACCGTGTCACCGTAGGCCTGGTGCCGGGAGACCAGGGGATAGACCTCCTCCCGGTTCATATCGGCGTCGAAGACGCGGCAGAGGAGCCAGCCCTGGGTGACCCGGCCCATCCAGCCTTCTTTCGGATCAGGCGGGCCCGCCTCTTCCAGGGCCATCTGGATTCGATCGATATCCTGCGGGGTGGGGGTGAATTCCCCGTCAGCGAACTCAGCGATGATCGCCTTGACCGGGTCCGTGTTCGGATCCCGCGCCAGCCGGTCCCGGACCCGAACCAGCGCGAGGAGCGCCTCTTCCTCGCTCTCCCACTCCCGGTCGAGGGCCAGCAGTTCGGCGATGATCGCGGCCAGGGTCTGCCGCCCGTCGGGCCGCCGGTCGATCTTGACCACCAGGGAGGGTTCGATGGCCAGCCGGGTATCTTTGTTCTCCGGTCGGACTTCCGGTTCCTTGACGATAATCCCGTAGACCACGCTCTGGGTGTTGCGGTCGTCACCGCCCCAGTGGACCAGGTGGTGCGGGGAGGTGGTGTCGAGGTGGATCCGGGTCAAACCGTAGCCCAGAACCAGGGCGGAGAGGATCCAGACCGGCAGCGGCTTCTGCTTGATGAACCCGAGAAGAATCGAGGTCAGCAGCAGGAGCACGAATATCCCCATCAGGTAGATGTCGAGGGAGTGGTCGGCCGGGAGGGCCAGCATAACCACGCAGACGGCGGCGCAGAAGAGGAGGAAGGCCAGCACCCGGGAGCGATAGAAAAAGGCGATAACGCTTCCGGCAAGGATGAAGCCGGCCGCGACCAGGGCCGGGGTGTAAAGTTGCTCGGAGCCGGAATGGATCAGCTGCATCACGATTCCGACGGCCAAAAACGAGGCGAAAGAAACGATGTAAGTCTGCATCAAGCGACCCCCGAATTGATTGTGACTTCAGTTCTTGGCCAGGGCGGAGTAAAAATTGCGGTTGGAGACCAGGTTATAATCCCGGCGGTAATTCTGGTTGAGAACCAGAACGGCGGCTCCAGCCAGGGCGGCAACCAGGAGGAGGTAGATAAGGCCCTTCGCGCTTCCCATAACGGCCTCCTTGTTTCAGAAAGTTGGGTCGATTAAATTTGACGGGGCCAGGCCGTCAATATTCAACTGCTCGGTTCATTCCGGAAAAACCGACCGCCGGAGCGGGCCCGCAGTCGGCCGCAAGTGTGCTCAAGAATAATCGTGAATGCCTTCCCTGTCAACCACCTTGTAGATGATCGGATAAGGCCGGCACGGAGCATCCTCAACCGTGACCGCTTTTCGGGCCCGGTCGGCGATCGCCTCCAGGCCCTCCTCACGGTTGGTGAAGAGGGTGAGGAGGGTATCTCCGGCGGCAACCCGGTCGGCGACCTTGGCCGAGAAGATAATCCCGGCGGACATATCGATCTTGTCCTCGGTCTTCTCCCGCCCGGCCCCCAGGGCCACTCCGATCATCCCCATCTCCAGGGTATCGATCGCGTGGACGTAGCCATCCTTTTCGGTCCGGATCGGGATCTTTTTTCCAGCTTCCGGAAAGAGTCCGGGGTCGTCGATGTAGGCGTTGTCTCCACCCTGGGCGGCGACCATTTCCTTGAACTTGGCCAGGCCCCGGCCATCGGCCAGTGCTTCTTCGGCCAGTTTCTTCCCCTCGCCGACGGAATCGGCCTTCCCCCCCATCTCCACCATCATCCCGGCGATCTCCATCACCACGGTCATCAGGTCTTCGGGGCCTTCGCCCTTGAGGCAGGCGACGGTCTCGAAGATCTCCAGGGCGTTCCCGGCGTAGAAACCCAGCGGCTGGTTCATATCGGTGATCAGGGCCTGGGCCTGTTTCCCGCTCAGGATGGCGATATCGACCAGGGTCCGGGCCATCTCCTCGGCCATCTCCAGGGTGGCCATAAAGGCGCCTCGTCCGGTCTTGACATCAAAGACAAAAGCATCCGGCCCGGCGGCCAGTTTCTTGGACATAATCGAGCCGGCGATCAGGGGGATGCTGTCCACCGTGGCGGTGACGTCTCTCAGAGCGTACATCTTCTTGTCAGCCGGGGCCAGCGACTTGGTCTGGCCGATGATCGCCACCCCGATTCTCTTCACCTGCTCGATGTACTCCTCTTCCGTGAGGTCGACCCGGAACCCGGGGATCGCCTCCAGCTTGTCGAGGGTCCCGCCGGTATGTCCCAGCCCCCGGCCGCTCATCATCGGGACCGGGATTCCCAGCGAGGCGACCAGGGGCGCCAGGACCAGGCTGACCTTGTCGCCGACCCCCCCTGTGCTGTGCTTGTCCACCTTGACCGCCTTGATCTCGGAGAGGTCGATCTTATCTCCGGAGTCGAGCATCGCTTTGGTCAGGGCGGTGGACTCCTCCGCCCCCATCCCGCGGATGAAGATCGCCATCATCAGTGCCGCCATCTGGTAATCGGGGATGTCGCCTTTTGTGTAACCCTCGATAAAGAAGATGATCTCTTCCGAGGAGAGAGCCTCCCCGTTTCTTTTCTTCATAATGATCTCGTACGGTCTCATCGCCACCTCCCGGGCTGAATTGTTTTTGCTCTGAAATGCCGCGGCCGTTCGGCCCCCCGCTCTCCGGATTTCGGCGAACTGGGCTCGCTGTCCCTGCCCCAGCGAAAAACCAGGATTCTATCCGCCCCTAAAGGACCCTGTCAAGGGATACCGCCGCCCGCCCCCCCGGCACGAATATTCTTCCGAATAGATTCCCGGTTAGATGTTGTCAACTTGTCGATTGTGCTATACTAACCTGCTCCGGTATCCGGAGAGCGGCTAAATGAAGAAATCAGCAGAGAAAGATCGGGCGTTGGCGCCCCGGCGAGGAGTATTCTATCGGGCCATCTTCCTCTCCGGGGGGCTCAACTCCCTGCTCTTTCTCCTCAACGGCTGGAACTACCTCTCCTTCCCCCCGGTGGGTTTCCTGGAGATCGCCTTCCGCGCCGCCGCCTACCTCGCACATTTCTTCCTCCTCGGCCTGATCCTCTCCCTGCTGGCGTCCCTGTTCTTCCTCCTCTTCCGCTTTCGGATTCTGGTCAGGATCCTGGCACCGGTCATCTTCACCCTGGGCCAGCTGGTGATCTTCGTCGACATCCGGGTTTACGCCCACTTCAAGTTCCACTTGAGCCGGCTCACCCTCGAGGCGATGACCACCCCCGGCTACTGGGACTCGGTCCGCTTCTCCGCCTTTGACTGGACCGTCTCCTCCCTGGCCGTGATCGCCCTCCTGATCCTCCAGTACTTGCTCTTCGGTTTTCTCCTCCGCCGCCTCTCCCGGCGGGACCGGCTCTGGCGAGCGACCCGGCCCCGGCGGATCCTAATGGCGGTTTTCCTGATCGTCCTGCTCACCCTGGCCGAAAAGATCTCCTTTGGGGTGGCCGATTTCTATAACTTCACCCCGATCACCCGCTACGAGAAAGTCCTTCCCTTCTATCGGCCGATAACCTTCAACCGGCTCCTGGGTGGTCTCCTCGGTTCCGTGCCGGAATATGATCAATCCACCGCCCGGCTTCCGGCACTTTCCCGGCTGGAGTATCCCCGGCCGGGTTTCCGTTATCACGAACTATCCCGTCCCTACAATGTGGTCTTCATCCTGGTCGAAAGTCTCCGGTTCGATATGCTCAGCCCGGAGACCACCCCCCGCCTGTCCGCCTTCAGCGAAAGGGCGAACACTTTTCTCAACCACTTTTCCGGTGGCTGTACCTCACGCTTCGGGACTTTCGGCCTCTTTTACGGACTCTATGGCACTTACTGGCACCAGATTCTCAGCGAGCGCAAGGGTCCGGTTTTGATCGGGCAGTTGAAATACAACGACTATCGATTCAAGGTGATGTCCTCCACCTCCCTCAATTACCCGGAATTCCGACGGACGGTCTTTGTTGACCTGGAGACTGAGATCGACGACCGCATCCCAGGCCAGAATTCCGGGGAGAGGGATCGGATAATGGTTGACCGTTGGTTGACCTGGCTGGAAGAGCTTCCTGACGGCAGGCCTTTCTTCAGTTTCTTCTTCCTGGACGCTCCGCATACCCCTTACACCTTTCCCGAAGAGTTTCGGAAGTTCGAGCCCTGTCTCGAATCGGTCAGTTTTCTCAGAACCGACCTTGAGGAGGACCGGGAGGCTATCTTCAACAGCTATCGCAACTCGATCCACTACGTCGATTATAACGTCGGAAGGATCCTGGAAGGACTGGAGGCGTCCGGCCGGTTACAGAACACCGTGGTCGTGATCACCGGCGACCACGGCCAGGAATTCTGGGAGCACGGTTACTACGGACATAACGCGGCCTTTACCGATTACCAGGTCAAAGTTCCCCTGGTCCTCTGGATCCCCGGACAGGCCCCCCCCCGGAAGATCACCGCCCTGACCAGTCATCTTGACGTCCCGGGAACGATCCTGAAAATCCTCGGCGATGAGAACGACCCCGCTCTCTACACCCTGGGCGCCGATCTCTTCGATCCCCCCGGGGATCGGGCCCTGGTCCTGGCCGGCTGGGACGACTGCTGCCTGATCACCCCCGAGGTTCGGATGCTCTTCTCCGTCGAGGCTTACAACGTCCTGCAGTCGGAGACGGTGGATAACCGCTATCGGCCGCTCGAGGATCCGGAATTGGCCCGCCGGGAGAAGTCCCGCTACCTCCTCCCCGCCCTGGAGGAGATGGGACGGTTTATGAAGTGATGGTCTGGCTGCTGCCTTTTACTGCCTTCCCCGGTTACTTTCCCGGCTTGACCCATTCACGGAGTAGGTGTATTATTAATATAAGGTTAGGCTTAATTAGAAACGTATGTTCAGTGTCATTGCGAGGAGCACAGCGACGAAGCAATCTCAATCTTTTGCTGGTGAAGAGATCGCTTCACCCCGATAAATCGCGGCCCGCTTCTTATTGGACTATGGGTATCAAATCGAACATCCTGGCGGTACTTATCCTGTCGGCATTATTGGTTGCCTGTACTGGATTGGCCGGCGAATTTCACCTCGACTATTCAACCTACCTGGGGGGAGATGGGGCCGACCAGGGTTATGCCGTCGCGGTTGACTCCGCCCGGCGGGCCTTTGTCGTCGGATCCACCCTCTCCACCGATTTCCCCACCGCCAATCTCTGCCAGCAGCCCGCTTCCTCCGGTTCGAACGACGCCTTTATCAGTGCCTTTTCCCCCGACGGTTCCGCGCTGCTATTTTCTACTTATTTAGGGGGAATCGGGGCCGAATGGGCTTACGACATCGCCCTCGATGAAGACAACGGTTACTATTATCTCTGCGGCTGGACCGCCTCCGGCGACTTCCCGGTCGTCAGCGCCTACCAAGGTGCCTCTGGAGGGGACAACGATGTTTTCGTTTCCCGCCTCGACGCCGCAGGCAACCTCGATTACTCCACCTACCTGGGGGGTGCCGGTTCCGATATGGGGATGGGGATCGCGGTCTTTGGCGGCGACTTTTACGTTACCGGGTACACCGCCTCGGCCGATTTCCCGACCGAGACCCCCTACCAGGCTTCCGGGCCCGGGGGGAGCGCCGCCTTCCTCACCCGGTTCGACTCTTCCGGAGCGACCTTGGTCTTCTCCACCTATCTGGGGGGGAATGACGTTGACCGGGCCAACGACCTGGCGGTCGGCCCCGACGGGTCGGTTTACCTGGCCGGCTACACGAAGTCGGGTAATTTTCCTACCCGCAACGCCTACCCGTCCGCGCGGGGAAATTATGACGCCTTTCTGACGCGCTTCTCTTCTCCCGGTTCGTCGTTGATCTCATCCACCTATCTTGGAGGGGGGAATAACGATTATGCCGTGGGGGTTGTTCTGGGCGAGGACGGGTCGGTTTACCTGTCCGGGAATACCTTCTCTGACAACTTCCCCACCATTAACCCTTTCCAGTCTGCCCGGTCGGGGACGAACTACGATGCTTTTTTGACCCGATTCTCCTCCTCGGGCAGTACTCTTATCTCTTCCAGCTACCTTGGCGGTACCGGCAACGAATTCATTGGAGGTGAAGTGGGCAGCGGTGCAGTGGGAAAAGGGCTCGCGCTCGACAATTGGGGGCGGGTTTACCTGACGGGCTCCACCGCCTCGACGGACTTTCCGACCGAGAACGCTTACCCTGCGACCCTCGGCGGAACCACGTCCGCCTTCCTCACCGTCTTCGAACCCTCCGGCTCCGCTCTCTTCCTCTCCACCTATCTCGGGGGGAGCGGGGCGGACACCGGATACGCCGTAGCTGTCGATTCCCAGCGCTGGGGCTACCTGGCCGGGGCCACCTCCTCCACCGACTTTCCGACAGAGGCCCCCTTCCAGCCGGGACTGGCCACCGCCCCGGACGCCTTTCTCTCCCGGCTTAAGTGGATCACTCCCACCCCTTCGGTGACTCCGACTCCATCGGTTACCCCCACGCCATCGATTACCCCGACGCCGATCTATGACAACGCCCTCTGTATAAGACACCTCGAGGATGCGGACATCAATTGGACGCGCTCAACCCAGCCGGCCGGCTGGACTTATTACTTTCAGGCGGAGACATTGACGACCGGTTCGGGATATACCCGTTTCACCGATCACTGGGGATTCATCCAGGACAACCAGAATCAATACCACGTGCAAGAAATTGACGATGTCCATTACCGGCTTCGCCTGCGGCTGGTTCCAGGCCAGGAGCCCTGGAATATCCATACCGGTGACTATCTGACTCTGACTTATGACGGAAGCCAGTCAATCCGGATCTACCTGGCCGCGATCTTCGGTACCGGCACCGGGCGGTTGTATTACCCGGACAAGCAGGGCAATACCTGGTTGGATTACGGGATGACCGCTCCGTTCGGTACAGTCCCTTCGCCCACCCCGGGCCCAACGGCTACCCCGGATCCGCCTCCCTGGATCTACGACTATAACGGGAACGGGGTCTCCGACATCGGGGTCTACCGCCCCTCCTCGGGGCTCTGGGCGATCCGGGGGGTGACCCGGGCTTACTGGGGCAAGGCGGGAGGGGATG
>CAZPMN010000002.1:0-159526 GCA_964587835.1 uncultured bacterium
GTACTTACACCTTTTCTCTTGCTCATAGATTTCCGGGCAACCTAATTTTCAATAAGCCGATTTATTCATAAATCGGGTTAAACTGCTTCCACCGCGGCGGTTTCCCCTCTCCGATAATTCCCCCGGGTCAGAGCGGCGGCCAGCAGGCGCTGGCAGAGAGCGGTAAAATCGATCCCGGCCGCGGCCGCCGACTGCGGCAGGAGGCTGGTGGCGGTAAAACCGGGGATGGTATTGACCTCCAGAAGGCGCGGCCGGCCGTCGAGTCCCAGGATGATATCCGTTCGGGAATATGAGAAGCAACCGAGAACCCGGTGAGCGGCCAGCCCCAGTTGTTGTATCTCCCGGTAGCGGCCGGCCGGGAGCCGGGCCGGGACCTCGAACTCCGAGCGACCCGGGACGTATTTGGCCTCGAAATCAAAAAACGGGTTGGAAGGCCGGATCTCGACCAGGGGCAGCGGCCGGTCATCAAGCACCCCGACCGTCAACTCCCGCCCCGGGATGTACTCTTCCACCAGGATCTGCCGGTCGTGATCCCGGGCCCGGGCCACCGCCTCCCGAAATTCCGCTGGATTCCGGGCCAGACTCAGCCCGATGCTCGATCCCTCCCGGGCCGGTTTCACCACCACCGGAAAGGGTAATGGTGACCTCCGGGGACCCGGGCCGGACTCGTAAATCCGGCCAGAGGCGACCGGGAGACCGGCCGCCGCAAACAACCGCCGGGATTCCGCCTTGCTCATCGCCCGCCGGCTGGCGACCACGCCGGATCCGGTATAGGGGATATTCATCCCCTCCAGCATCTTCTGGACCTCTCCATCTTCCCCGAACCGCCCGTGGAGGGCGATAAAGGCAACAGCGAGGGCATGGGATCTCAACCCGGATCTGACCTCCTCCTTCTCCCCGATCTCCACCACGGAATAGCCCGCCTCCCGGAGCGCCCGAGAGACCGCCCGCCCCGATTTCAGCGAAATCTCGCGCTCGGCCGAGGGTCCGCCGAGGAGAATCCCGATCAATCCGGTCTCGGCGGGACCGGGTATCCGGGCGGCGGGGAATTTTGCTTCCTTGTCCCCACTCATCGCCGGACCTCCCCGCCGCCGGTCCCGGAAGACGGTGCGGTTTTTCGCGGCCGGCTCGACTGCGCCGGCGCAGTGGTGTCTTTCTCCCTCCCCCAGGCCGCGGCCAGTTCGCCCGCCAGGGAACCGATATCTCCCGCTCCCATAATCACCACCGCATCGCCCGGCCGCACCTCCCGCTCGAGCAGGGCGCGGATGGCGGAACGTTCCAGAAGCCGGGCATCGGCCCGTTCCCTCTGGAGAAGCTTTTCCAGGAGAAGCCGGGAATCCACCCCGGGCAGGGGCGGTTCAAAGGCCGGGTAGAGATCGGCGAGGATGATCCTATCCGACTCGAGCAAGGACTCGGCCAGGTCCTGGGCGAAGTGGCGGGTCCGGCTGTAACGATGCGGCTGAAAGACGCACCAGATCCTATTCGGGCGGGCCGAACGGACCGCCTCCAGGGCGGCGGTGATCTCGGCCGGGTGGTGAGCGTAATCCTCGATCAGGAGGAACGGCTCCCGGATCTTGACTTCCAGCCGGCGCCGGACGCCGGGAAAAGTTTCCAGACCCCGGCTGATCTCCTCGAAGGAGAGACCTTCTTCCCGGCAGAAGGCAATCGCCCCCAGGCAGTTGATCACCCCGCAACGCCCGAGCTGGGGGAACCGCGCCTCGCCCAGATGCCAGCCGGAACGAGAGACGGCAAAGCGGCTGCCGCTGCCGTCCAGAGATATCAGACGGCCCCGGATCAGGGCGCCTTCTCCGAGACCGTAGGTCACCACCCGGAAGTCCCCGCGGACCAGGCGATGGAGGTGGGGAGTGTTCTCCTCGATCACCAAAAGGCCGCCGGCGGGCAGGCGGCCGACAAAATCGCTGAAGGTCAGGATCAGCTTGTCCCAGCTGGAATAATAATCAACGTGATCGAGGTCGAGACCGGTAATAACCTCCGTCCGGGGGGAGAGACGGGAAAGAGACCCGTCGCTCTCGTCCGCCTCCACCACCAGAAGATCCCCCCTGTCCCAGCCGGGATGGTCTTCGAGACCGAGCACCTCCCCGCCCAGGGCCAGGGAAGGTTGCCGACCGGCGGTGACCAGGATCCAAGAAATCAAAGCGGCGGTGGTTGTCTTGCCGTGGCTCCCGGCGATCGCCACCGTTGGTTTTAGGCGGCTCAAACCGGCCAAGAGCTGGGAACGATGGAGTACCCCGATCCCCTGCTGCCGGGCCCGGGCCAGCTCCGGGTTGTCGACGGCCACGGCGGAGGAGTAGACCAACAGGTCAGGCCGGCCGGGCAGGTCGGTCCCATGCCCCAGCCGGATCCGAGCCCCCCGGCGGGAGAGCCGCTCGGTCTGTCCGGAAGTTTTAAGGTCGGATCCGGTTACCGTAAAGCCGAGAGTCAAAAGAATCCGGGCGAGAGCGCTCATCCCCGCGCCGCCGATCCCGACCAGATGGACTGACTCAACGTCGGGACGCCCGAAAACTATCAATCTTTCAGCCGAGTTGATCATAATCAGCTATCAAGCGCTTCAGATAATCGATGATCTCTCCCGCGGCGGCGGGGCGGTGGAGTCTCCGGGCGGATGCGGCCATCTTCCGACGCATTTCCGGATCGGAACGGAACAGTTTGATCCGTTCGACCAGGACCGGCACGGTGAGCTCCGGTTCCGGATAGAGAACGGCCGCGCCCGCCCGCTGGAAATAACGGGCGTTGGCCAGCTGATGATCCTCGGTGGCGTAGGGGTAAGGAACGAGGATGGCGGGTATTCCCCAGGCGACCAGCTCGCTCAAGGTTGCTCCCCCGGCCCGGCTCACCGCCAGATCGGACAGGCTGTAGGCCCAGCCGATCTTCTCCAGGCCGGGGAAGACGGCGGCGGCCAGGCCGGCCTTCCCGTAGGCCCGTTTAAGCCGTTCACTGTCCTCCCGGCCGGCGGCATGGATGATCTGGATTTTCTCTTCCAGAGCCGCATCCGCCAGGGAGGTGGCCGACTCCTCCAGCAGGCGGTTGAGCGGACGCGCCCCCCGGCTTCCCCCGAGCACCAGGAGGGTGAATCTCCCCGGCTCCAGTCCCCAGGACGCGATCTCCCCTTCCGGGATCGGCTCCCGGGCCGCCCGGCGGATCGGAGCGCCCAAGCAGACCGCCCGGCCGCTGCCGGGCGTCACCCCGGAAAGCGGGAAGGCGGTAATCAACCGGACCGGCCCCCGGGCCAGAAACCGGTTGGCCCGGCCCAGAATCCGGTTCTGTTCGTGGCAGACCGCCGGAATCTTCAAACGGCGAGCGGCCAGAACCGGGGGAAGCGAAACATATCCCCCCAGGCCGATCACCAGGTCGGGACGAAACCGACGGAAGATCTTGATCGCCCGGCGATACCCCCGCCAATTCAGTAACAACCGGGCGGGAATCTGCCCGGGGCGGCGGAGGGTGAACGAAGCGGCCGGTATCGGAAATACCTGACTGCCGGGAGCGGATCGGAGGAGGTCTTCGGCGGCCGGGCCGGAGGTGAGGAAAAGACTTCCACCGTCGGTTTTCCGGGCCCGGATTTCCTCCAGCAGGGCAATGGCCGGAGCCAGATGTCCTCCGGTGCCGCCGCCGGCAAAGGCCAGTTTCATAATTCCGCCTTTTCCCATCTCTCCTCGAAGGAACGACGCCGGGCCATTTGCGGAAGGTAACGGCAGTTCCGGTAGTTGCCGGCGCAATAGCGCAAAACCTCCGGCACTTCAATGGACTTGAGTAGATTACTGATCAGACAGTTCTCAAAATACGGACAAATTTCGCGGTTACTCATTAGCGTTCCCCGGTTCTCGATTTGAAGAGGCATACCGCCCCCCGATGATTACGGCGGCGGCCGGCGGTCTCCCGGTGGGAAGCAATCGAGATCAGGATCCCCACCGCCAGGCAGCTGGCCAGAAGGTTGGAACCGCCGTAACTGACAAAGGGAAACGGCAGCCCCTTGGTCGGAAGCATCCCGCAGGCGACTCCCATATTGATCAGGGCCTGGATGACGAGCATTGCCGTCACCCCCTGGGCGAGAAGCTGGCCGAAGAGATCCCGGGAGCGGGAGGCAATCCGGAATCCAACGATCAGGAGCCCCACGGTCAGGGCGACGGTCAGACCGGTCCCGATAAACCCCAGCTCCTCGCCCAGGATGGAGAAGATGAAGTCGGTGGTGGCGGCGGGGAGGTAGAAAAGTTTCTGCCGGCTTTCACCCAGACCCAATCCGGTGGGACCTCCCGAGCCCAGGGCGATCAGCGACTGAATTATCTGGAACCCGGTCCCCTGGGGATCGGCCCAGGGATCAATGAAGGCCAGTATTCTCCGCATCCGGTAACCGACCCGGATCACCATCAGGACCAGAACCGGCAGGGACGCCAGGACCAATAATCCAAGGTGAGCCAGACGCCCCCCGCCGAGGTAAATCATCAGCAATCCGATGACCCCCAGGCTCAAAGCGGTTCCCAGGTCGGGCTGAATCACCACCAGGCCGGCGAGGAGAGCGATCACCCCCAGAGGCGGAAGGAACCCCGAGCACAATCGGGTAATCTCCTTCTGGCGACGGGAAAGGAGGTCGGCCAGATAGATAATCAACAGGTATTTCACCACTTCCGCTGGCTGGAAACTCACCCCTCCCAGCTGCAACCAGCGTTGGGCCCCTCCCCCGCTCCGCCCCAGGCCGGGGATAAAGACCGCCGCCAGTAGAAGAATTCCGGCCAGGAGAAATAGCCGGCTGTGCCGCTGCCACCAGTGATAGTCGATCCGGGCGGCAACAATCCCCGCGACCAGGCCAGTTCCCAGCCAGATCAGCTGGTGCCGGATGATGAAATAACGGTCGCCGTAAGCGTCCCGGGCATAGACCGTGGATGAACTGTAGATCATCAGCAGACCGATCCCGATCAGGGCCGCCACCAGGGAAAGGAGGATCAGGGGCAGGGAACTAATTCCCTGCCCGGCTCCGTCTTCGGGACGGGCGGTCAGGTTTATCGGTCGGCGGCTCACTCGGTCAGTCGGAACTATCGGGGATAACCAGCTCCTGGCCCAAGGAGAGTCGATCGGGATTGTCGAGCTGGTTGGCTTGGACAATCGAGTCCAGGGAAACCCCATACTGCCGGCTGATTCCCCAGAGAGTTTCGCCCTTTTCCACCTTGTGCAGCCGCGGGGAGGGTGTCTCCAAACTGGCGACGGCGGTTTTCGGGACCGGTTCGGCCGCCTTCGCGGCCGGTTGATCCGGAACCACCTCCGGTTCCACCGGAGCCGCGGGCTGGTCGGCGGTGATGATTCCCTCCTCGACCAGGGTCTCCTCGCTGATCTCCGCCGCCGGGACAATCTCCTCCGGAGCGATCTCCTCGGCCGGGGGCGGGACGGAAACATCCGGGGTGGAGGTATGGCAACCGCCAATGAAGCTCCAAATCAGCACCGAGACCAATGAGCCCAGCGCGCCGTAAAATATCATCCTGGTTTTACTCATCTCTCTCCTCCTTCCCCTTGCGGGGTTATCCAATCAACCACTTCTATTGCCGGTTCGCGACCTCGATCCCGAACCGATTGATTAACCCGATCCCGCGTGACCAAACGTTCGATAAGGGATTTGAACAGATTCCCCCGCTCCCGGTAGTTCTCAAACATGTCGAAACTGGCGCAGCCGGGAGAAAGGAGGATGACCTCCCCCGGTTCGGCCGACTGCCAAGCCGCGCGGACCGCCTCTTCCAGGCTGGCGACGACCTGACAAGGAACTATTCCCTCCGCCAGCGCCCGCAGTTTATCCCGGGTCTCCCCCAGGAAAATCGCCCGTTTCACCCGCCCCGGCCAGGACTCCGCCAGGCCGGAGAAGTCCAGATTCTTATCGCTCCCTCCGGCCAGCCAGATGACCGGCCGGGAGAAAGCCCGAAGAGCCGCTGCGGCCGCGGCCGGGTTGGTCGATTTGGAGTCGTTGTAAAATTTGACCCCCCCTGCTTCGGCGACAAATTCCAACCGGTGGGGGATGCCCGGAAACGTCTTTAAAACCGCGGCGATATCCCCGGCCTTCACCCCCTCGGTCCGGGCGGCGGCGGCCGCGGCCAGAGCGTTATCCCGGAAGGCCGGGCCGAAACCGGCGATTTCCTCCCGGCGGCAGATGATCTCCTCGCCCCCGGCCGATAAAGCCTTGATCCCCTCCCCCACCCACCGGACCTTCCCGGTCGCCCCCCCCCAGGTTACCGTCTCCACCCCGGCAGGAATGGCCCCCCGGACAAACGACGCCAGGCTTTCCGGAAAGAGGGCCCGGTCGCCTTTTTCCTGCCGAGAAAATATTTTCAGCTTGGCCGCGCCGTACTCCTTCATACCCGGATAACGATCGAGATGATCGGGAGCCAGGTTTAAAAATACCGCGGTCGACGGACGAAAGCGGTCGATTCTCTCCAGCTGAAAGGAACTGATCTCCGCCACGATCACCCCGTCATCCCGGCCTTCCCGGGCGATCCGGGAGAGGGGATAGCCGATGTTACCTCCGGCGACCGACTGGATCCCGGCGTGGCGGAGTATCTCGACCAGTAAACTGACCGTGGTGGTTTTGCCGTTGGTCCCGGTGACCGCAATCAGCTTTCCCCGGAGAAACCGGGCAGCCAGCTCGATCTCGGAGATGGCCGGGGTTCTCTCCCGACGGACCCGGGCCAGCAGGGGGTGATCGGGGGGTATCCCCGGGCTGACAATGACCAGGTCATAACCGCTCCAACCCCTTCTCCCCTCTCCGCCCAGGAGGATGTCCGCTCCCCGGGCCGCCAACCGGGCGGCCCGATCCCCCCCCGACAATTCGGACCGGTCGTCGAAGATGGTGACGACCGAACCCCGGTCCAGGAGCAGTTCCGCCGCCGCCGCTCCGCTCAAACCCAGACCGATCACCGCTGTTTTTTCTCCTCTCATCTCATCTTCAGCGCGCCCAGGCCGATCAGGGCGCAGATAACCGCGCAGATCCAGAAGCGGGTGGTGATCTTGTTCTCCGGGATATTCTTCATCTGGAAGTGATGGTGGATCGGGGCGCAACGGAAGATCCGTTTCCCCCTCAACTTGAAACTGCCGACCTGGAGAATCACCGAGAGCGCCTCGATAACGAAAACCCCGCCGATCAGCAGGAGGAAGAGTTCCTTCTTCAGCAGCACCGCCACAGTTCCCAGCGCCCCCCCGCAGGCCAGCGACCCGGTATCGCCCATAAATACCTCTGCCGGGTGGGCGTTGAACCAGAGAAAACCCATCCCCGCGCCGGCCAGGGCCGCGCAGAAGACCGTCAGTTCCCCCGCTCCCGGAACGTAAAGAACCTGAAGATAGCGGGCGAATTCGAGGTGACCGACCAGGTAGGCCAGCGCCGCGAAGGCCAGAGCGGCGATGGCCAGGCAGCCACCGGCCAGCCCGTCCAGGCCGTCGGTCAGGTTGACCGCGTTGGTCGAGCCGACCAGGACCAGGATGACCAGGGGGATGGAGAAAAGGCCGATATTCTCCAGCACGGCGTGCTTGTAAAAGGGAACCCAGAGATGACCGGCATACCCGGAGGTTTCAGGGGAGTAAACCAGGAAGAGACCAAGTCCCAGCCCGAGCATCAGCTGACCGACCAGCTTAACCCGGCCCGAAAGCCCCCGCCGGCGGATCCGTTTGAGCTTGATCCAGTCGTCGACGAAACCGATCAGACCCAGCCAGAGGGACGAGATCACGATGATGATCACCTGGGTCGTCTCCAGGCGGGCCCAGAGGACCGTGGCCGCCAGCACCGCCAGCAGGATGATCAACCCCCCCATCGTCGGGGTCCCCTCTTTCTTCTTGTGGTGGTTGGAGAGTTCCTCATAGTGTTTCCCATCCCGGATCTTCTCAATCACCCCCATCTCCCGCAGCTTTCGGATCAGGGCGGGGCCGAAGACCAAGAAGATCAGAAAGGCGGTCAGGGCGGCGCCGGCGGCCCGGAAGGTTATATAACGGAAGATATTGAACCCGAACCAGATATCGCGCAGTGGGTAGAAAACATGGTAGAACATAAGCCAAACTCCGTTTTAGTTAATCCCCTGACCGCTCAGCAATTCGACGATTTCTTCCATCTGCATCCTCCGCGAACCCTTCAAGAGGACGCTGTCGCCGGGACGAAGATTCCGGCTCAGGATCTCGGCCGCCTGACGGCAGTTATCCGCAGTCTCCACCCGGGGGGGAGCGCCGGCGGCCCGAGCCGCCTCCCGGGAATGGGGGCCGAGAAAGATCAGATAATCGATCGGCGATCCCGCCAACTTCCTGCCCCAATCCCGGTGCGCATCGGCGGAGAATTCCCCCAGCTCGTTCATATCCCCGCTGACCATGATCCTTCTCCCGGCGCACTCCATCCCCAGCCAGGTCTCCAGGGCCGCCGCCATCGAACCCGGGTTGGCGTTGTAGGCATCATTGATGATCTCCAACCCGCGGATAATGCTGCGCTCCAGCCGGCCGGGCGGGAGGACAGCCCGCCGGGCGGCCGCTTGCAGCGCCTCCGGTTCGACCCCTAAATGATCCCCGACCGCCAGGGCGGCCAGCAGGTTGAAAAGATTGTGCCGGCCGGGCAGCGGGGACTCGATGGCAAGTTCTCCTCCCCGCAGGGTAGCCCGGAACCTTACCCCGCCGGGGAAATACCGGACCTTTAGAGGACGGACCCGGGCGGCGGCGGTAAAACCGAAACCGATGGTCTCGCCCGGCGCCCGGACGGCCAGGGCCGCCGCCCGGGAATCGTCGGCGTTAAAAAATACCGTCTTCTCTCCTTCCAGTTCATCCATCACCTGGGCCTTTTCAGCGGCGATCATCTCCAGGCTGCCAAAGCGACCTAGATGGGCGGGTCCAATATTGGTAATCACCGCCAGGGAAGGACGGCAGAGCCGGGCCAGGGGACGGATCTCCCCGGGCCGGTTGGTTCCCAGCTCAAAAACCGCCGCCCGGTCTTTTGCCGAGAACCGGAGAATGCTCAGCGAGACTCCGATCAGGTTGTTGTAGCTGGCGGGGGCGACCAGGGTCGGTCCCGCCTCCGATAGAACCAGACCGATCAGGTTCTTGGTCGTGGTCTTCCCGTTGCTGCCGGTGACGGCGACAACCGGCGGGGAGAAGAGGCCGCGATACCCCCGGGCCAGGCCGGCCAGCGCCGCCCGGGTATCCTCGACCCGAATCAGAATGAACTCTCCCCGCCGTCGATCTACCGCCGGGACCTCCCGGGCCAGCACCGCCCCGGCCGCCCCCCGATCCAGGGCGGTGTCGGCGAAGTCATGTCCGTCATAGCGCTCACCGGACAGGGCGAGGAAGATCTCTCCCGGGCGGATCGTCCGGCTGTCGATGGATAATCCGGGTACCCGGTACTCCGGGTCTCCCCTCTCCACCCGGCCCCCCATCCAGCCGGCGATGGAATCTATGCCTTGCGGTTCCATTACGGATCACTTCCAGGAAAGATTGCCGGCCCGGGCCGCCAGAATCTTCCGAGCGACCTGACGATCATCGAACGGAATGATCAGGTTGGAAAAGATCTGTTCCCGCTCATGGCCCTTGCCAGCGATCAGGACCACGTCGCCGGGGCGGGCCAGCCGGCAGGCGGCCTCGATCGCCGACCGCCGGTCCTCGATCGCCGTCACCCCCCTGGTCCGCCGCGGGATCCCGGAGCGGATCCCCTCGATGATCGCGGCCGGATCTTCCGAACGCGGGTTGTCCGAGGTGAGGATAACCCGGTCCGCCCAGCGGACCGCCGCTTTCCCCATCAGGGGCCGTTTCCCGGGATCTCGATCTCCGCCGCAGCCAAAGACCACAATCAGGTGTTTCCGGTAAAGGCGACGCAGGGTTTTCAGGACGTTCTCCAGGCCGTCCGGGGTGTGGGCGTAATCGACGAAGAGATCGAACCCGTAACCGGTCTCGACCCGTTCCAGGCGACCGGGGATCCCGGGATGGTTTTCCAGCGTCCGGAGGATCTTGTCTGGGGCAATCCCCTCGCCCAATCCCAGGGCGATGACCGCCAGGGAATTGGCGACGTTATGCCGGCCCGGCAGATTGATCCGCGCGGGAAATTCGGATTTTTCCCAGCGGAGGGTGAACTGGGAACCGGAACGACCCAGTTTGAGGCGGGAGGCAGAGAGATCGGCCCGGGGGGAGAAGCCGTAGGTGACCGCCGGGACGGCCAGCTGGCGGAGAATAGTTTCCGCCAGCGGGTCGTCGAGGTTGACGATCACCCTCTTCTCCTCCGGAGGGAGATCTCCCCGATGGAGTGTCGTCAGAAACCGGAGCTTGGTGGCCCGGTATTCATCAAGGGTCTGATGAAAATCAAGATGCTCCCGGGAGAGGTTGGTAAAGACCGCGGTGGAAAACTCGATCCCGGCCAACCTCTCCTGAGTCACGGCGTGGGACGAAACTTCAAGGATAGCCCGCTCCACCCCGCCCCGTTTCATCTCGGAGAGCAGTTCCTGGAGCTGGGGAGGGGCAGGAGTGGTCAAGCTGGAGGGAAGTCGCCGGGAGCCGATCCCGTAATAGATTGTGCCCAGCAGGCCGGTCGTCATTCCGGCCTCTTCCAGGACCGCCCGAGCCAGGATGGAGACGGTGGTCTTACCGTTGGTGCCGGTCACCCCGGTCAGCTTCAATCCGGAGGCCGGATAATCAAAGAACCGGTTGGCCAGAAGTCCCAGGGCCCTCCGGGGATTCCCCACCTTGACCTGGGGCATATTCCCGTTGACGGCGGAAGTGAATTCTTCCACCACCACACCCGCCGCTCCCCGGTTTCGGGCCTCGGGAATGAAGTCCGCCCCCTGGTGACGGCCCCCGCTGATGGCGACAAAGAGATCTCCCGGACCCGCCCGCCGCGAGTCGGTGGCCAGACCCCTGATCTCGACCCCGGTATTGCCCCGGGTCGGGACCGGGCCCAGTTCCTTGATCAGAACGGACAGTTTCACGACCGGGCCTCCCCTTCCTCCGGGGGAACCGTCGGGAGATTCAGATAGTGGATAATCCGCTCGCCGACTTTCTTGAAGACCGGAGCCGCCACCACCCCTCCGTAATACTCGGGGTGAGGTTCGTCCACCACCACCAAAATCGCCAGGCGGGGATGGGTGGCCGGAATCAGGCCCATAAAGAGAGCCCGATAAAGCTGGTGGGAATATCCGCCCTCTGGGGATAGTTTCTGAGCGGTACCGGTCTTGCCCGCCACCGCAAACCCCTCGATGGCAGCCCGGCGGCCCGTCCCTCCCGCGGAGGTCACCTGGCTCAGGATATCCAGCAGCTCCCGGGCGGTCGCCTCGGAGATGGCCTGGCCCCGGTCTCGAACCGGGTAACGGCAGATGACCTCTCCGGAGGGGCTCTCCACCCGGTCGACGATCCGGGGCTGAACCAGCACACCCCCGTTGCCGAGCGCGGAGAAAGCAGTCAGGAGGCCGAGGGCGGTTAGCGAGACCTCGTGTCCCATCGTAATACTGCGCAGGGAGAGCGCGGACCAGGACCGGGGAGGCCGAAGCAGGCCCGCCGCTTCGCCGGACAGCTCGATGCCGGTAGGCTCCCCGATCCCGAACCGGACCAGGGCGCGGTAGAGCTTGTCCACACCCATGATCGTCCCCACCTTGGCCATCCCGATGTTGCTGGATTTCTGCAGGATCTCGTCGAAACGGAGAACGCCGTGAGGGCTGCTGTCCCGGAGGGTCCGCCCCGCGATTCGGAAGGAACCCTGTTCGCAGTAAAACTCGGTGTCCCGGGCGACCAGACCCTCTTCCAGGGCGGCGGCGGCGGGGAAGACCTTGAAGGTCGATCCAGGCTCGATCGGATCGGTGATCGCCCGGTTCCTTCTCTCTTCCGGGGTAGAGAGAGTGTACTGATTGGGATCAAAGGTGGGCCGATGGGCCAGGGCCAGGATCTTCCCGGTGGCCGGCTCCATTACCAGGACCAGAGCCCAAGCCGCGCCCCATTCTTGGTAGACGTTTTCCACTTCCTCCTCGACGATCGACTGCACGACTTCGTCCACCGTCAGGTGGATATCGTAGCCGTCGAGCGGTTCGAGGGAATGGGAGCGGTGCCAGGTCACTTCCCGGCGGGCCCCATCTCTCTCGGTTAGCATCCAGCCGGGCCGACCACGAAGCTGACGGTCGAATTTCCATTCCAGCCCCTCCAGCCCATTGCCGTCCGGGTCGGTAAAACCCAGCACCTGACTGAGCAACCGCCCCTTCGGATAAACGCGCTTTCGGTCTGCTTTGAGGGCGATTCCGGGCAAGTCGAGCCGGCGGATCTCCGCGGCCTGCCACTCTTCCAGATGACGTTTCAGCCAGGAAAACCAACGTCCACCGGTGAGCCGGGGCCGGATCTCCTCCGGATCCGTCCCGATCACCCCGGAGAGCAGGGAAGCGATCTGGCCGACCCGGTCGAGGGGAATCTCGCGAGGGACGGCATAAAGGGAGTAACAGGGGATACTGGCCGCCAGCATATTGCCCCGGCAGTCATAGATGGTACCCCGGCGGGGCGGCAGGTAGTGGGTACTTTGCTGTTGGTCGCGGGCCTGAAGCAGGTAACGGGAATGCTGGAGGCATTGAAGTCCGAAGAGTCGCGAGAGCAGGAAGAAAGAAAATATCAAAAATCCGGCAAAGACAACCCGCGATCGGTGTTTATAGATTCCGTCATGCATCTATTCGGGAGGATCCCTGAAATCCATCCTGTCCACTGTCACCCTTCACCGCCCCTGGCCGGCCCCTTCTCCCCGGGCCGCTGTGGGACAGGCGGTTCTGTAACTTCTCCGCGCCGGGCGAAGAATTTAAAATCAACGGGCGATACTCAGGATAACCAGGTCCCGGGGCGCTGAACGGCGGGGCGAATTTTCCGCGGCCGGGGCATCCTCCCTCCGGACCCGGACGATTTGTTCGGGATCGGGATCGGCCAGAGCGATCTCTCTCTCTTGCAGCATCCGGGCGATGGATCGGGGCGACTGTAAAGTCTCCAGTTGACTCTGCAGGGTCACCGAACGGTCCATCAAATTGGCGAGCTTGTCCTCGTGGAATTCAACGGCATTGCTGGTCTGGATCACCTGGGAGTAAAGCCAGAGATAGACCATTCCCATCAGAAACCCGCCCAGAAGCAAGGTCCAGCATCCTTTGAGGCAGAAATGTCCGATCTCCAGCCGGGCCGTATTCGGATAATATTGACTGTTCATCATCCACCTCCTGCGCGATGGGATAAGCGTGGGCCGGTTGACACCAAAGCTTTTATTCGCTCATTCATCCGGATTGCCGCAGTTGCCGGATACATCTAATTTTTCCGCCGCCCGCAACCGGGCGGACCGGGACCGCGGGTTGGACCTCACCTCTTCCGCCGCGGCCCGAAGCGGCTTCTTGGTCAGGATCCTGACCAGTTTCTCTTCGGACCAGCGCCGAAAAGTATGTTTAACGATCCGGTCTTCCAGTGAATGGAAAGCTATCAGGCAGATCCTCCCCCCCGGCCGCAGTATCTCCAGGGCCGCCGGCAGGGCCCGTTTCAGATTATCCAGTTCCTCGTTGACCGCCAGGCGCAAGGCCTGAAAGGTCCTGGTCGCGGGATGGATCCGGGACCGGCCGGGGACCGCGCGGACGACGATCTCCGCCAGGCGGGCGGTCGTCCGGATCGGGTTTACGTTCCGCTCGGTCACGATCCGGCGGCTGATCCGACCGGCAAAACGTTCTTCTCCGTAGGTCCGGATCAGCCATTCCAGCTCCTTCCGGCTCAATGTGTTGACCAGATCGGCCGCGGTCCGCCCCGTTTCGGCGTCCATCCGCATATCCAGAGGACCGTCCCGGAGAAAACTGAAACCGCGCTCGGCCTGATCGAGCTGGGCCGAGTTGACCCCGAGATCAAAGAGGACTCCATCCGCCGCCTCCAAACCCGCCCGGGTCAGCACCCCCCCAAGATCGGTGTAATTAACCTGCTCGATCAGAACTGAGTTTCCGTATCCGGCCAGTGCCCGCCGGGCCGTCTCTAAAACCTCCCGGTCCCGGTCCAAACCGATCAGCAAACCTCCCGGGAGGAGGCGGGGAAGCAACTGGCCGGAGTGTCCCCCCTCCCCCAGAGTACAGTCGACAACCACCTGGCCCGGCCGCGGGGAGAGGGCTTGCACCACTTCCCCGGCCATCACCGGGCGATGGAAGCCGGCCGGCCGGTTACCGGGTGCTTCCACGGCGTTTCTTCTTCGGGACCTTCAACCTCACGCTCAACTTGCGGGCCGGTTTCAAGCTCTTGTTCATACTCAACAGGTCGATCAAGGTCCGAGAACTGCTTTTCATATCTTCCCCTCTCGATTTATTCCGCCAGGTTTTCGGCGATTTCCTCGTAACGGGTGCCGGCCTCCCGCTGGTACTCGTCCCAGCGCGCCGTATCCCAGATTTCAATATGATCGGAGACCCCGACCACGATCACCTCCCGCTCCAGGCGGGCTTCCTTCAGGAGCGGCCCGGGGAGATTGATCCGGCCCTGCCGGTCGCAGACCGCCTCCGCCGCCTTGGCAAAGTAGATCCTCTTGAAGTCCCGGGCGTCCTTCTTCAGCATATCCATCGAGTTGATCTTGGCCTGCTGGGCCGCCCAGCCCTCCTCGTTGAAGACCGCCAGGCAGCCGTCCAGACCCCGGTTGACAAAGAACCGCTGGTTCTCATGCTCCCGGAACCGGGCGGGGATGAAAACCCGGCCCTTGTTATCAATTGAATGGCTGTACTCTCCTAAGAACATCGTGCTCACCCTGCTGAACAGCTATTCACCACAATTACCCACTATTCACCACTTCGCTACAATATAGAGCCGGATGAGGAAACCTGTCAACAGGAAAAGCAATTTTTTTGAATTTTTTTTCGGGCGGGAAGGAAGCCGGGGAGGATGACGCAAAAGAGACGATTCCGCATTATCCTGCCTCTCAATGGATTACGCCATTAGGGATGGGCCGGCGGGGCGGGGAGCCGTCGAGCAGGCGGGTGGGGGAAAATAACAAAAAAAACCCCGGAATGTTATCCGGGGGTAAGGGAAGAGGGGCAGACCGGGAAGGGGAATAAGCCGAATTCTGTTCCCCCCTTCCGGGGAGCGATGGTCATCTATCTCGGCCCTCGGTTGCCCTTGGGCTCAATGCGGCCTACCCGGGCCTCTAACGGTGCGGGCAGCACCTCGGCCCTTATTTGGCCTTGCTCCAGGCGGGGTTTACCCTGCGACCTCGATTGCTCTCGGCCCGGTGCGCTCTTACCCTTGCCCGCCAAAGCGGACAAGCCCTCGCAAGAGGGGCACCTTTTCACCCTTGCCTGTGAACCGGTCGCGAGACCGGAACCATCGGCGGTCTGTTTTCTGCGGCACTTTCCGTCCCCGGCGGGTCATCCCCGACGGAGCCCCCGATATTCTCGGGGCGCCCTGCCCTGCGGAGTTCGGACTTTCCTCCCCCCCGCGGGGTTAGCGCGGGAAGGCGACCATCTACCCCCTCCCGGTCTGCCGGTCAGGTTATCGGTAAGACCAAAACGATTTCAGGGAAAAAGCCGAAACTGCAGATGAATCCCGGCTCAAGTTTCGTCCTCGGGAAGGAATATGAACCGGCCGCAGTTTTCACACTGGCAGATCATCTCCTCCCGGGCCAGATCATTTTGAACCTGGGCGGTCAGCTCCATATTGCACCCGGTGCAAACTCCATGGCGAACGGGGGAGACCGCCCGGTCCGGTTTACGGGCAAATATGATCTCGTATCTCTCCCTCAGATCGGGATTTATCTTTTCCACTTTCTCCAGCCGGAGGCTCTCCTTTTCCCGGATCCGGGCCTCTATCCGTCCCCTTTCTTCTCCGGCCTTCGCTTCTTCCTCCCGATATCGCCCACGGGAGCGCTCTAAGTCGGCCTGGGCCTCTTCCAGCAAACCCTTCTCCCCCTCCCCCTCTTCCATCAGCTCCAGGATCCTGTCTTCCTGCATCCTGATGTCGGCCTTCAAACCCTCGATCTCGTGAAGAAGCGCGGTGTACTCCTTGTTATTCTTGATCTTGAAAAGCTGGGATTGGTATTTGTCGATCCGGTTCTTCCTTTCTTCCACTTCCAACTCCAGTTCCTTGCTCTTTACCCGGGAAGAGATGCCCTTCTCTTTCTCCTCATTGATGATCCGCTCGTCTCTTTCCATCTCGGCTCGGATGGCCGAGAGACCTTCTGCAATCGAACGGGAACGGTCCTTAAGTTCCCGGATCTCCACATCCAGTTCTTGAATTTCCAGCAGAGCTCTGATCTCTTCTCGCATAAGCGCTTTTCCCCGGGGATGATAATGGGCGATACTGGGATTGAACCAGTGACCCCCTGGTTGTGATCCAGGTGCTCTCCCGCTGAGCTAATCGCCCAGGTTTGAAACTGGGGTATGATAGGCCAATGCCCTCACCCTTGTCAAGGAAGCCCCGGTAATTTATTTCCGCCTGAGTTATCCCCCGCCCGCCGGATCCCCTTCCGGCCCGGCCTTGGCCAGGCGGCTGTAGTTTTCCAGGGTATCGATATCCTGCAGGATAGCTTCGGCGCCGACTTCGACCGAATGGATCTTTTCCGGATGGCGGCGGAGGAGCTCGCGGGCGCCATACCTCCCGGCTACCCGGCGGATCTCTCCGACCAGGTTTCGGTGGAAGACGGGGGGATGACCCCGGCGGCCGCGGCAAACCGGAACGACGATTTCCGCCTCCGAGTCCCGATAGGCGGCGATGACCCGGTCGATGATCGCCGGGGCGATGAAGGGCTGATCGCCGAGGACAACCAGGAAACCGGCGTCGGGGGGAATCCCGGAGCGGGCCAGCCAGTAGTCGAGACCGGCAAGCAGGGACGATCCCATCCCCGAACGGTAGTCCGGGTTAAAGATTACCCGGCAGGGGAATCTTTCCAGGAATCGCGAGACCCTATCCGCCTGATGGCCGGTGACCACCGCTGTCTCCTCCGCCCGGGAAGCGAGCACTGAGGAGACCACCGCCTCGAGGACGACCGACCGCTTCCAGGGGAGAAAGAGCTTGTTGCGGGGGGCGCAGCGGCGCGATTCTCCGGCCGCCAAGACGACAGCGTAAACCGGCCTCGGCGACGATTTCACGGGGGACGGTTATCAGATGAGTTCCGCCAGGCCGCGGGCCAGAAGAAGGCCGGTCATCCGGTCGCGGTAGCGAGCGGTGGAACGGAGGTCGGTGATCGCTTGGGACTCTTCAGAGCAGAGAGTTCTCGCGGAGGCGATCGTCTCCCGGTTTAGTTCCCGGCCGGTCAGATACTCCTCGGTCCGGGAAGCCCGGATCACGGTCGGAGCGACCGCGCCAAGAGCGATTCTGATCGCCCCAACCTTTTGGGCTTCAAGAGTAACCAGAGCGGCGACCGAAACCTTGGAGATGGCCAGGGCCTTGCGCTGCCCAAGTTTTTTAAAGAAACCCCGAACCGGGGAAGCCGGGATCGGAAAGGTGATTTCGGTCAGCAGTTCGTCGGGCCGCCGGACGGACTTCTTCACCCCGGTGAAGAAGTCCTCAATGGGCATGGTCCGCGTGCCGGCGCGGCTCTGCAGGACGACGGCGGCGGAAAGGGCGAAGAGGGCGGGGATGGTATCCCCGGAGGGGGAAGCCATCGCCAGGTTGCCCCCGATCGTACCCAGAGTCCGAATTTGGGGAGACCCCACCTCCCGGCAGCTCGCCGGTAGCGGGGGGCCTTTCTCTGCCAGCAAATCGGAATCCGCGGCCTGGCGGTGGGAGACCAGCGCGCCGATCCGGATCCGGCCCCCGGACTCCTCGATCCCTTTCAACTCCTCCAGTCCGCCGAGATCAAGAAGCACTCCGGGGGAGATCAGGCGTTCCTGGATCATCACCAGCAGGTCGGTCCCCCCGGCCAGGGGAGCGCAATCTCCTCCCCGGGCGGCGATGAAATCCAGCGCCTCCGACAGATCGGCCGGACGGTGATATTCGAATCTCATCATCTTTGATCTTCCGCCATTCCCGCGGCGGCCACCTCCACTGCCTTGATGATCTTGGAGTATCCGGTACAACGGCAGAGGTTGCCGGAGAGAGCCACTTTGATCTCGTCCCGGGAAGGCTGGGGGTTGTGATCGAGCAGGGCCTTGGCCGACATGATCATCCCCGGGATGCAGTAGCCGCACTGGACGGCCGATTCTTCTATAAACGCCCGCTGGAGAGGATGAAGTTTCTCTCCGTCACCGATCCCCTCGATCGTTTCCACCCGCCTCCCGGCGAGCTGGGGGACGAGAATCAGACAGGAGGTGACCGGTTCCCCGTCAAGCAGGACGGTACAGGCCCCGCACTCGCCCCGTTCGCAGCCGGCCTTGGCCCCGGTCAGGCCTAACCGCTCCCGCAGGAGCCTCAGCAGGGTGAAGGTCGGCGGCGCTTCGACGGCGACTTCCCTACCGTTGAGGGTGAACTTGATGTTGATCTCACTCATCGCTCTCTCCCGCCAGCCGGGCGGAGATCTCCTCCGGGGTAATCGGCAACCGGGTGAATCTCAGGCCCACGGCATCGTGAATGGCGTTGGCGATGGCCGGGGTCACCGGGACCGTCGGAGCTTCTCCCACTCCTTTGGCCCCGTAAGGACCGCTCTTCTCCGGCTTCTCCACAATCACCGTCTCCTGATCCGGCGAGTCCAGAACGGTCGGGAGGATGTAGGTGGAGAAACCAACGTTCTTGAACTCGCCCTTCTCCACCGTCACCTTCTCGTAGAGGGTGTAACCGATCCCCATCACCGCTCCCCCCTCGCACTGCCCCTCCACCCCGGCCACGTTGATCGCCCGACCCATTTCCGGGATCGAGATCACCTTTCGGACCTGGACTTCCCCCGTCTCCGGGTCGACCGAGACCAGGGCCAGCTGGGTGATATAAGTATAGTAGTTATGGGGCAGCCCGTCGCCGAAATCCTTGTCCGAGGTGGCGAAGACCGCCGCCCCGGTAACCTGGAGGGAAACGGCCTGGTCTTGCGCCCGGGCAAACAGGGCGGGCAGGTCGAGGCCCCGCCCGCTGGCCCCGCGGGGGAAAACCCTACCCCGCTCGTAGACCAGATCGGATTCGGGAAGGTTCAGGGCTCGGGCGCCGACCCGGAGGAGGAGGGGCTTGAGCTTCTTCACTCCGTCGAGGATGGCGTTGCCGTTGATCAGGACCGAGCGGGAGGCGGTCACCGAACCGGAGTCGGGGCAGGCAAAGGTGTCGCCGTGAATTACCTCGATCTGTTCCAGGTCGCACTCCAGCGACTCGGCCAGCATCTGGGCATAGGCGGTCAGATTCCCCTGCCCGATCTCGATCGCTCCGGTCCGGAGGACGACTCTTCCCCCCTCCCGGATCTCAATCGTCACGTTGGCAAAGTCGGGTAGACCGACCCCGAGTCCAACCGCATGCCATTCCGAGGCGACCCCGACCCCGAACTTCAGGCCGGGATGGGCGGCGGCCAGTTCCCGCTTGATCTCCTCGTGCTTCCGCCAGAGGTCTGTCCTCTTCGCCGCCTCCAGGGTCTCCTTGATCCCGGCGCTGGTCTGGAGGCGGTGGCCGATCGCGGAGATGTCGCCCTGCTCGACCGCGTTGAGGAGCCGGAGCTCAATCGGGTCCATCCCCAGCTTCTCGGCCAGTTTATCCAGTTCCTGTTCCAGGCCGAAAACCACCTGGGAAGCTCCGAACCCCCGGAATTCCCCACCCATCGCGTTGTTGGTATAGACGCTGATCCCCTTAAACCGGGAGTGGGGATACCGGTAGGGACCGGGTGAGGACTCCAGGGCCAGGTTGAGGACCGGACCGGCGATGGTGTCGTAAGCCCCGGTGTTGGCGACCACTCTGACGTCGATCCCCCGTAGCTTCCCGTCCCGTCCCGCCCCAATTCGGAAGGTGGTTTGCATCGCGTGCCGCTTCGGTCCGGCCACGATCGACTCCTCCCGCGACCAGTGGAGCCGGACCGGTTTGCGGGTGCGATAGGCAAGAAGGGCAAGATGGATCTGGACGCTGATCTCATCCTTGCCCCCGAAGGCACCGCCGGTGGGTGAACCGATGATTCTGATCTTCAGAGGATCCCAGTCAAGAGAGCGGGCCACCTGGAGCTGATCCCGAAACGGGTACTGATCCCCGCACCAGACGGTGATCACTCCGCTCGCTTCGTCGTAAACGGCCACCCCGCCTTCCGTCTCCAGGTAGGCGTGTTCCATGAACTGGGTCTGGTAGGTCTGCTCGAGGACGATTTCCGACTCCGCCAGGGCCTTCTCCACATCCCCCTTGGGGGGGATGTCCATCCGATGCTGGATATTGCCTTCCTCGTGAATCGCCACCGCCCCCTCGGCCAAGGCCTCCTCCGGGGTGTCGATCACCGGGAGTTTTTCGTATTCGACCTCGATCAACTCCAGCGCCGCCTCGGCCGTTTCCTCATCCACCGCGGCCACCAGGGCCACCGCGTCGCCCCGGTAGCGCACCCGGTCGACACAGAGAACCGGCCAGTTGGGGGTGACGATCCCAAAACCGTTGTGACCGGGGACATCCTCATGGGTGAGGACCGCCTCCACCCCGGGGAGCTGGCGGGCGCGAGTGACGTCGAGCTTGCGAATGCGCGCGTGGGGAACCGCGGCCCTCAGAACCCGGGCCCGGAGAAGATTCTCCGGATAGCGGTCGGTGGAATAAACGGTCTTGCCGGTCACCTTATCCCGGGCGTCAATCCGGGGGGAACGCTTACTGATGTAACGGTATTCGGACATTTCAACAGTTCAAACGGTTGCGCCGACAGTTGGAAGAAACAAGTTAAGATCCCCATCGGAGGAAATCAAGATAATTCTACCGCATCGCTTGGGTGGCCTCCCCTCCCCCTCATCTCTTCTCCGGATCCAGGATCAGGTCAATATAGGGGACCGGGGTCGGGCGGACCTTCTCGAGGAGGAGCTCCCGGTCCAGTTCGTTCCGGGTGAAGATCCCTTTATCGATCAGGAGCTTGATCAGCACTTCCTGCCGGAGGTAGATATCCCGCACGTCTTCCAGTTCCAGCTCGTCCAGAATCCGCCGACGACCGGTGACGAAATCCTCGTACTCCTTGGCCACTCTCACCCGCTCCGCCCGGACCGGTTCCGGCTCCTCGCCGATCACCCAGCCTTCGGAGATCTTTTCAACGTCGATCCAGGGAAAATTGAAGCGGGCGCTGAAAACCTGGCCGTAAATGATCAGCCGGTCTCCCCGTTCGAAACGTCCCAGTTCTGCCGCCTGTCGGCGGGGATAGAAAAGCTGGGCGAAGATCCGGTTGTCCGCCTCGACGAAGAAACCGGCGTAAAGGCTGGCGGAGCGGGGGACGTCCGCGTCGTTGAGCCAGGTTGAATCTTCCTTGAGAAATCGGCACTTGAGCTTGATCGGGACCCCGATGAACTGAGCCGGGTCCCGGATCAGGCGGTCGCCGGAGACCTCAATATAGTCGGACTGGGAAACCAGTCCGAACAACAGCATTAGGATCAGCGGCTTCATAAATAGTCGGTGGGGGCGGGTTTCCTCCCCGACGGACCGATGACAATTCCGGCCGCGCCCGGCGCTCCCGCAGGATAATCTATTATATCGGGCCTCGGCGGGCAACAGGGAATCCCGGCCGGGGAGGCGGAAGGCAATCCCTTTTGCCTTGCGTCGAGGGAATTCTTATACTACTTTCATCTCTTCCCGGCAAGGAGACAAACCGGATCGAGGAGACTCCAAGATGGGTAACGAGAAGCAGGCCCTGGTCACCGGCGCCAGCGGGTTTATCGGCAGCCACCTGGTCGAGACCCTCCGGCGGGAGGGCTGGTCTGTGCGCTGCCTGATCCGCAGGAGCAGTTCCCGCAAAATGCTTCCCCATCAGGGGGTGGAGCTGGCCTTCGGCGAGTTGGAGAACCGGGATTCGTTGTCCCGGGCCCTGCGCGGGATCACCACCGTCTTTCACCTGGCCGGCCGGGTCAGCGCGCGACGGCGGCGCGACTTTTTTGAGGTCAACCTGGAAGGAACCAAAAACCTCCTGACGGCGGCCCGAACAGAGGGCGGGCTGAAGAGGTTCATCTATGCCTCCAGCCTCTCCGCCGCCGGCCCCAGCCCGGACGGACATCCGCGCCGGGAGACAGAGGAAGCCCGACCGGTCAGTTATTACGGGGAGAGCAAGCTGGCGGCGGAGGGAGAAGTTCTCCGGGCCGGGGTTCATTTTCCGGTTACGATCCTGCGCCCGGCCGCGGTTTACGGCCCGGGGGATCAGGCGACCCTCCAGCTGATCAGGATGGCCGCGCGGGGATGGAGATTCCAGCCGGGGGGAGCGGATTCCACCTTCTCCGCCATTCACGTTGGGGACGTGGTCGCGGGGATGATCCTCGCCGCCGGGGAACCGGAGACCAGGTCGGCCACCTACTACCTGGCCGACGGCAGGGTTTATTCCTGGGGAGAGACCTTCACCCTGCTCCAATCCCTCCTGGGGAGAAAGACCGGCGGGCGGAGGATCCCCTGGGCGTCGGGGAGAGCCGCCGTCCGGCTGGCCGCCGCCGTCTGCCCCCTTTCCCCGGCGGCTTTTTATCTGGACAAAATCCGGGAGATGGACCATAAGTACTGGGTCTGCGATATAAGCCAAGCCCGGGAAGCGTTGGGTTTCTCTCCCCGGTACGATCTCCCCCGCGGTCTGCAAGAGACAATAGAATGGTATCGGACCGCCGGGTGGCTTTGACGCCCTCCCCCGGGAGTAACCGGGTTGCGGTTCTTATCTAATCCTGCACGGAGCGAGAAATCTGATGGCCGACCTTTTCACCAAATGTACCGAATTCACCAGGGCCCGGGAGATAATGGACCTGGGCCTCTATCCCTACTTCACCGAGATCACCTCCGCCCAGGAAACCGAGGTCATCATCGAAGGCCGGAAGATCCTGATGCTTGGTTCCAACAGTTACCTGGGCCTGACCTGTCACCCGAAGGTCAAGGCGGCGGCCGCCGCCGCCCTGGAGAAGTACGGAACCGGCTGCGCCGGTTCCCGATTCCTCAACGGGACCCTGGACATCCACCGCGAGCTGGAGGAACGGCTGGCGGCCTTCTTCCGGAAGGAGTCGGCCCTGGTCTTCTCCACCGGCTTCCAGGCCAACCTGGGAACGATCTCCGCCCTGGTGGGGAAGAACGACACCGTCCTGATCGACCGCCTCGACCACGCCAGCATCATCGACGGCACGCGGCTCTCCTTCGGCAAGATCAAGAAGTTCACCCACGGCGATATGGACGATTTGGAGCGAATCCTCACCCACTGCGGGGAAAACGGGAAGCTGATCGTGGTCGACGGTATCTTTAGTATGGAGGGGGATATCGCCCCCCTACCCCGGATCGTCGAGCTGGCGCGGGAATACGGAGCCCGGGTCCTGGTCGACGACGCCCATTCGGTCGGGGTGCTCGGCAAGTCCGGTTGGGGGACCGCCGAACACTTCGGCCTCGAGGACGAAGTGGACCTGATTATGATCACCTTCAGCAAGTCCCTGGCCTCGATCGGGGGCTGCGTGGCCGGGAGCGAGGCGGTGATCCACTACCTGAAACATTTTGCCCGCTCGCTGATCTTCTCCGCCAGTCTCCCTCCCTCGGCGGTGGCGACGGTGATGGCCTGTCTCGACATCATCGAGGAGGAACCGGAACGCCGCTTCCGGCTCTGGGACATCACCCACAAGATGCTCGAAGGGTTCAAGGCGGCGGGGTTCCACACCGGCGAGAGCGAAACGCCGATTATCCCCATCTTCACCGGCGACCTGGAGAAGGCGTTTATGATGCGCAAGCTTCTCTTTGACGCCGGGATCTTCGTCAACCCGGTAGTCCCCCCCGCCGTTCCCCCCGACCAGACCCTGATCCGGACCAGCTTTATGGCCACCCACACCGACGCCCAGCTCGATTTCGCCTTGGAGACTTTCGAGAAGGTGGGGAAGAAGCTGGGGATAATTTAGGGAATGGGGAATGGTAAGCAGTAAGCGGTAAGTGGTAAGCAGTAAGCAGTGGGCAGTAGGCAGCAGGACGAAGAACTGAATATCCAATATTCAACAAGGAATATCCGATGAAGAAGGATGGACGGTACTTGGATATTGGATATTCTCTGTTGGCTATTGGTTATTCGAATCAGAAGTAATTTTCCACCCTGGTTGAACCTATTATCCCGGATGTCCCTCCCGCCTCTCCAGCTTGAGGAAGTTATCTCTCGCCGGGAACTGAAGCGGTTCCTCAGATTCCCCTGGGAGGTTTACCGGAGCAACCCCCACTGGGTCCCTCCCCTGCTCCGGGAAGAGCGCAAGACCCTCACACCCGGGATTCATCCCTTCTGGGAACACGCCAAACGCTCTCTCTTCCTTGCCTACCGCAACGGGCAAGCGGTGGGCCGGATCGCGGCGATAGAGGACCGGGATTTCATCGAGTACCACCGGGAGCCGACCGGCTACTTCGGCTACTTCGAGTGCCTCAACGACCCGGAGGCGGCGGGGGCCCTGCTGGCCGAGGCGCAGAGATGGCTGGCCGGGCGGGGATTGAAAAAGATGATCGGCCCCCTCAACCCCTCCACCAATGGGGTCTGCGGTTTTCTCCTTGAGGGATATGACTCTCCGCCCCGGCTGATGATGCCCTACACCCCCCCTTACTACCACGACCTGATGGGGGGTGGCGGCCTGGAGAAGGCCAAGGACCTGCTCGCCTACCGGATCCCGGTTCCGAAAGAGATGAATCCCCGGCTGGAGAAGATCTCGGCGATCCTGAAGAAGAAGGGTCTCTCCGTCCGGACCGTCCGGATGGACGACTTCGCCAACGAACTGAAACTGATTCGGGAGATCTACAACTCGGCCTGGGCGAAAAACTGGGGTTTCGTCCCCATCACCGAGGCCGAGATCAAGGCGATGGCGAAAGAGCTCAAACCCCTGGTCGTCCCCGAGCTGGTCTTCTTCGCCGAGTACCGGGGGAAACCGGTCGGCTTTTACCTGGTCCTCCCCGACTACAACCAGGTTATCAGGAAGATGAACGGGAAGATGGGACCGGTCCAGATAATCCGTTTCCTCCTCGGGAGAAAAAAGATTGACGCCGTGCGGCTGATGATGGCCGGAATCGAGGAGGAGTACCGAAAGAAAGGCCTGGACGGAATGCTCTACCTGGAGTCGGCCCGGACCACCCGCGACCTCGGCTACGTCGACTCCGAGATCTCCTGGCTCTTAGAGGACAACCTCCTGGTCATCCGAGCCGCCGAGATGATGGGCGGCACCCTCTATAAGAAATACCGCATCTATCAGAAGTTACTGAATGAATTCTGAGATCGAGAGTAGTTCAGCGAACCGGCGGCCGGCGGCCGCCAGGAGATCTCCGGGGAGATCAGCGAAAGGATCCCGGGGCGACCAGCCCGCTCGGGCCAGGTAATCCTGGAGGATCTCTTTATCCCAAGGGTCCTGGATTTGTCCGACAAGGTAGCGATCGGCCTTCCAGATCCGGGAGGAGTCGGGGGTGCAGGCCTCGTTAATCAGAAGCAGGTGACCGTCCCGCTCACCGAACTCGAACTTGGTATCGGCGAGGATGAACCCGGCCCGGGCGAAGACCTCCCGCATCCTTGCGTAGATTGCCAGGGAGAGCTTCCTCAGCTCGTCCGCCCTCCCCTCCCCGACCAGTTCCACCAGACCGTCCCGGCTGAGGTTCTCGTCGTCTCCCCGCCGGTTCTTTCGGGCCGGGGTAAAAACCGGTTCCGACAGTTCCTCGGCCAGTTTTAACCCGGACGGGATCGGCGGCAACCAGGATCTGTCCCCGGCCTGGTAAGCCTGCCAGCTCTGGCCGTAGAGATAACCCCGAACCACGCACTCCACCCGGATCGGATCGACCCGTTCGGTGAGATAGCTCCGGGAGGAGAGGATTCCCGGGAAGCGGTTGAAGGGGGACGGGTACTCCTCGGGCCGGGCGGTGATCACGTAGTTGGGAACCAGGTCGCGGACCCGGGCGAAGGTCGCCAGGGAGAGCGCGGTCAGCACCCTCCCCTTCCCGGCCAATCCCTGCGGCCAGACCTGCTCGAAGAGGAAGACCCGGTCGGTGGTCACGACCAGGATACCGTCGCCGGCGGCGAAGACATCCCGGACCTTGCCCCGGTCGTGGCGGGCCTGGCCGGGGAGGACAACTTCCAGAAGGGGCGGGTTCTCTTGGTTCATCAGCTCTCCGGTTGGCCGTTTAGAGGCTTAACCCGATTTATTCATAAATCGGGTTAGTGTAAATCAGGTGGTTCGGAAATTAATGAGAAGGAGAAGAAGCTTGAGTACATAACACCTTGCCTTAGAACTTATTGCAAAGTTATTTAGCAAATTTCCCCGACTTTGGGGAAGGGAAAGAAATATCGAGGTAAGTTAATCGAAAAAGCAGAGTGCAATTTCAACCTAGAGGTGCCTCTATTCCTAAGTTATTCCCTGGCAATTCACAACCTGAATTATTCACGAAAAATTTCATTTTTCGTGAATAATTCAGGTTAAGGCCAGAACGGCCAGACCGGCCAGCCAGCAGTAGTAAGCGAAGTAATGCAGCCGACGCCGCTTGATCACCCCCAAAAGGAAGCGGATCGCCAGGTAGCCCGAGAGGGCGGCCGTCACTCCCCCGGCGACCAGGACTCCAACCTCGGCGGAGGATATCCCCTCCCCGGCCACTCCCCACAATTCGTAGAGCCCCGCCCCGAGGATGATCGGGATCGAGAGGAGGAAGGAGAAGTCGGCAGCCCGGGTCCGCTCCATCCCGGAGTAGATCCCCGCCGAGATGGTCAACCCCGAACGGGAGATCCCGGGGAAGATCGCCAGCGCCTGGGCCAGTCCGACCGCCAGGGCCCGGGGGAGATTCGGTCTTCCTCCCCGGTCCCGGCGGAAGCGCAGTCCGTAGAGGACCGCCCCGGTCAGGATCAGGAAGAGACCAACCTCCCAGGTCCGGGCCAAGGACTCCTGGATCCAGGACCGGGCGAAATAACTGAAGAGGACCGCCGGGACGGTGGCCGCCGCCAGGAGGAGGATCAGCCGGACCTCGGGGCTGTGGAAGGAACCCAAACCCCGGAGGAGACGGAGCAGCACGCGCCGGTAGACGGCCAGGACCGCCAGCAGCGTCCCCAGGTGAACGACCACTATGAACCGCAGGTTGTCCCCCTCCACCCCGAGCAGCCGCTCGGCCAGGACCAGGTGACCGGAACTGGAGATGGGGAGGAACTCGCTGAGTCCCTGGACCAGCCCGAGTATGATCGCTTCCAATACGGTCATTGCTGCGACAGAGTTGAGAAACTATCCGAAAAATCCCGAACGGTCATCGCGAGGAGCGAAGCGACGACGCGATCTCATATGAACAAACTGACGAATATCCCCAACGGTTGAGATTGCTTCGGCCCCTCCGCTTCGCTCCGGGGCCTCGCAATGACCGGAAGTCGACCAAATCGACTACCGCCGGACCGCCTCCTTCAGGTACGCCAGTGCCCCGGCGCGGATCACTGCTCACTGCTTACCGCTTACCGCTTACCTTCCCCCCGTATCACTCCCTCCACCTTCTCGCGCAGCGCGTCCCGCTCGGCCTCGGTGGGGGCCTCCAGGTTGAGGCGCAGCAGCGGCTCGGTATTCGACTTGCGGACATTGAACCAGCGGTCGGGCCAGCGGACCGAGACTCCGTCAAGGAAGTAAACCTCGCCGTCGGCAAAGGTTTCCGCCAGAGCCTCGATCTTCCCGTCGGGATCGTCGACCGGGAAGTTGACCTCCCCGGTGGCGGAGTAGCGCCGCAAAGGTTCGACGATTTTCGAGAGCGGCTCGGGGCGGGAACTGATCAGATTGAGCATCTTGACCAGGGCGATTTCAGCGTTGTCGGCGAAGAAATTAGCCCGGAAGTAGTAGTGCCCGGAGAGTTCCCCGGCGAAGACCGCGTCTTCCTCGCGCATTAGGGTCTTGATATAGGAGTGGCCGACCCGGGATTCCAGAGCTCTTCCCCCCGCCTTCTCGATCTCCTCGGCGACGACCAGAGAAGACCGCAAATCGTAGATCACGGTCGAGCCGGGCCGGCGCTCCAGGGTCTCCCGGGCGATCAGGGCGGTGGTCAGGTCATTGGAGATGGTCCGCCCCACCTCGTCGACGAAGGCGATCCGGTCACCGTCGCCGTCAAAGGCCGCCCCCAGATCGGCGGAACTCTCCCTGACCAGCCGCTTCAGGTCGGCCAGGTTCTCTTCCTTGAGCGGGTCGGCCTCGTGGTGGGGGAAGCGGCCGTCGGGGTCGAGGTAGAGCGGGACCAGCCGGCAGGGCAGACGCTCGAAGATGGCGGGGAGGTACTTCCCCGCCATCCCGTTACCCCCGTCGACGGCCACGGTCAGGGGGCGGATATACTGGGAGAAACTGAGCACGTGGTCGAGGTATTCGGTGGTGATATCCCGCGCGGTCGCTCCGCCGGGCCGGGGGGCCCGGTATATCTCCCCCCGCCGGACCGTCTCTTCGATCCCCCCAATCCCGGTCTCATAGCTCAAGGGGATGGCGTCCTCGCGGCAGAACTTCAATCCGTTGTAACGGGCGGGGTTGTGGGAGGCGGTCACCATCACGGCCCCGCCGTAACCCCCCTTCCCGTCGGCGAAGTAGAGAGCCGGGGTCGAACAGAGGCCGATATCGTCCACCTCCGTCCCGGCCTCCCGGATCCCCCGGCGGACGGCCTCCGCGATCTTGGGGGAACTGATCCTCATATCCCGCCCGACCACGATCCTCTCCGCCTGGAGCAAACGGGCAAAGGCGTTGCCGATCCGGTAGGCGAGCTCGGCGTTGAAATCATCCGGGACCACGCCCCGAACATCGTAGGCTTTGAAAATTCCCATAATATCCTTTTTTTTGTACCTCGTACTTCATACCTCGTACTTCGTACTCGTACTCGTACTCGGGGCCAGACAAGGGTATTCGAGTACGAGTACGAGTACGAGATACGAGTACGAGTAGGAGTACGAGTAGGAGTGCTAGTTATCAGTAATGGATCAGGGAGAAGATCTCGACGTCTTGGAGTTTCTCCCGGCCCTGGAGGAAATCGAGCTCGATCACGACCGCAACCGCCTCGACCTTCCCGCCCAGGCCCCGGACCAGATCAACCGTGGCCGCCAGGGTCCCCCCGGTGGCCAGCAGGTCGTCGACGATCAAAACCCGGCTGCCGGGGGCGATAGCGTCTTCGTGGATCTCCACCGTGGCCGTGCCGTACTCCAGGGAGTAGTCGGCCTTCCGGGTCCGGTGGGGTAGCTTGCCCTCTTTTCGGACCGGGATCACTCCGGCCCCCAGTTTGTAGGCCAGGGCCGAACCGAAGATAAAGCCCCTCGCCTCCACGCAGACCACCAGGTCAATCTCGGAACCGGCGAATTGCTCGGCCAGGAGATCGACCGACTCCTTGAAAAGCCGGCCGTCCTTGATCAGGGTGGTGATATCCTTGAAGATCACCCCCGGAACCGGGAAGTCGGGTATATCCCGGATGGCCTTGATTAAATCGGCTTTGCTCATCTGCTCTCCTCCTTGCCGCGTCCACCGGCGGCGACGCTCCGTTTATCCGTTCATATCCAGATCCCGCTCCCGGATGGTCTGGTGCAATCTCCGGGTGGCCTGGTTGATGATCTGCCGGACGCGCTCCCGGCTGATTCCGAACTTCTTCCCGATCACCGAGAGAGTCCGGGGGGTCTTGCCCTCAAGCCCAAACCGGATCTTGATGATCTTCCTCTCCCGCTCCGGAAGTTCCTCGAGCAGGTCGCGGAGCGCCCGGTGGAGGTCCCTGCTGTCAACAGCCTGGTCGGGAGGGATCAAATCGGGGTCCTCGACCAGATCGACCAGGGTACCGTCTCCGTCTCGATCGATTGAGGCGTCGAGCGAACTGGGAATCCGGGCCACCTCCGAGAGGTAGTCGATCTCCTCCCGACTCATATTCAATGCTTCGGAGATCTCCCGCGAGGTCGGGGTCCGGCCCAGTTTCTGCCCGAGCCAAGCCACCTTCTTCTTGAAAGCGTTGACCTTCTCCTGCATATATACGGGGATCCGGATCATCTTGCCCTTGTTGGCCAGGGCCCGCATTATCGACTGCCTGATCCACCAGGCGGCGTAGGTGCTCAGTTTTGCCCCTTTGGACCGGTCGTACCGCTCCACCCCCTTCATCAGGCCGAGGTTGCCTTCCTCGATCAGATCGAGCAGGGGCAGACCCAGGTGTTCGTATTTCTTGGCGATCTTGACCACCAGGCGGAGGTTGGAGCGGATCAGGTCCTTGCGGGCTTCCTCGTCGCCCAGGTCCAGCCGCTGGGCCAGATTCTTCTCCTCCTCCCGGGTCAGGAGGGGAAACTCCCCGATCTCCCTCAGGTAGATCCTCAGCGCCTGGACCTGACGGTCGCGCGGGCGGCCCGGCTTGTCCTGGGATGATGGAGTAGGCATAGAATTATTTCTTTTCTGCCTTCTTCCTCTCCTCCTCCGCAATCGCCTCCTGGGCGGCGGCCAGCCGCGCGATCGGGACCCGATAGGGAGAACAGCTGACGTAGTTCATCCCCACCCGGTAGCAGAACTTGACCGAGCTCGGTTCCCCGCCGTGCTCGCCGCAGATCCCGACCTTGAGGTCTTTCCTCTCGGACCGGCCCTCGGCGATCGCGAGCTCGACCAGACGGCCGACCCCGACCTGGTCGAGGGCCCCGAAGGGATCGGAAGGGAGGATCTTCTTGTCCAGGTAGTCGGGGAGAAAAACCCCGGCGTCGTCCCGGCTGTAGCCGAAGGTCATCTGGGTCAGATCGTTAGTCCCGAAGCTGAAGAACTGAGCCCTCCGGGCGACCTGATCGGCGACCAGACAGGCCCGGGGGATCTCGATCATCGTCCCCACCAGGTATTTCACTTTCGCTTTCCGCTTCTCGATGATCTCCTCGGCGACCTCCCGGATGATCTCCTCCAGGTAGATGAACTCTTCCGGGGTCCCGATCAGGGGGACCATAATCTCCGGCAGGACCGCGATCCCCTTTTTCGCGACCGCGCAGGCCGCCTCGACGATCGCCCGGGTCTGCATCCGGCAGAGTTCGGGATAGGAGATGGAGAGCCGGCAGCCGCGGTGTCCGAGCATCGGGTTCATCTCTTTCAGCGCCTGGACCCGCTCCTTGACCTTCTTCAGGGGCACCCCGATGATTTTCGCCAGTTCCGCCTGCTCTTTCGCCCCGTGGGGGACGAATTCGTGCAGCGGCGGGTCGAGCAGCCGGATGGTGACCGGGAGCCCCTTCATCGCCTTGAAGATCCCCTCGAAGTCCTTGCGCTGGTAAGGCAACAGCTTCCCGATCGCCTTTCTCCGGCTCTCGGCGTCATCGGCGAGGATGAACTCCCGGACGGCCAGGATCCGGTCGCTCTCGAAGAACATATGCTCGGTCCGGCAGAGCCCGATCCCCTCGGCCCCGAAGGCCCGGGCGGCCACGGCGTCGGCCGGGGTATCGGCGTTGGTCCTCACTCCCATCTTCCGGAATTCGTCCGCCCACTTGCTGACCTTCCGGTAGAGCTTGTAGATCGGGTGTTTCCTGGCCCAAGCGGCGCCCTCCACCACCGCCGCTTCCACCGGGGAGGCGGTGGTCGGGAGATCGACGTCCTTGCGGTTATCGCAGAAGATCGCCCCGGTCGATCCGTTGACGCTGATATACTGGCCTTCCTTCACCGTCAGCTTGCCGATCGTGAACTGCTTCTTCGAGTAGTCGATCGATACCGTTCCAGCCCCGGCCACGCAGCACTTCCCCCAACCCCGGGCGACCACGGCGGCGTGACTGGTCATCCCCCCGGTGCTGGTCATAATCCCCCGGGCGGCCCACATCCCGCCGACGTCCTCGGGGCTGGTCTCGTGCCGGACCAGGATCAGCCGGGCCGAGGGGTCGCGGTTGACGATCTTTTCCGCCTCGGCGGCGGTGAAAACCACCTTCCCGGCGGCGGCGCCGGGGCCGGCGGGGAGTCCGTAGGCCTTATCCAACCCCTTCTTCCGGGCGGCCTCCTCGTCCCTGGGGTTAAAGATCGGAAAGAGGAGCTGGGCCAGGTGCTCGCCCTCGATCCGGCTGACCGCGTCGCGGGGGGTGATCAACTTCTGGCGGACCATATCGCAGGCGATCTTGACCGCGGCCAGTCCGGTCCGTTTCCCGGTCCGGGTCTGGAGCATATAGAGCTTTCCCTCCTGGATGGTGAACTCGACGTCCTGGGTATCCCGATAATGCTCCTCAAGCTTGCGCATAATCGCCGTCAGTTCCTTATGGACCTTTTTCCAGACCGGGTTCTTCTCCTTCGGCATATCGGCGATCGGATGGGGGTCGCGGATCCCGGCGACAACGTCCTCACCCTGGGCGTTGATCAGGTATTCCCCCATCGGCTCTTTTTCGCCGGTGGCCGGATTCCGGGTAAAGCCGACCCCGGTTCCGGAATCCTCGCCCATATTCCCGAAGACCATCGCCTGGACGTTGACCCCGGTACCCTTGAGCCCACCGATCTTGTTCAGCTGGCGGTACTTGACCGCCCGTTCGGAATCCCAGGAACCGAAGACGGCGTTGACGGAGAGGAGGAGCTGTTCGATCGGATCTTCCGGAAAGGGCTTCTTGACCTTCTTTTGATAGACCTTCTTGTAGGCCTCGACCAGTTCCCGGAGCTGCTCGGCGGTCAAATCGGTGTCAACCTTCGCCCGGTACTTCTTCTTGATCCGGGTCAGCTCAACCTCGAAATCCTCGTGGGTCAGTCCGGTGGACGGCCCCATCACCACGTCGCCGAACATATCGATGAAGCGGCGGTAACTGTCCCAGCCGGTCCGTTGGTGCCCGGACTTCTCGATGAAACCGAGCACCGAACGGTCGTTCATCCCCAGGTTGAGGACGGTGTCCATCATCCCCGGCATCGAGACCGCGGCCCCGGAACGGACCGAGACCAGGAGCGGGTCGTGGGCGGCGCCAAGCTTCTTCCCCATCAGCTTCTCCAGCCGGGCGAGGTTCTTCTTGATCTGGGAGACCAACCCGTTCGGATAGGTATGGCGGTGGGAAGAATAGTAATTGCAGGCCTCGGTGCTGATGGTAAATCCGGGGGGGACGGGGAGACCGGCGTTGGCCATCTCGGCCAGGTTGGCGCCCTTGCCCCCGAGCAGGGCCTTCATCTTCTGATTCCCTTCCGCCTTGCCCCCGCCAAAGAAATACACATACTTGGTCATCTTCTCTTCCTCCTAACTATTTTCGCCTAACGGCGAAAATAGCTATTGGCTCCGGCTACGCCGGAGCATTTGGTTATTTGCAATTATTTTAGTCTTGGTTCAACCGTTGATAGTTTATCGTACCTATCTCTCAATTTTGCGATAATGCATCGGGAACTCTTTCAACATTTTCGCCGAAGGCGAAAATTAATCCAGGATATGCTCCCCCCGCTCGAACTGGAGAAGGGAGAGGTCAGCCACTCGATCGCTGTAAAGCCGGTTGATCTTCTTCAGAAGAATCATCCGGTTTCTCCGTTCGGTGTGATCGTCCACGTTAACCATAACCCGGTCAAAGAAATCGCTCAACCGGCGGGAAAAGTTCAGGGCGTAAACCCGGGTGGCCTTCCGGTAATCCCTCTTTTCAATTAGACGACGGAGGCCGGGGGCCTGTTCAGCGTAGGCCCGGGCCAGAGCCCTCTCCTCCGGGGGCACCCCCGGCCCCTCGCGCCACTCCTCCTCGCCGGTCACCTCACCGCGGCTAATAATGTTGGAGGTTCTCTCCACCACCGTGGCCGCCCCGAGCAGCTCCGGGGTTCCGCGCAGCTTCTCCAGGGTATCGATTCGCTCGACGGCGTCGGGCAGGTCCTCCCAGCCGGAAGCGAAAACGGCCCGGATCAGATCGACCGGGAAACCCCGCCCTTCCAGGTAGGCCTCCAGGCGCAGGCGGAGAAACTCGATAATCGAACCGGCCAGTTCGGCCGAATCCCTCCCGGAGATGTCCAGACCGGATACCGCGGCTAAGACCAATTCGGAGACCGGCAGGGAGATACCTCCCTCGACCAGGATCCGGACCGTGCCCAGCGCCTGGCGGCGGACCCCGTAAGGATCCGACGATCCGGAGGGAGAGAAACCGGAGTGGAAGAAAGCAGCCAGAGTATCGAGGCGATCGGCCAGGGCGAGGGCGCGGCCGGAACGGGATTCGGGGATCGGATCCTCAATCCGCCGGGGGAGATACAGCTCCCCGAGCGCCCGGGCCACCTCCTCCCCTTCCCCCTGTTGCCGCGCGTATTCCCTTCCCATCACCCCCTGGAGATCGGTGAACTCCCGCACCATCGCGGTGGTGAGATCGGCCCGGGAAAGGAAGGCCGCCCGCTCGGCGGTCCGGACGCCAGCGGCCGGAATCCCCAACCGGCGGGCGAGCCGGCCGGCCAGGGAAACCAGCCGCCGGGTTTTGTCGCGGTAACTGCCCAGACCGCGGTAGAAGACAATTCCCTCCAATTCTTCGACCCGGTCCGCCAGCGGCCGTTTCAAATCTTCCCGCCAGAAAAACTCGGCGTCGGCCAGGCGGGCCTTCAGGACCTTCTCGTTATTCTTCCGGATCGCCGCGGTCCGCGGGAAGGGGCCGTTGGCCACCAGGAGAAACTCGGGCGCCAGGGTCCCGTCCTCCCGCCGGATCGGGAAGGCGCGCTGGTAGACTTTCATCACGGTGACCAAGACCTCGGCCGGCAGGGAGAGGAAGCGGGGATCGAAACCGGCCCGGATGACCCGGGGGTATTCGACCAGGCCCGTCACCTCGTTGAGGAGATCGGAGTCGATCTCGCTGCTCGCAGCCCGGGGGCGGTAACGGCGAATTTGCCGCCGAACCGCCGCTTCGATTTTCCGCCTCCGGGCGGCGGGGTCGGCCAGGACAAAGTTTTCTTTCAACTGGCCGGTAAACTCGCCGAGATCGGCCCGGGCCACCGGCAGATGCTGGGGGGCGAAATACCTGAGGCCCCGGGTCTCCCGTCCCGCCTTCAGTCCCGCCGCCTCGACCGGGAGGACCCGGGCGCCGAAGAGGCAGAGCAGCCAGCGGACCGGCCGACCGAAGCGGAAGGGGTCGGAGGTAAGCCAACGCATCGACTTGGGGAAGGAGAGCCGGCCGAGCAACCGGGGGACCTCTTCGGCCAGCTCCTCCGCGGTATCCCGACGCCTGGTCAGGGTGCAGTACTCCCGGCCGTTCTTCTTCTCGACCCACAGGTCGGCGACCCGGACGCCCCGGCTGCGGGCGAAACCGGCGGCCTGACGGTTCCACTCGCCCGACTCGTCCCGGGCCCGCTCCAGCGGGGGCCCGAAGACCTTCTCTTCCCGGAATCCGGGCAAGCCTTCCAGGTGGAGGACCAGGCGGCGGGGGGTGGTTAAAACGGTGCAGTCCACCCCGGGGAATAACTCTTCGGCCCAGGCGGACAGCTGATCGCCAGCCGGGGCGAGAAAGGAGGGGGGGAGCTCCTCGACCCCGATCTCCAGAAGAAAATTTTTCCTTCGTTCAACCATTTTCCTCCCCCGCTTCCCCGGACGGCTCGAGGTAAAGCCGGGCGCAATTGCGGGCCAGCTTCCGCACCCGGGCAATGTAATGCGCCCGTTCACTGACACTGACCGCCCCCCGGGCGTCGAGGAGATTGAAAACGTGGGAGCACTTGAGAACAAAATCATAAGCCGGGAAGACCAGGCCGAGCCGGCAAAGCGAGGACGACTCCTCTTCGAAACGGCGGAACAGTTCCGGGTACTCCCCGGCCGGTACCTCCTCGAAACTGTAGCGGGAGAACTCGTATTCCGACCGCTTCCTCAGGGCTCCGTAGCTGACCCCCGGGGCCCATTCCAGGTCGAAGACATTTTCCACCCCCTGGAGGAACATGGCGATTCTCTCCAATCCGTAGGTCAGCTCCGCCGGGACCGGGTCTAGTTCGAAGCCTCCCATCTGTTGGAAGTAGGTGAACTGGGTAATCTCCATTCCATCGCACCAGACTTCCCAGCCGAGACCGGAAGCACCCAGGGTTGGTGATTCCCAGTCATCCTCGACAAACCTCAGGTCATGAAGCCGGGGATCAATTCCCAGGGCCCGGAGGCTGGAGAGGTAAAGATCCTGGACCTCGGCGGGGGCCGGCTTGAGGATGACCTGATACTGATGGTGCTGATAGAGGCGGTTGGGGTTCTCTCCGTAACGGCCGTCGGCCGGACGGCGGGCCGGCTGGACATAAGCTGTCCGACAGGGAGCGGATCCGAGGACGGAGAAGAAGGTGGCGGGGGCGAAGGTCCCCGCCCCAACCTCGAGGTCATAGGGCTGGACCAAGAGGCAGTCCTGTCCCTTCCAGTACTCTGCCAGGGTGAGAATCAAGGTCTGAAAATCCATCGTCGTTACCGGCGTTCAAGGGAACCTGCAGGCTGGAAACATCAGGCACGGAGGACCTGGTCCAGAAACTGGCGGGACTTTATCTTTTTCCCCACTGAACTGTCAACGAGATATCTCAGAAGACCCCGGACCACCCTGAACTGGCGGGCCGAAAGCTTTAGATTCATTACTCTCTCCAGCCGATTATCCTGGACATAGCGAACGGCCGCGATCACCCCGGGCTCGACAGGGACCGTCTCCCGGCCGGCGGCGCAGCGGGGACAGAGCCAGTGAGTCTCTTCCGGGGAGAACCGAATCTCTCCGGCCATGGGTCGCCCGCAAGCGGCACAGGCAGCCAGGGGGGGAAGAACACCGAGCAGGTGAAGAAAACGGATTTCAAACCAGATCCGGGCCAGGGAAAGTGAACGCAGCCGGTCCGCGCGTCTCAGGGAATGAAGCAAAAGCTGGAAGAGACCACCGGAGAGTTCCGGCCCGAAGGCGGCCGCCGAGACCAGCTCCGCCAGGTAGTGGAAGAAGGCCGAACGTTCCAGGTTGGCCACGGCCGGCGGGAAATGATCGATCAAATCGAACTGCGCCAGGACGTGAAGATCGCTGGACCGGCTGGGATAGTAGACCAGGTGCCCGTAATTCAGGACTTCCAGCTTCCCCCGCAGCGGGCTGACCGGGCGGCGCGCCCCCTTGGCCAGGGTCTTGAGCAGGCCGGAGTCCGGCGTGAGGAAATTGACCAGCCGGCTGGTCTCGCTGTAATCGCGGCTCCTGACCACGATTCCCCTGGTTTTAGTCGGAGGCATCTCCTCTCCCGTTTGGCCACTTCCGGATTTCAAACAGAGGGGCCAAGGATCAGCTTGTAGAGGAGGAAGGTCAGGGCCACCCCCCAGGCGGCCCCGGAGACGACTTCGGCGAAGGTATGGATCCGGCTGGCGATTCGGGACTGGGCGACCAGAAAGGCGAGGGCGAAGACCAGAACCACCACCAGCAGAGGGGTCTCCGGGATCAAGGCGGTCAGGGTGAATACGGAGAAGGCGAGCGCAGCATGCAGGCTGGGCAACCCGCCCCGGAAGGGGGTACCCCGGCGGGAGAGGACCTTGACGATGACGGTCAGGATCGCAACCACACAGAGAGTGACAAAGGCGATATCCCATCGCGAACTTCGGATCGCCCCAAGAGATAGGGTGAGGGGACGGACCAGGTATCCCCGGGTGAAGAAGACCAGGTAGCCGACCGCCACCGCGTAAAGCGAGACCAGGAAGACCGCGCCCGCGCTGACATCCTTGGCCACCCGAGCCAGGGGGTGATAGGTATCCTGAACCAGATCGACCGTCATCTCGATGGCGGTGTTGAACATCTCGGCCAGGAGGACGAGAACGATCGCCGAGATAAGCAGGAGCAGATCCTCGAAGGCCATTTCCAGAACGACACTGGCGATCAGGACCAGGACTGCGGCCAGGAAATGAAACCGCATATTCCTCTGGGTTTTCAACACATGAACTATTCCGGCGACCGCGGCGTTGAAACTGTCGATCACTTTATGAGGGACCATCTTTTTCTCCTCTTCCAGGTCTTCAGCAGATTTTCCTCCCGCCGCCGCATCTTTTCCCGCGCGGCGGGGGGGTGATCCTTCCAGCCGAAGAGGTGAAGGATTCCGTGAATCAGGCAGAGGGTCAGTTCCTCTTCGGGGGTCTGGCCGAACCGACCGGCTTGGGAGATCACCCGTTCTGTAGAGACCGCGACGTCGCCAAGCAGACCCCCATCCCCGTCCTGGGGGAAGGCGATGACATCGGTGGGCCGGTTGCGGCCCAGGTAATCGCGGTTGAGTTCCCGGATGCGCAAGTTGTTGGTGAAGAGAAGGCTCAATTCCCCTTCCCGGCAGCCTTCCCGCTCCAGAACCCACCGGGCCAGGACCACGACCCCGTCCCGGTCGAAATTCAGCCGCCGCTGGCGGTTATTGATACGGATTATTGCGCTCATAACCGGGGCCACCGGTTTCTCTGTCATCGGATTAGAGCCATTCCCCACCACCTTATTCCCTCTTCAATATCCAATAATCAACAAGGAATAACCAATATCCAAAACTGGACAGATTTTTCCTTATTAACTTTGTAATAAATTATAAACCAAGATGTTATGTACTTACACCTTTTCTCTTGCTCATAGATTTCCGGGCAACCTGATTTTCACTAACCCGATTTATGAATAAATCGGGTTAATTGGATATTCCTTGTTGAATATTGGATATTCAGTCCTTTTTCCCGTTTCTCTCCGGATACTTTACCCGGGTATGGTAGCGGGCGGAAAGCAGACGGACGAAAGTCTCCTCGATCTTCTTCAGATGGGTCATTGTCAGGTCGCATTCGTCGAGCTGGCCATCGGTGAATCTTTGCTGGATGATTTCCCTGACCAGGGTGCGGAGCCGGACCGGGGTCCGCCGGTCGAGGGCGACCGAGGCTGCCTCAGCCGCGTCGGCCAGCATCACGATCGCCGCCTCCCGGGTGCGCGGACGGGGGCCGGGATAGCGGAACTCCTTTTCCAGCAGGTTGAAGTTAAGCTGGAGGGAACGCTCGGCCCGGTTATAAAAATAGGAGATCAGTCCGGTCCCATGGTGCTGCTCTATGATCTCCACGATCCGGCGGTCAAGTTTGTGCCGGCGGGCCAGGGCCACCCCTTCCTTGACGTGAGCGATCAGGATCAGGCTGGACATGCTGGGGATCAGACCGTCGTGCCGGCTGGAATCGGGGGGCTCGTTCTCCGAGAAATATTCCGGCTTGACCGTCTTTCCGATGTCGTGGAAGTAGGAACCGGCCCGGGCCAGCAGGGGATTGGCCCCGCAGGCTTCGGCCGCCCCCTCGGCCAGGTTGGCCACCATCAGGGAGTGGTGATAGGTACCGGGAGCCCGGATCATCAGGGTTTTGAGCAGGGTATGATTGAGATCGGAGAGCTCGAGCAGGCCGATGTTGGAGGAGATCCTGAACAACGGTTCGAAGATCCCCAGGGCGATCAGGGCGGCCAGGGCGGAGAGCAGACCTCCGCCGGCCGCCCCGGCCGCCTGGTTGATAATCAATTCCGGCGGAGCCTCCTCGGCCAGGCCGAGGGCGGCGATCGCCAGCACACCGGCGGCGGCGGCCAATCCGCCGGCCCGGAAGAGGTCGAGGCGGCGGCGGGCAAAGTTGAGGGAGAGCACGGCCGTCATCCCGCCGATTATCCCCACCAGCAGATAAGCCTCGCCGCCCCCCTGGATGAGAACGGTTTGGAGGGAGAGAATTATCGTGAAGAAGAGGGACAACCGAACCCCGATCAGAAGGGCGAGGAGCAGGGCCCCGAAGGCCACCGGCGAGAGGAAACGAAGTGCTTCCATCAGGCCGGGCGGGAGAATCCAGGCCACCTGTCGGAGAAAGCGGGAAGTCAACAGGACCAAAATGACGACAGTGGAGATGAGCAGGAGACGGGAATTGCTTTTCAAAACGGGCCGGTGGTAACGGCGGAGGAAGATCACCGTGATCAGGTAGAGCAAGAAAATAATGATGCCGATCCCCAGTGTGTAGTGGAGGAAGGAGATCGGGGGCTGGATCCGCTGGAGTTCTTCCAGGTAAGAACGCAGTTTCTGGATATGAAGAGGGCGGACCTCCTCCCCCTGGCGGATAATCTTCTCTCCCCGGAAAACATCGCTCATCACCATGGGAACGGAGCGCCGGGCGGCTTCGCGCAACTGAGCGGTTTTTTCCGAGTCGAAGATCAGATTCGGCTCGATCAGCGCGGAGGCAAGCCTCTCGGCGGCGGGACCGGCGGCCGGGCAGAGCTCCCGGAGAGCTTCGGCCGCCCGAGCGCGAACGGTATCCTCCGAAGGATGTTCAAAGAGCGCCGATTGAACCTCCCGGCCCGCCGAGCGGCTAAATATTACGATCGTCTCCTGGCGGGTGTTGAGGAGGGTCTTCTTGATATCCGAAGCCAGGATCCCCTCCCGATAAAATTCTTCCAAAAGCGCCGGAGCCCTCTCCTCCAGATCGGCCGGGGAGAGCGCCCGAAAGAGAAGATAAAGAATTCGCCCGGGCGGAATCAGGATGAGGTCGCCCTCTTCCCTCCCGGGGGATTTCCCGGTCCGGAGAAAAGCCTGGAGCAACTCCTGCAGACGGGCAATTTTTTCTGCCGCGACGGAATCGTCCAACCGGTAGGCGACCGGCTGCCGGTTGACCGCCGCTTCTCTTGCCCCTTCGGTCCGATCGCGGTCGGGAAAGGAAAAGTCACAGGTGGCGATTACGTCCCGTTCGGAGATCCGCCCGACGGTCGGGATACGGATCGGCATCCCCCGCCAAGATATGACCAGGACGCTGAGAACGAAGATATTCCCCCCCAGCACCCAGCGCCAGATCGTCCCTTCTTCGAGGATCCGGGTGGCATTGCCCCGCTGGACTCGCTTTCTCTTTTTCTTCCGAAGCTTTTTCCGACCCGGAATCAATTTCAGGATAAAATCGATCATAATCGGTCCGGTTTCTCCGCCCGTTCGTAAGCCCGGACAATCTTCTGAACCAGGGGGTGCCGGATGACGTCTTCCCGGGTCAGCTGGATAAAGGGGATCTCGGAGACCTCCTTCAGGACCGAGCGAACCGACTGGAGGCCGGAGACCTGCCGGGAAGGCAGGTCAACCTGGGTGACGTCCCCGGTGATCACCGCCCGAGAGTTGAATCCCAACCGGGTAAGAAACATCTTCATCTGTTCCGGGGTGGTGTTTTGGGCCTCGTCGAGGATGATGAAGGCGCTGTTCAGGGACCGGCCCCGCATAAAGGCCAGCGGCGCCACCTCAATCACCCCCTCCTCTTCGTACTTGTGGATTCTCTCTGCGTCCATCAGGTCGTAGAGGGCGTCGTAAAGAGGACGAAGGTAAGGGGAGATCTTCTGGTAGAGATCGCCGGGAAGGAAACCAAGCTTCTCCCCGGCTTCCAGAGCGGGGCGGGTGAGAATCAGCCGCTTGACCTCCCCCTTGAGCAACGCCGATACGGCCAGGGCCATCGCCAGGTAGGTTTTCCCCGTTCCGGCCGGGCCGATGGCAAAGGTAATATCGTGGCGGCGGATGGCCGCGACGTACTTCTTCTGGTTGGCCGTCCGGGGACGGACAAAACCGCGGCGGGAGGCAACTTCGATCTTCTCGCCGTAAAGATCATCAAGTGAATCCGGGCGGGTGGAGGCGTACACCCGGACCAGACGCTGGAACTCTTCAGCGGTGAGAGGATCTCCAGCTTCCAGGATTCGGGAAAGGTCCCCGAGCAGCTTCTCGGCCCCTCTCACCCCGAACTCGGGACCGGAGATCCGAATAAAATTATCCCGGGCCACCACCCGAACCCGGAATGAGGCCTCGAGCAGGCGAAGATTACCCTCCTCCCGGGCGAAGAGATCCCGGGCCAGTTCTGGAGACGGGAGATTCAGGGTGACCTTCACGGTACAATCCGTACCTCCCCGCCGTCACGCCGATCGAAGCTCCGTCTTCTCTCCGGCCTGATTCGGGGTCCCGATCCTTTCCCGGCCCCACCGGGCAGCGGTTCAATCACGGGGGATGATAAATACCTGGCCGGGATAGATCAGGTCCGGGTTCTTGATCCGATCGGTATTGGCCTTGTAGATCAGCGGCCACTGCAGGGGGTTGCCGTAGATGTGGTCATACCCGGCGATATACCAGAGGCACTCTCCCTTGACCACCCGGTGGGTGGTCGGCTTCTCGCCCGCGAGATCGAGGTCGACCTTCTCCAGGGGTGGTTCGGGCTCCGCCGGTGATTCGAGCTGGATGTCGATCTCCTCGGAGAGCCCCACCTCGATCAGGCCCGCCTCCTGCAACCGGCCCCGGGGCCCGCCGATAATATATCCCTGGTTGCCCCATAGTTCCTTGTCCGTCCACCAGCGCCGGCTCCAGCCCGGCCAGTCGGGGACGACATCGGTGAGAAAGGCATCAACGTCACCCATCTCTCCCAGGTCCCGAGTGCGGGCGATCGGCTCCGGGGATGGCCCCTCGGCCTGGGCAGGGCCGGCCGGGATAAGCAGTCCGATCGCGGCGACCGTCATCGCCGCCAGTCTGAATAAACTGAGTTCAGGAAACAAATTTATTCGGGTCATCTCTTCTCTCCTTGGTCAGTATCCATCCTTCCGATTCTCGATTTATCCGCGGGCTTCGGCTTCAGCGAAAGCCGCCCGAAGCAATCGGCCGGTGTCAGCCAGGGCCTGGGGGACCACCCGGGTATCGGAAATAACCGGCATAAAGTTGGTGTCCCCCGGCCAGCGGGGAACAATGTGCAGATGAATATGGTCGACAATCCCGGCCCCGGCGGATTGCCCCAGATTGAACCCGACGTTGAAACCCTCCGGTCTCAGGGAGCGCTTGAGCACGGTGAGCGCCCGGCGAACCAGGGAGAAGAGGTCGGCCATCTCCTCCGGATCGAGATCCTCCAGCTCCCCGGTGTGCCGGTAAGGCGCAACCATCAGATGACCGCTATTGTAAGGGTAGAGATTGAGCAGGGCAAAGCTTCGCTCGCTTCGGGCCACCACGTGATCCGCGACATCGTCCCGGCCGGACGCCTTCCGGCAGAAGAGGCACCCCTCCTCCTTCTCTTTGTTGATGTACCCCATCCGCCAGGGGGCCCATAAGAGTTTTTTGGTCATTTCTTTTACCGGTGGCCTGTTCTACCCTGCACAGGCGAGCCGCCTGTGCCACTCCCCTTAAATTGGTGGCTCAGGCCGCCGGCCTGTGTAGACAAACAAAGCGCTATAAAGTGACTGAGAACCCTCTCCCTTATCGTCTCTCCACCAGCGATAGTCAAAATTTTCTAAGCGGGTGAAGGGAATCTCCGTCACCGCTATCGCGATGCCGGATCAGTCACCCCGACTACGTCGGGGTGACTGAGAACCCCTCCCTGCGACGTCTCTGCACCTGCGATAGTCAAAATTTTCTAAGCGGGTGAAGGGAATCGAACCCTCGTAGCCAGCTTGGGAAGCTGGAGCTCTGCCATTGAGCTACACCCGCAACCCAACTAAAAATCGGCCAGCTCCTGGAACCGGCGATAACGGTCCTTTATATCATCCTCACCTACTCTTTTCAAGCGTTCCAGGCTGAAATCTTCCACGTTGAAGGAAGCCATCACGCTGCCGTAGATTACGGCCTTCCGCAAGGCGGCAAAGGAGTCATCTCCGGTCCGGGCCAGGTATCCCATAAAGCCTCCGGCGAAACTGTCCCCCGCTCCGGTGGGATCGACCACCTTCTCCAGGGGCAACCCGGGGGCGGAGAAGATCTCCTGGCGGGTAAAGAGAAGGGCTCCGTGTTCCCCCTTCTTGATCACCACCGCCCGGGGTCCGAGAGCGAGGACCTGGTCGGCGGCGTTTTTCAACCCCACCTCCCCGGTAAGCTGCCGGGCCTCGGCGTCGTTGAGGATCAGGATGTCGAGCCGGCCGATCACCTCTTTCACCCGCTCCTTCTTCAGTTCGATCCAGAGGTTCATGGTGTCACCGACAACCAGGCGGGGGTTCTTCACCTGCTGAAGGACTTCGAGCTGGAGATCGGGGTCGATATTGGCCAAAAGCACATATTCGCAGTTGCGGCAGGACTCCGGAAGTCGGGGATGGAAATTCTCGAAGACATTGAGATCGGTAAACTCGGTCTCCGCCTCGTTCATATCGAAGTGGTAGGAACCTCCCCAGTGAAAGGTATTGCCCTCGGCCACCTGGAGACCCTCCAGGTTGATCCCTTTCTCCTCGAGGAGGCGGCGATGCTCATCGGGAAAATCCCGGCCGACCACCGCTACCAGAAAGACGGGAGCAAAGAAACTGCAGGAAAAGGAAAAGTAGGTCGCCGATCCTCCGAGAATCTTCTCCCGTTTCCCGAAGGGGGTGGCCACGGTGTCAAAAGCGACGGAACCGACAACTAAAACCGACATAATATTCTCCTTTCAATGTTCAAGAAATTCTTCTTCCAGGATCTTGATCGCGCAGTACTCGCTGCACATCGTGCAGTAGTCCTCTTTCCCCTCCGTATCCCCCAGGTAACGGGCGGCCCGTTCGGGATCGAGGGCGGCGGCGATCTGGCCCCGCCAGTCCCGACTCTTGCGGAATCCGGAGATCCGGTCGTCCCACTCCCGGGCCCCGGGGATGCCCCGGGCGAGATCGGCGGCGTGGGCGGCGATCCGGGTCGCGATCACCCCGGCGCGGACATCATCAACTGAGGGAAGGCCGAGATGCTCGGCCGGGGTGACGTAACAGAGGAAGTCGGCTCCCTGCCAGGCCGCCAGCGCACCGCCGATGGCGCAAGTGATGTGGTCGTAGCCGGGGGCGACATCGGTAACCAGGGGTCCGAGGACGTAAAAGGGCGCGCCCCGGCAGAGGGACTTCTCCAGGCGGACATTCTCGGCGATCTGGTCGAGGGGAATGTGTCCCGGCCCTTCGATCATCACCTGGACTTCCGCCTTCCGGCAACGTTCGGCCAGCTCGCCGAGGAAGATCAGTTCCTGGATCTGGGGGCGGTCGGTGGCATCGGCCAGGCAGCCCGGTCGCAGGCCGTCGCCGAGGCTCAGGGTAACGTCGTGGCTCCGGGCGATCTCCAGCACCTCGTCGAACCGGGCGTAGAGGGGATTCTCCTCTCCGTTGGCGGCCATCCAGACCAGGAGGAACGACCCTCCCCGGCTGACCGGGCCGAGCAGTCGCGGGGACCGGCGAAGCGCCTCCAGGGTTCGGAGGTTGACCCCGGCGTGGACGGTCATATAATCGACCCCCTGCCGGGCCTGATGCTCGATCGCCGCGAGCATCTCGTCACCGGTCATCTTGGTGATCGACCCTTTCTCGTTCCCAGCCCGGATGGCCGCCGCGTAGAGGGGGACGGTCCCCACCGGGACGGGTGAGTCCTCGAGGACCCGGGCCCGGAGAGCGCTGATATCACCCCCGGTGGAGAGGTCCATCACCGTGTCGGCGCCGGCCGCCACGGCGGCGGAAACCTTGGCCAGTTCCCCGTCGAAATCGACCTCTTGGGACGAGGTGCCGAGGTTGGCGTTGACCTTGACCCGCAACCCCCGGCCGATCCCGCAGGGTTTAGTAATCTTCCGCCCCCGATTGGCCGGAACCACGATAGTGCCGTCGGCCAGACCCTCGAGGAGCTGCGCCACCGGGACCCCTTCCCGCTCTGCCGCCAGTACGACCGCCGGGGTGGCGCGCCCTTTCTTTGCCTCGGTGACCGCGTTCATATCTCCACCCGGGAACGCGACTGGGCGACGATCCTCCCGATCAGACCGCTGGTGGAACGTCCGGGGACCAGGGGGACAGTAATTACCTTTCCCCCGTCTGCCTCCACCTCATCGGCTCCCGCGATCTCCTCCCGTTTCCAGTCCCCGCCCTTGACCAGAACCCGGGGACGGAGCGTCTTGATCAGATCCCGGGGGGTGGGCTCGTCAAAGATGACAACGTAATCGACCATCTCCAGAGCCGCCAGCAGCTCGGCCCGATCCTCCTGGCCGACCAGGGGACGACCCTCCCCTTTCAGTTCCCGAACCGAACGGTCGCTGTTCAAACCGACCACCAGCAGATCCCCCTCCGCCCGGGCCTGTCTCAGGTAGCGGACGTGACCGGCGTGGAGGAGGTCGAAACAGCCGTTGGTGAAGACGATCTTCTTCCCCGAACGGCGCAGCTCCTCCAGGATCGGAAGAAGCTTTTGCGCGGTTGTAATCTTCTTCTTCACTCGGCGAAGGCCTGCTCCACCAGGTCGCAGAGGATGTGGTAGATCACGCCCTGGCCTTCCTGAATCCGGGCGGTGTCGGAGGAGGGAACGATCAGGGCCAGGTCAACCTCCCCGGCCAGTTCGCCGCCGTCTTTCCCGAGCAGGGCGCAGGTCTTCAGCCCGCGCGATTTCGCCTCCCGGGCGGCGAGCAGGAGGTTGGGGGATCGGCCGCTGGTCGAGATCGCCAGCAAGAGATCGCCCGGGCGACCGAGGGCCTCGACCTGGCGGCGGAAGATATCATCGTAGGAGTAATCATTGGCCAGGGCGGTTAGGATCGAGGTATCGGTGGTCAGGGCGATCGCCGCCAAGGCCTTCCGCTCCCGCTTGAACCTCCCCACCAGCTCGGCGGCGATGTGCTGAGCGTCGGCGGCGGAACCGCCGTTGCCGCAGATCAGGACCTTTCCCCCCGATCGAAGGCAGGCGACCAGCATCCCGGCCGCCCGGGCGATCTCGGGCGCCAGGGACCGGATCTTCTCCCCCACCCGCCGGTGATCTTCCAGGGAAGCGGCGATTACTTGCTCCATATTCAAATCCCTCCCGGTCACCGGATGATATCCTTTTTCAGCGGCCACTTGTACTCGTCCTCCCCCTTGATGTAGGGGGCGGTTCTGATCGTCTCGGGCACGGGGACGTTGATGAACTTCCGGTAGGAGTAGTGGGGGATGGCCCCCGCCCCCCCGATGGTGTAGATGAACTCGTCGATGAACTCCTGGGTCGGACCCCGGAGCCCTTCTATGTATTCCAGGGGGACCTTTCTCTCCCGAGCGGCGATATTGGCCAGGTCGGTCAAATTGGTGGTGACCCGGGTCTTAATCTTCTCCAAAACCACCGACTTCCGATCTTCCCCGTCCAGCATCGCCCGCACAGCGGCGAAACCGACCATATAAGCCTCACAGGCGTCCTGCCGGGAGACCAGATTGCTTCTCTGGATATGCTGAGGGACGAGCACGGCCTCCTTGATTTTCCCCAGCAGTCCGGGGATCTTTAATTCATCCCGGATCAGCCGGGCCAGGAAGACGCAGGGGGCGAATGACTCGGCCCGACCGTGCTGGATGTTGCCGTGGGCGTCGGTGATCACCTTGTCGGAGTAAACTTCGGCCAGGTCCTTGCCGGTCTCCCGGTCGGTCAGGTCCTCCTGGACCACGATCACCGCCTCGCCCTGGCGGGAGATCACCCCTTCCAGCTCGGTGAGAAACTTCTCCCGGTCGAAGGGGATCTCCTTGCTCAAGATGATGTGGGGCGGGTAGTCCGGCCGGAGATCCCCCCGCGGATCGACCTTGGCGAAGGCCGTTCCCTGGGCCAGCCAGCCCGCCTTCCTCCCCATAACCTGGTAGATAACCACCGGGATGATACTGGGAGCGGAGACGATCTTGTCATTGACCCTGAAGTTCCCCATCACCTGGTAGGAGGAGAAATCGCTGTGGGCGTTCTTCAGGGCGACGGCGTTGTAGAGGGCGGCCGAACCGTAGCCCGGACAGTGATGGGTAACCGGAAGGTCGTTGTCCACCGTCTTGATAGCGTGGATGGCCTTCACTCCGCACTCGGCGCTCAGCCCGAGAAGCTGGTCGGCGCTGTCATTCCCGCCGATGTAGACCATCCCGTCGATCCCCAGAGCGTCAAGGTTCCGGGCCATCACCCGGTACTGTTCCGGGGAAGGCTTGATCCGGGTGGTCCGAAGGCCGGCCCCGGGTCCGGTAAAGGTGAAGGACATCGCGTTGATCATCGAGAGGTCGACGATGTTCCCCTCGATGTTGGCGTTGAGCAACCCCTCCAGGCCGTTGAACATCCCGTAGACCTCGAGCCCGGCCTTCTGGGCGGCATCGACCACCCCGGCGACTTCCCAGTCGATGACCGGGGTCGGCCCGCCCGATTGGCCGACAATGATTCTTTTGACCATCTTCAGTTCCTCCTGGGACCGGAAACCTGGCCCCTGATTACTGATCACTGATTACTTGTTCTTTCTACCATTCACCAAGACAGCTTTCCAGCGTTTTCGGGGCGGGGGTAAGAACCTCGCAACCATCGGCGGTGACCAACACCGTGTCCTCGACTCGGATCCCGCCCCAGCCGGGGAGGTAGACTCCGGGCTCAACGGTCAGGACCATCCCTTCCTGCAACTTATCCCGGGAACGCCGGTTGATACGCGGCCGCTCGTGAACTTCCAGCCCGACCCCGTGCCCGAGGCCGTGGTTGAAATGTTCTCCGTAACCTTTTTCCCCGAGAACCTCCCGAGCCCGGCGGTCGAGATCCGAGGCCCGAACCCCCGGACGGACTGACCGAATCGCCGCTTCCTGGGCGGCCAGGACCGCTCGGTAAATCGTCTTGAACCGAGGGGGGTACTTCCCCCCGACCAGGGTCCGGGTCATATCGGAGTTGTAAAAGTTCCACCGGCCGCCCAGGTCGATCAGGCAGATCTCGCCCGACCGGAGCGGCCGGGACGAGGAGACGGCGTGAGGCTGGGAACTATGAGCACCCGCGGCCACGATCGGCTCGAAGGCGGGCTCCCCCCCCGATGGGAAAAATGCCGCCGAAAGTCGACGGGCCAGCTTCTCCTCGGCGGTCCCGGCGGAGATCCGCCTTCGGAACCGGGAAAATATCCGGACGGTGCGGGCTCCGGCCTCCCGGATCAGGGCGATCTCCTCCGGATCCTTGATCATCCGCAGCCCCGTCACCAGGTCCTCGGCCGGGATCAGCCGGACCCCGGGGAGTTTCTCCTCCAATCGCCGCCAGGTGCTCCAGCTAAGGTTGTCTTCCTCGAACCCGATCCACCGGAGCCGAGCCTGCCGGATCAGACCGGAGACCGTAACGGCCAGGGAACTGGCGGAGCGCAACCGCGGCTCGCAGCTTGAAAAGAGTTCCTCTTCCGCCTGCTCACGATAACGGGAATCGGTGATTAAAAACGCCCGATCCAGGGCGACTAAAAGGGGGCTCTCCCCGCCGGTGAACCCCGAGAGGTAATAAACATCCTCCGGCCGGGAGATCAGGATGGCGTCCAGGCCCGCACCTGTCATCCGGCCGCGGAGGCGGGCCATCCGTCCGGGGTGGTTGAAAGGCATCCTATTTCCCTTGTCGGACCAGGCTGATGGCGGCGGCCAAGCCGAGCAAGTAGCTTTCCGAACCGAAGCCGCAGACCTGGCCCACCGCCACCGGGGCGATCAGGGAACGCTGCCGGAATTCCTCCCGGCGATAGATATTGGAGATGTGCACCTCGATCGCCGGGACCGGGACCGCGGCCAGGGCATCCCGGATGGCGACACTGGTGTGGGTATAGGCGGCCGGGTTGATCACAATCGCGTCGACCCGGCCCTCGGCAGCGCCGATCAGGTCGACAAGCTCGCCCTCATGGTTGGACTGGACCACCTCCAGCTCCACTCCCCGGCGAGCCGCCTCCTCTTCCAGGCGGCGGTTGATCTCCTCCAGGGTGGCATTTCCGTAAATTTGAGCCTCCCGGCGCCCCAGAAGCTGCAGGTTGGGCCCGTGGATGACCAGAACTCGAACCGGCTGTTCTTCCATCGAATCAACCTCCCGGTCAAGCGGACGGTTTCTCAGCTTCCTCAATCAGCATCACCGGTATATCATCCTTGATCGAGTAGATCAGGCCGCAAGGTTCGCCCCGCTTGAACTCACGGGTTTCCCGATTCTCATCGAGGCAGATCAGCTTCTGGTTTTCCTCGTCGTAGCGCAGCCCGGACTTGCAGGCCGGGCAGGCCAGTATCTCCAGTAACTCCCGATCGATCATCTTTTCCCTCCTACCAATAGGCCAGAACGTTTGGTTGATTGGGTGTGTCCTCTGCCTTCAAACTTCCTTAATTATACACCAGCGGCCGGACGGGGCGAGAAGAAAAACCAGTTTTAAAAGACAGTAATCAGTAATCGGTAATCGGTGATCGGTATTCAGTAATCGGTAACCGGGCACCACCCCTCCGGGTCATTGCGAGGAGCGTTTGACCCGAATTCATTCGGGTCGATAAGCGACGAAGCAATCTCGCTAGAGGAGATCAAATTGCTTCGTCCCCCTCACTCCGTTCGGTATCCTCGCAATGACCGGCGCTATGCCCTATGCGCTCTGCTCACTGATTACTGATCACCAATTGCGTCTTCCCCATTCCCCATTCCCCATTCCCCAAATACTCCCGGACGGCATCCTGCCAGGGACGGGGGAACTTTCCCGTTATCTCCCGGTAACGCTCCAGGGAAAGAACCGAGTAACCGGGACGGGGAGCGGGGCGTTTCAGATCGCCACTGGTGACCGGAACCACCTCGGTCTTCCTCCCGGCGACCTCGAGGACGAAGACGGCGTATTCGTACCAGGAACAGTCGCCCCGGTTGGTCAGATGGACGATTCCGCCGGCCCGGTTGCTGATCAGTTCGCCCAATCCGGCGGCCAGGTCGCGGGAGTAGGTGGGCGAGCCCCGCTGGTCGGAGACCACCTCCAGTTTGCCGGTCCGCCGAGCGGCCCGGAGGATGGTATCGGGGAAGTTCTTTCCCCCGGGACCGAAGAGCCAGGAAGTCCTGACGATCAGGAAATCCCCTCCGGCGGCCATCACCGCCTCTTCCCCTCCCCGCTTGCTGGCACCGTAGACACTGAGCGGACGGGGAGGGTCGTCTTCCCGGTAGGGTGTCTTTCGCCGGCCGTCAAAGACGAAATCGGTGCTGATCTGGATCAGCCCGATCCCCCGTTCCCGGCAGGCGGCGGCCAGGGTGGCGGGACCGCCGGCGTTGACCGCCCAGGCCCGCTCCGGCGCGGTCTCGCACCCGTCGACATCGGTAACGGCGGCGGTGTTGATCACCCGGTCGGGACGGAGATCATCCAGGGTGGCCGCAACCTGTTTCGGGCGGGTGATGTCACAGCGGTCAGCATCGATCCCGACGACCCGGAATCGACCGTCCAGCATATCCAGGCAAGCCCGACCGAGCAGGCCGCGGTGCCCGACCACCAGGATTGCCAGATCGCTCAGCATCAGGTTAACCCGATTTATAGATACATCAGGTTAGTTTAAATCAAGTTAATCGAAAAAGCAGAGTGCAATTTCAATCTAAAGGCACCTCTATCTCTAAATTAGTGCCTGGCAATTCACAATCTGAATTATTCACAAAAAATTTCATTTTTCGTGAATAATTCAGGTTAAGGTTAGCGGTCGCCGTACTGCTTGAGATAATAGTCCTTAAACTCGCCGCTCTTGATCTTCTCCCACCACCAGCGGTTATCCCGGTACCAGGCGATGGTGGCCTGCAGTTCACTGGCGAAATCGGCCTCGGGTTTCCAGCCGAGAGCCTTCAACTTCGAGGAGTCGAGCGCGTAGCGACGATCATGCCCTTCCCGATCCCGGACCCGGCGGATCAGGGTCTGGGGAAGTTCGAGGTATTCCAGGATCCGGGAGGTCAGCTCCCGGTTGGCGAGCAGATTCCCGCCGCCGATGTTGTAGATCTCGCCTCGCTCGCCCCGGTCGATCAGCAGATCGATCGCCGAACAGTGGTCCCGGACGAAGAGCCAGTCCCGGACGTTGAGTCCGTCACCGTAAAGCGGCAGGGGGATGTTCTCCAGGGCGTTGGTCACAAAGAGAGGAATGACCTTCTCCGGGTACTGATAGGGGCCGAAGTTGTTCGAGGCCCGGGTGACGATGACCGGGACGCCGTAAGTGGCGAAGTAGGAATAGGCCAGCCGGTCGGCGCCGGCCTTGGAAGCGGCATAAGGATTGCGAGGCATCAGGGGATCGAGTTCGGTGCTGAATCCTTCCTCCACCGATCCGTAGACTTCGTCGGTGGAGATCTGGACGAAACACCCCACCCCGTGGCGGCGGGCCGCCTCCAGCAGGGAGTAAGTACCGTAGATATCTGTCCGGATAAAGTCGTCCGGGTCGCCGATGGAACGATCGACGTGGGTCTCGGCGGCAAAATTGACCGCGACGTCCAGACCCTCTTGAAAGATTTTGTCGACCAGCTCAGCGTCGGCGATATCCCCCCGAACGAAGCGGTAGTTCGGATTGTTCTCGACCTCCTTGAGGTTATCGAGATTGCCCGCGTAGGTCAGCTTGTCGAGATTAATGATCTCGTCGGCGGGGTGGCGTTCGGCCAGGTAATGGATGAAATTGCTGCCGATAAAGCCGGCTCCCCCGGTCACCAGAATTTTCCTGCCCATAATATTAACCTTCCTGTCTTCGTTCCGGATTGGTTTGCGTGTCCCCGCCGCTCTGGTCAGTCGGAGAGTATATTCGCCCCGCCCTTGGCCACCTGCTGGTTGACCCGGAACCAGCCGTCGATCGAGGAACCGGCATCGGCCCACCAGCCTTCGAGTACGTCGTAGGACATCGTTCCGTCGGCGATATACATATTGTTGACGTCGGTAATCTCCAATTCCCCCCGGGCGGAAGGTGAGAGGTTCCTGATCCGGTCGAAGACCCCCCCGTCGTACATATAGATCCCGATCACCGCCAGATCGGTGGGGGGATCTTTCGGCTTCTCAATGATCGTCCTGACCCGGTCTCCGTCCAGGACGGCCACTCCGTAATCGGAGGGGTTGGGCACCTCTTTCAGGAGGATCTTCGCCCCCCGCTCCTGCTCGCGGAAATCCTGAACCGGCTTGACGATGTCCCGCTCGATCACATTGTCCCCCAACATCACCAGGATCTTCTCCCCCTCGGCGAAGTGCTCGGCGAGACTGAGCGCGTCGGCGATCCCTCCTTCCCCTTCCTGATAGGAGTAGCGGAGCCATTTCAACCCGAAGGCCCGGCCGTTGCCGAGCAGCCGGAGGAAATCCCCGGCGTTGCTCCCGCCGGTCACAACCATAATATCCTCGATCCCGGCGTTGACCAGGGTCTGGATCGGATAATAAATCATCGGTTTGTCATAGATCGGCAGCAGGTGCTTGTTGGTGATGTTGGTCAAGGGGGCCAGGCGGGTCCCCAGGCCTCCGGCGAGAATCACTCCTTTCATCGTGCAGACTCCTCCTCAATGGTTGGCGCGGAGGGAAGCCCGGTCAGGTCAAGGGCCGGAACTTCCCGGTGAAAGCGCAGGGTATCCTTGAAGACGTAAATCACCCCGCCGATCAGCGAGGCGGCGATATAGAGCAGGTAAAAGGTCAGGGAGATGACCAGGGCATCGAGCTCGCTGACGCCCGGCAGGGCCCCGAAGAAGATCATGAAAGCCATCTCCCGGGTGCCGAGGCCGGCGAAGGAGATCGGCAGGGACATAATCACCGAGATCGTGGGCATAAAGAGAAAGAAATAGACCAGGGAGATCGGGGGGATCTTCCCGGTGAAGGCCCGGGAGATCATCCAGGAGGCGATGACGATCAGCATCCAGATCCCGGTGGAGATGAGCAACGTTTTGACCAGAACACCGCTCTGGCCCTTGTAAAGGTAGAGGGCCTGGTGGAGTTCCCGGATCTTTTCTCCGATCTTCCCCCAGCGGGAGAGGGAGAGGAAGAAATTCATCACCCGCTCGTTGAAGGAGACCAGGAAGAAGAGACCGAGGGAGAGGGAGAGCCCGCCGACAATCAGGAAGACCGGCAGGGCGTAGGGCCGGGTCCCGGGGAAAGCGAGGAGGGTGGATCCCCCGACCAGGCAGGAGACGATCGCCACCACGCAGAGTCCGCCGATCCCCATCAAACGGTCAAGCAGGACCGAGATGAAGGCGATTGCGGTCTTCCCGGTCGCCCGAGAGAGGTAATAGGCCTTGACGACATCCCCACCCACCGTGGAGGGGAGGAAGTTGTTGAAGAACATCCCCACCATATAATACATAAAGTAGCTAAAGCGGCTCAGCTTGACGCCCCGGGCGGCCAGGAGCATACCCCAGCGCATCGAGCCGACCGCCAGGATGGCCAAGGTGATCAGGAAAGCTCCCGTCAACCAGCCGTACCGCAGATCAGTCCAGTACCGGAGCAGATCGGAGAGCTGGTGTTCGGCGGCCAGCCGGTAGAAGATATAGCCGATCAGGCTGAAACTGATCAGGAGCCGCAGGGAGAGGAAAAGCTTTTTCTTCAGGGACTCTTTCATCAGGCGGACGACTCGGGGAGGATGGGGGTTTGATCGCGACTGGGATATCCGGTTGCTGCGGGCTCGAATCACCGCGCTGAACTGTATTTTCCGGGAGAAGACACCCTTATCCCGAAACAGGAACGAGTTTCATAGTACAATCGCGATGAATAGTCCAGCAAAAAGGTTTTCAGCGCCAGAAGGGTTTGGCCCGGCCGAAGAAATACACCCAAAACGCTTTCAGGGCGGCCGCGTTGAGCAGGCAGAAGGTCAGGGGGAGGGAGAAGAGTCGGGACGGGCGGCGGCGGCGGGCCAGTCCCCAGCCGGCGGCGGCCAGGCCGTAGAAGACCGCCTGCAGGAAGAAGAGAGGCCGGAGGGCGGAAGGGCCGGCCAGGGTCGAGATCAGCAGTCCGACCAGGGCGAAGGGGACCAGGAGCCGGAAGAGCTTGTGGGAGATCAACTGGAAGGCGATCTTCGATCTCCGGGGGTTGAATGCCCAGGGGACCCGGGCGAAGGCCTGATAATTGCCGGCCAATGTCCGGACCTTGCGCCGGAACTCCGCCCGAAGGTCGGTGTATCCCTCCTCGTAAGCCCGGGCCCGACTCTCGAACCGGATCCGCCAACCGGAACGGACCGGGAGCAGCGGAATGAGCATATCGTCGAGGAGGGTATCTTCGGGCAGGGGGGAGAAGAGTTCCCGACGCAGTCCGTAAATCGCCCCGGTGGCGCCGAGAGAGGAATAGAGGCGGCTCTCCCGCTCCCGGATGAACTTCTCCATCCGCCAGTACCAGTCAACCGCCAGCTTACCCCCGGCGGCGGTTTCTTCCTTCAAAACCAGGGCTCCGCTCACGGCTCCCGCCCGGGGATCGGCAAAACCCGCCACGAGATGCCTGAGCGCTTCCGGGGGGAAGAAAGCACTGGCGTCGGTAAAGACGATGATCTCCCCGGATAATTCCCCCGCCGAGCGGTTGATCACGGCCATCTTCCCCCGATGGTCGGGATAATCCGCCAGCCGGAGTGACCGGGAGATAAAGGGACGGACCAGCTCCGCCGTCCGGTCGGTCGAACCGTCGGAGGCAACCACAATCTCCAGTTTCTCCGCCGGATAATCGAGGGCGAGGGCGTTCTCCAGTTTCCGGACGATCACCTCCTCCTCGTTATACACCGGGATCAAGAGACTGACGGAGGGCTCGTCCCCGCGGGGGCGAAGCGGCGAACCCCGCCTTGGCGTGAGCACCATCAGGATGAGCGGGTAGCCGAGATAAGTGTAAAACACCACCAGCAGCGAGATGATAAATAGGATCTCCATAAGCACCGTCTTTTCCCTTGAAACCGGGGAAGAAAAACAATATCCGGCTTGACAGCGACAGGTATATGTTTAGTATTTTATTGTAACCGGAAGAAAACGGCACGCTTATTCCCAAAAAATACCCAGAGGAGAACACCATATGCCTCCCGAAGATAAAGAAGTCGTCAATTCCGCTCCAAAAGAGGAAACCTCGGCCACCGACGATCAAGCGAAAGAAGAAACTTCCCCCGCTACCGCGCGGCCCCGGGGAGAAACCACCCCCGCCGGTCGGCGGGAAACTAATTCTCCCGCTGAAGAGGAAGGGGAAGAACCCACCGGACGCCCGGTCCTGGCCCGGATAGTCTTCCCCGTGATCATCGGCCTGCTGGTGGTGGCGGTTATCGCCCTCTTCGCGAACTCCCGCGCCCAGTCCAGTCGGCTGGAAGCAGAGGCCCAAGCCAGGAAGCTGGCTGAGGAACAGGCCGGCGACCTGGAGGAGGACCTCTCCGACCGGCTGCGGGAGCTAAACGAGGTCTCCGATCAGCTCCGGATCGCCGAAGCCGGCCGCAGCCAGCTGGAGGAAGAAGTGGTCAAGCTCAGAGCAGGGAAGATCCAGCTCGATTACCAGCTCCAGACCCTGCAAAACCAGAATGCCAGACTCGATGAACGACTCCAGGCTGAGCAGGCCGCCCTGTCTGAGCTCCGGGAATCATTCCGGGAGAGCCGGGAGGCCCAGAAACGCTACCTGGAACAGATCGAAAAACTGCTCGAAGACAAGAACGAGCTCCAGAACCGACTGGCCGCGGCCCGAACCGTCGAGATGCCGGGACTGCTGGTTCAGGACAGCCAGGCCGATATCCCCTCTTTCCGAGGAACCATCCTCAAGGTCAACCCGGAATATAATTTCGCGGTTATCAACCGGGGAAGCAGCGACGGCGTGGTCGTGGGGACGACTTTCCGGGTGCTGGACGGAGAGCGGGAGATTGGAGAAGTAACGGCGACCAGGGTCTTACCGGATATGACGGTGGCCGATATCAACGCCGCCCGGACTCACCGCCGGCTGAAGACCGGATTCACTGTCCTGGTTAATGAATAGGAAGTATCTCACCTCCCGGCTGCCCCTGATTATCGGCTACCTGGCCATCGACGCCCTGCTGGTCCTCGGGGCTGAGTTGATCGGGTTTGTCCTCCGGTTTGGCACCACGGAAGGGCCGTGGCCCCGCCCCAACTTCACCGATTTCCTCAAGCTTCTCTTCCCGATCATCGTTCTCCGGCTCCTCTGTTTCTTTATTTACGGTCTCTACGACAAACCGAAGTACAAGACCCTTTACGATACCATCCTCAATATCATCAAGGCCACCACCGCCAGCACTCTGGTCATCATGGTGGCCGCTTTTCTCTTCCGGGCCTTCGCCTATCCCCGGACCGTAATCTTTTACTCCTGGCTGTTGACCATCGTCCTGATCATCGCCTGGCGGATGATCGCCCGACGGCTGATCAACCTGCTGCTCGGGAAGGATTATTTCATCTCGCACGTGCTGATTGTCGGCTCTGACCACGAGGCCCAGAGGATCGCCACCCGTTTGCTGCGGGAAGCGCACATCTCCCGCCAGCTGGTCGGATATATCAGTCCGGGGAAATTACCCTCCCCCGCCCCGGAAGACGGACTCCATTTGGGGGGAATCACGGACATCCCCCGACTGATCGATCAATACCCGATCGACGAAGTGGTGATCGCCAGCCAGATGTCGAAAGAGACGATCCTCTCCATCCTCTCCCTCTTCAGCCAGACCGACGTTATCTTCCGGATCGTCCCCAGTCTCTACGAAGCGACGATCGGATCTATGGCCGGGTCGCCGACCGAACTGGTCCCGATGATCAGCCCCATCTCCAACCGAATGGTCCGCTACCGGGACCTGAAGCGACTGCTCGACACCGCGGCCGCCCTGCTCGGTCTGATTCTCTTCTCGCCCCTGATGCTGTTGATCGCCCTGGCCGTAAAGCTCAGTTCCTCGGGCCCGGTGCTCTACCGCCAACAGCGGGCCGGGCTGCACGGACGCCCCTTTACCCTCTACAAGTTCCGGACGATGTTCACCGACAGTGAGGAGAGCGGACCGGAGTTCGCCCAACCCGGAGATCCCCGGGTGACGGCGGTGGGAAGATTTCTCCGCCGGTTCCGGCTCGACGAACTGCCCCAGCTTTACAACGTTCTGCTCAACGAAATGAGCCTGATCGGACCCCGGCCCGAGCGGCCCTATTTTGTCCGGGAACTGATCGAGAAAATCCCCTTCTACGCCGAGCGCCTGGAGGTAAAGCCGGGAATCACCGGCTGGGCCCAGGTTACCTACGGTTACTCCAGCTCAGTCAACGAGCACCGGGAGAAACTGCTCTACGACATCTTCTACCTGGAAAATATGTCCCTGGCTCTGGACGGTCTCATTATGCTCAAGACCCTGGGTGTGATCCTGCGGGGGAAGGGGGCGCAGTGAGGGGGGGAGCGGTAAGCAGTGAGCAGTGAGCGGTAAGCAGTAAGCAGTAATCGGTGATCAGTGATCGGTGGGCGGGTTGTCCTCTAGCAGGTAGCGCTCGATGGCGGGGAGGGCGGAACGGGCGAAGTCGGTGATCAGCTCATCGCCTCTCGCCGGATCGACGACTCCCTCGGTGGATACCCGGATCAGGAGTGCCGGACGGGGCCGGCGGAGCAGGTTGGCGGCGATTACCAGCAGCTGCTGGCGGTAGTAGCTTCCCAGGATCCGGTCGCCGAAGGCGTACCAGTAGTAAACCAGGCTTTTTCCCCGCGGCCCGAGAAAGACCATCCGATGGGCCGGGACCTCCCCACCTTCCCAGCGGACCACCGCCCGCCCCCGCTCCACCAGTTCGGTCCGCCCGCCGACGTAGCAGTATTCCGGAGGGTGAAAGGTCGCCCGGTTGGAGGCAGATTCCAGGATGTAGAGATAGAGCAACCCCTCCCCCTTCCGGTAGAGACGGAGGAGGAGGTTTTCGGTCCCCAGGACCGCCCGCTCCCGTTCGGAGACTGGAATATTTTCCCCCCGCCACTCGCCGATCCGGAGAGGGAGCCGGTCGAGATCACCGGCCGGGAGAAATTCTCCCCGGCCGGCGAGGTGGGCGAGAAAGATGACCAGGAGTACCAGGGTCAGGGCTCCGAGATAGGCCCGGCGGGGAGTCAGCGCAGCAGCCATCGCGTCACCTGAAGGAAGATCAGAAAGCAGAAGAGGAAGATCCCCATCCCCAGGGCGGTATGCCAGAAACCCGTGAGGATCTGGGGGCCGACGGTCTGTCTTAAAATGATCAAGCCGACCACCCGGGCCAGGTTGCTCACGGGGGCAAGAATCACCCCGGTCAGAAAGACAGCCGCCCGGCGGGGAAAGGAGAGCGGAAGCAGCAGGGCGAAGAATCCGCCCAGGGCGCCAAAGGAGAAGAGCGACCTCAATCCGCTGCAGGGATCGCCGATGGTCAGGGGCTCGCCCGGGGGGGCGGCGGGGAGGACGATCTCGATCCCATTCTGGATAATCGGAAACCCGGCCAGGCCGGCCAGGGCCACCCCGGCCTCGGCGGAGACGGTCTTCAGGTAAAAAGTCGCGGCAATGATCCAGATCCCGGGCAGGGGGATCATAAAGATGCTCAAGAGCAACGGGCCAAGAAGGTATTTCGCCCTCCCGAAGCCGAACCGGGCCAGGACCAGACTGTAGACCACCACCGGCAGAGCCGCCGCCGCCAGAAAATTAATTCCCAGCAGCCGGGCCGCCAGGTGAAGGAAGAGCGCCCCCGCCAGCAGGAAGAGTCCGCTCCGGCTCGGCCGGGCGGGGATGGAGACGATCAGTTGCCGGCGCTGGTAGATCAGGAAGACGATCGCCGGGAGTATCAACCAGCCGTGGCGGTAATAGGAATTCTCCGCGAAGAACCGACTGTTCATCCAAACCAGGGTGGGGAAGAAGAGGAAGAGAACTGCGGCAATGAGCAGGACCAGAGCCGAAATCTCCCTCATCATTTCACCCCCCGGCCCGGCGGCGGTAACGGACCCGTGCCAGGTTCCTGATCGTTTCAGCGAGATATATCCGGGCGTACCCCTTCCCCCGGCCGGAGAGGAGAAACTCCAGCTGGCGGGGGGAGAAACCGGTCCGGATCGGGAAGCGGCGCAGCCGGAAGGGGTCGGTGCGCAGGGTATTGAACCCCGGCCGCGAAGTACAGAGACCGCGGTAACCGGCGACCCGGGCCAACCGGGGAAGTGCCGAGGGCAGGTATCCCCGGGGAAGGGAAAAGTACCGGATCTCCGCCTCCAGTTGCTCTTCCAGCCTTTCTTTCGACGCCTCCAGTTCCCACCGCAGCTCGGCTTCCCTCCGTCCGTTGAGGATCTCGTGGCTCATCCCGTGGGAACCGATCTCCATCCCGGCGGCGAGCAGATCCCGCAGGGCGGCCCAATCCAGCATCCCCGGGCGGCCCAGATACCCGACGCTGGGAAAGAAGGCGGCCCCAAACCCCCGGGAACCAAGCAGGGGGAGGACCGTCCGCCGGTTGTCGGCGTAACCATCGTCGAAGGTCAGGATAACCGAGCGCTCCGGCAGTCCCCTCCCCCCCTCCCCGACCGCCACCAGTTCGTCCAGGCGGATCGAAGACCAGCCGCCTTCCCGGAGAACCGCCAGGTGGCCCTGGAAATCGGCCACCGTGGTCCGGTATCCGGCTGGGCGGAGGGAGGAAGGAAGATCTCCGTAGTCATCGGAATCGGAGACGCTGTGATACATCAGGATGGGGATTTTCAGCGAGGGAGACATAGTGAGACAGTAGGCAGTAAGCAGTAAGCAGTTAGCAGTTAGCAGTTATTAGGTTGGTTCCCTGAACTCGAAGACGGTGATCTCCGGGGGACAGAGAAACCGCACCGGGACGACCTTGGGTGCTATCCCCCGGTTGACATAGAGGATTCCTCCCCCGATCGGGAAGATACCCCTGACATACTTGCTCCGGCCGAAGAGCCGGTGAAAGACCCTGCCCCAGCCCGGGATCCCGATCAAGCCGCCGTGGGTGTCGCCGGAGAGAACGAGGTCGGCCCCCCGCTCGATCAAAAGCGGGGCCAGGTCGGGATCGTAGGAGAGGAAGATCAGGGGGGCGGAGGGCGGCGGATCTTCCAGGATCCGGTCGATCTTCTCCGCCACCCCCGGGACCTCGTAACCGGGGAAGTCTATGCCTCCTAGCCAGAACGCCTCCCCTCCCCGGCCGGCCATCGGCAGGCACTTGCCCCCGATCAGGGAGAGCCCGGCCCGCTGCCAGCGTTCCCGATACCCGGACGGAGGCAGGTAAACCCGATCGGAATTGCCGAGGATCCCGTAACTCCAGATCCGAGGCCGCAGTTGACTAACCAGTTCCTCCACCAGGTCCGCCGATGGTTCCTCCACCAGATCCCCGGTGAGAAGGATGATGTCGGGTTCAATTCGGTTGAGCTTCCGAATCAGCTCCCGCTCCCGGAAACCCAACCCGCCCTCGAGATGGAGATCGGAAATCTGGGCGATGATCATCCCGGCCAGAGGGCCGGCCAGGCCGGCATCTTCGATCACCACCCGCTCGACAGTGATCCAGTTGGGTTCCAGAACCAGGGAGAAGAAGAGGAGGAAACCGAAGGCCGCCAGCGCCGAGAGACCGGCAACCGCCGTCAGGACCAGGAACTTTCCTCCCCGGAGACTCATTCAACCTCGATCGTCCCGACCTCCCAGTCCTGGATCTCGAGGTTGGTGTAAGGCTGCTTGATGTAGTCCACCGGGCCGGTTGGCTGGAAGATATTGGCCACCTCCTGGTCCCCGTAAGCATCCCAGTCGTCGATCTTGACGTAGCCCCGGCCGGGGCTCTCCGCCACTATATAAAGACCGGCCCGGACAATGTAGGTCCCCGGGGGCGCGCTCTCGGCGACCATCAGGGGCCCGGAATCCACAGCCACCTCCTGGTTCAGCGGCCAGCTCCGGATAGGGGGGGCAAGCCGGGTGTCGGTACCGACCCGGCCCGCCATGTCGTTGACCCGGTAGACGTGAACAAACATCTTGTGGTCCGGGAAGATCGGCCGGGTGAGCTGGAAGACCACCCGAACCCGGAAGGCACGGCCCCGTGCGATCCGGTCGGGGGCCTCCAGCCGGACAAAGGTCACGGCCGGCGACCCGGTCGGCTGGCCCCGGGAAATCAGCCGGAAACCGGAAATGAAGAAGGTGAAGGGGTTACGGGGATTGACCAGGAAAAACTTGATCTGCTCGATCCGGCCGACATTGATCGCCCCACTGAGATCCACCAGCGGCAGTTCGAGGCGATTGGTCTGCCCCGCGGTCAGAGAAAGATCTTTCTGGAAAGAGCGCCCCAAGGAGTCGGTGATCTTCATGATCAACCTTTGTCCGCCCCGGTTCTCCGGAGGAAGAAAGAGATTGAGACGGAGCAGGTCGTAAGTCGCCCAGTCGGCCTTGCGGGGCTGGAGCTGGAAGAAATTATTCAGGATCACCCCCGGATACTCGGCCTGGCCGGGGAGAATGGTGGCCCGAATGGCGGAGAGCGATTGTCCCCCCTCATCGGAGTAATTCATCGCCTCCACCTCCGCCCCCAGAGTCTCCCAGAAGATAATCTCCGCCTCGTTACCAAGATCAAATAGATCAAGTTCGGCGGATGCTTCCGCCTCCGGGGCGTCCGTCTCGGTGACCGTAATCCTCCCAATGATAAAATTCTCAATCTCCGGATTGGTGTATGGTTCCCGGAGATAGAGGACCTCGTCTTCTTCCCGGACGATCTGGAGTAGCCCGGCGCGGATATCGTACTCGCCCGGCTCGAAGTTGAGGGGTATCCCCAGCACAAACGGGCCCGCCTCCACAATCTGATTGACGTCCCAGAGCCGGGTTTGATAATGGGGCGAGAAGTCGGCATTGAGAACAGTTTGATTCTGCCCCGGCGGGACCAGGTGGAAGAACACTTTCAGGTCCTCCTCCAGGGGCTCGGTCACCTTGAAGAAGAGACTCCCCCGGACCAGTTCCCCCTGGGCGATCTCGGTCTGGAGGTTGAAACTGATAAAGGTCAGCCGGGGATCGCCCTCCCTGACCTCCGTCCGGTGGGCGGCGAGCTTCTGACCGTAGAGGAGGGGCTGGATCAGCACCGGGAAAATAATGAGAGTCACGGCAAGAAATACGAGCTTTTTCATCGCTGTATCCTCTAATTGCTAGCTAAGTTCTGGCCGGCGGCCGCTCCGATGGTCGGAGCGGGGGGCGTTACGGATCAGCTTACCAAATTTACTATATATCACAACCCGCCACCGATCGTTACGATTATTTGTCCTACCGTCCCGGGACCCCCCACCCCGAAAAGGGTGGAAGCAGCCGGCACGCCCGTACCTGAGCTGGAAAGCAAGTGAAGAAACTTTTCCTTTCCCTGGCTATAGTCAAGGTGATAACCTGTAGTTTCCCATCGGCTCAAACGATGGGAGATCCGGTTAACATCCGGCGTCCCGAACAGCGGCCGGACATGGTGAAGATAACCGGTCTTCCCGGCAAAGTCAAAGCGCACCGGCCGGCGGCCAAAGTTATATTTGCCAGATAGACCGCAATTCATTACAGTAATCTTGCTGAAGATCAGAGCAAAGCGGTCCGGGGGAAGAGTTCTCCCGCTTCCAACTATTGATTCGCACAACCACCAGAGCATCGGGGAGGTCGCGGGCAATGCTGAAAACATCCTTCGCTTCGACAATCACAGTTCTCTCTCTATCCTGGTTCGTCCTCCTCCCCTCCCCGGCACCCGCCCAGACCGCGGAACTGGCCGACCGGGACGGGTTGGAGAGCGTCTGGAAGCGCTCGGGACGGACCACCGGGGTGATCGACTACCCCTTCAGCCCCCAGCCGGGCATCTACGGGGGGAAGACAGTCCGGGAGTGGGGGAACCGGGGCTATATCTTTGTCAATCCCCGCACCGATGAGTTCACCCGTCGCAGAACCCACCGCGAACTGGTCCGAGAAGAAGCCGCGGTCGAGGCCGAGGACTGCCGGGAGGTCCGGGAGGAACTTCTGGAAGAGGTCACCCGGGGGGAGCAGCTCCGCCAGGAGAAGGACCGCCTGGCGGCGGAACTGGAGAAGGCCAGGGATGTCGCCGGTGATCGCGCGTTGAAGATCGAGGCCTTGGAATTCCAGATCGAAGAGCTGGAACGCGCCCTCCTCGCCGAGGCCCGCAAGGGCGAGGGGGCGCTGCCCGGAGAGATTCCCGGACCGGGCGGTGAGGGCGCCGGGGAGACCATGACCTATATGGTCCGGGAGGGCGACAGCCTCTGGAAGATCGCCGGCCGACCCGAAGTCTACAACGATCCCTACCGATGGCTCCTCCTCTATCACGCCAACCGCGACCAGATCTTCCTCCCCGACCTGATCTACCCGGGGATGGTCCTGCTGGTACCCCGTTACCCGGAACTGGAGGAGGAAAAACCGGCCGGAGAGATCGCTCCGACCGCGACCCCGGAAGCCGGAAAACCGGCCGCCCCGCCGGAGGAAGGACCGGAAATCACTCCGGAGACGGCGATGGAAACAGTCCCCAGCTCAGAACTGCCGATCCCGGCTCCCGAATACGAGGAAGAGTAAATGGCCCGAATGATTCTCTTCAGCCGCGCGAGCCGAGTCCTTATTTCGGCGGTGGTGGCCTCTTTGCTCCTGTCCCCGGTAGCCCCGGGGCAGACCATCCAGCGGGGAGACGCCGCCCAGATCGCCGCCAATCTGGAGGCATCCCTGCAATCCAAGCTCGACACCATGATCGGCCCCCGCCGGTCCATTGTTTCCGTCGAGGTCACCCTTTCCGACCAGGACACCGGGGCCGCTCCGGACTCGGTCCGGGTTCTCCGGCGGATACCCGGGGTCACGGTCGAGCAGGCGGGCTCAGAGTTGCCGCGGGCGGGCGGGAGAGGCCTCATCTCCAGCATCCATATCACTGTCGAGGCCGACGAGAATCTCCCCCCCAAAGACCTGGGCACGGCGGAGGAGCCAGGCCGGATCCAGGAATCCGTCGCCAGCTGGGCCCGGATCAACTCCGCCCGCGGGGATACGGTCCGGGTGATCCCCAAAGAGTGGAGTGATTTCGCCCCTCCCTCCGCCAGTCAGCAGAACTATCTCCTCTACTCCATCCTCGCCCTGGTCGCGCTGCTGATCCTGATCGCCGCTATTTACTTTCCGATGCGGAAGGTCAAGGCAGGAGGGGCGGCGGGCGAAGGCGGGGTAGTGGTCGGCGGCGGGATGAAACTTTCGGACGAGGAGAGAAAACAGCGGCGGGCGGAACTGGAGGAACTGAAAAAGGCCCTCTCGGGCATCTCCAGCGACACCCGGGAGGCAACCCTGTCGGGGATCAAGGAACTGATGGAGATTCAGGTCGGCTCCGGGGGAGGCAACGTCGCGTCCGGGATCCTCGAGGAAATCCGCGATCTTTTAAGCAATCCCAACCAGGAGTCCGACGCGGTGCTCACCGAGATGAGAGACACCCTCTCCGATCTCCTCGACGAAGAGAGACGCCGGGGAGGAGGGGGGGGAGGCAGCGGAGGAGGTGGGGCCGCTCCCGGGGCCCCGGCGGCCCCGGCCGGCGCGGCGGCGGGAATGGCCCAGGGCGGTGGGATGGGCGGAGGGGAGGTCATCCAGGTACTGGGCAACCTGGAGGAACTGATGACCCAGCAGCTGGAGCGTGCGCCCAGCCTGGTCGAACAACCGTTCAAATACATCAAGTCCACCGAACCTTCGGATATCATCCTCCTGATCGAGGACGAGGAACCGAAGCTCGCCGCGGCGGTGCTCTCCCAGCTTGACCCCCAGACCTCGGCCGCGGTCTTTGAGGCTCTCGATGAGGACAAGCAGTTTGAGATGGCCCGGGCGATGACCCAGCTGACCGAAGAAGAGGACATGGCCGACGAGATCAAGGATTTCCTGGAAAGGAAACTCAAGATTGTCCGGCTGCGCAAGGATTACAAACCGGTCACCGGGGTCCGGGTGCTGGCCGATATGCTCTCCTCCAGCCGCTACGCGGTGGCCAAGATTATGCTGGAAAAGATGGAGTCGAAGAACCCGGCCATGGCCGCCGAGGTGAGAAAGCGGATGTTCCTCTTCGAGGACATCAAGACCCTGGAGGATAAGGACGTGGAGATCCTGATCCACAATCTGACCATGGAAGTCCTGGCTGGTGCCCTGGTGGACGCCGACGAAGAGATCAAGGCCAAGTTCGTCAAGAATATGACCGACCGGGGACGGGAACGGCTGGAAGAAGATATGGCCACGGTCAAGAAGGTGCAGATCGAAGAAGAGGGGAAGGAGCTTCCTTTCAACGGGGCGATGAAGTCAGTCGATCAGTCGATCATCGACGAAATCTTCCGGACCATGGACCGGACCACCCTGAAGCTGGCGCTGAAGGGAACTTCCGAGGAGGTTCAGGAGAAGTTCTTCAGCGGACTGACCGAGCGGGCGGCGGCGATGCTCAAGGAAGACCTGGCGGTGATGGGAGCCATCCCCCTCTCCCGGTCGCTCGAGGCCCAGGAGGAGATTATGGAGGTGCTGCGCAAGCTGGGAAGCAAGAGCCTCTCCGCCCAGCACGAGGTGATCGCGGTCACCCGGAAGCTCGCCCATGACGGGTTGATCACGGTTCCGCACTTCCAGGATCAGCCGAAAGAGAAATCGGAACAGAAATGATCAAGCTAACCAGGCTGAACGGGCAGGAGCTGGTCCTCAACGCCGAGATGATCGAGCGGATCGAGGCCAAGCCGGACACGATCATCTCCCTGACCAGCGGGGAACAGTATATCGTTCGGGACCCGGTCGATGAGATCATCGGCAAGGTCACTGCCTATAAGCAGAAAATCAACATCCGCCAACCGGAAAGCGCTACAGGGTAAAAACTATGCGACTCAGTACCATCATCGGTCTTCTCACCGGGGTCTTGGTCATCTTCCTCTCCATCTTTCTCCGCGGACCGGAGATGCTGGCCTACTTCATCAATGCCCCGTCGATGGTCATTGTCTTCGGGGGAACGGGGGCCGCCATCATGGTCAACTTCAGCTTTTCCCAGATCTTCAGCGGGCTCAAATCCTTCCGCTACACCCTGGTCGGATCAATGATGGATCCGGAAGCGGTCATCAACCTGATCGTGGAGATGGCGGTCAAGGCCCGGATGGAGGGGTTTATGTCGATCCGCGACCTCTCGACCAAGGGCAAGTATCCCCTACTCGACATTGGAGTCGATCTGGTTGCCGATGGAACCGACCCCGGGATCACCCGGGGGATCATGGAGACGGTCTCCGATTATCTCCAGATGAAGATCGGGGCCGACGAGCGGCTCTGGCGGGACGTCGGGGTTTATGCCCCGCTCTTCGGGATGGTGGGAACCCTGATCGGCCTGATTATGCTCCTGCGGACCCTGACCGATCCCTCGACCATCGCCCCGAATATGTCGGTCGCCTTGATGACGACCTTTTATGGGATTCTCCTGGCCGGCCTGATCTGTATGCCGGTGGCGGGGAAGATCCGGGTCTACAACACCAACATGGCCCTGGCCCGGGAGATTATCATCGAGGGTATCGCCTCGATCCAGGCCGGGGACAACTCCCAGATCGTCCAGGAAAAACTCCGGGCCTACCTGGCCGGACGGCAGTAAGCCGGCTGGAACCGGGACCCGGAAATATTTCCGGGAGGTGTCTGCAGATGGGTTACTACGATACCGAACTCACCCCGCAGGTCGAGCACGAACGGATCGGCCCCGAGTGGGGCAGTGGCTCCATCGAGGGAGACTGGCCCCCCGACTGGATGACCACCTACTCGGATATGACCACCATCCTGATGACCTTCTTCGTCCTCTGGTACGCTCTGACCACTGCCGGGATTGACGAGAGCCTGATCAAGATGCGGGAAGAGGGAGACGAGGCGATCATCCGTTCCTCCGCCACCGAGGTTCTCCTTGATACCGTCACCGAGGACGAATACCGGCTGCTCAGCCAGTTCCAGCTCCTCCCCAAGCGGCAGCAGGAAACCGTCCTCTCCGAGATGGGTACCCTCCGCCTGAAGGCGGAGGAGGTGATGGAGTTTGTCCGGATGGGCCGGATGGAGGAGGACGTCGACCTCAAGGTCACCGCCGAGGATATCGTGATCATCCCCACCGCCCCCCTGATCTTCCGGAAGGGAGGGACGGAGATCCGGGAGTCTTTCTATCCGATCCTGGACAAGATCGCCTGGCTGATCGAGGAGACCGGCGCCCGGGTCCGGATCGAGGGACATACCGATTCCACCCCCATCCATCCCCACCGCCGGCAGAAGTTCCCCAGCAACTGGGAACTCTCCGCCGCCCGGGCGATCGCGGTCGCCAATTATTTCATCGAGGAGAACTCCATCCCCCCGGAGAAAATTTCCGCCGCCGCCTACGGCCCCTCCCGGCCCAAATATCCCGAAGATGATCCGGAACTGCGGGGACGGAACCGGCGGGTGGAGTTTCATATCTATCTCGGCTCCGAGATGGCCCGCCGTTAACCGCCGACCGGACCGATGGCCTACCGAAAACCGAAAACCGAGGGCATCGGCACCAAGAGGGACTGGCCGCCGGACTGGATGACGACCTACTCCGATATGGCCACCCTGATGATGACCTTTTTTATCATCCTCTCCACCATGCTGGCCCTGAACATCGATATCACCTGGATCGCCGGCGAGCGTCTGATCACCCTGAGCGAACGGAGAGTGGAGGACGCCATTGATGTCGAGCTGACCCCGGAGGAGGAGGATCTGCTGGACAAGATCCGGGAGTTGAAGGAACAGCAGATGCGGGAACTGGCCAAGATCGACGAGATGAGACAGATGGCCAAGGAGATCCAGCAGTATATCATCGACGCCAATCTGAGCCGCTTTGTCCGGGTCGACGTCAGCAAGTGGAAGCTGAGGATCATCCCCCTCGCCCCCTTTCTCTTCCGGCCCGCTTCCGCCGAACTGCGGCAGGAAGGAAAGGAGTTCCTCTCCCTGCTGGCCGGGATCTTCCTCCAGAGTCCGGAGGCCGAAGTCCGGATCGGGGGCCATACCGACAGCATCCCGATCAATACCCCCCGCTATCCTTCCAACTGGGAGCTGAGTTGCGCGCGAGCGACGGCGGTCATGCGCTACCTGACCGATGAGATGGGGGTCGATCGCGCCAATCTGAGCGCGATCGGCTACGGCCCCTACCAGCCGGTGGCCTCCAACGACGCCCCGGAGGGAAGAGCGATGAACCGGCGGGTGGAGATCGAGATCATTCAGCGCCCCGGAACAGCAGCGGAGACCGGCGAAAGATCTTCCTCCACTCTATCAGCTGGCCCGGTTCCGACCGGGGAAAGGGACTGAGTGATCTGTCGGTGGTCCCGCCGGACTCGGATCATTTTGCTGAACCCCCGTCCAAGCACCAATCCGATCAAGATCCCCACCACTGCCGCCAGGATCAGGATCGCCGTGGTTTTCTTCCGTGAGATTCCCCTTCTCGCCGCGCTCGCTCTCCTTCCGGAGATCCGGGTCTTGACCCGAATCTTTTCTCCCGACTTGGAAGTCTTAAGAGCGTTCACCGTTCACACCTCCCGGCCAGCCGCCGATAAAGGACCCCGTAGGCAGCAACCATTTTCTCCATGCTGTGCCCGGCGGCGACCGTTTCCGCCGCGGCCGTCCCCATGCTGCGCCCGAGGTCGGGACTGTCCAGCACCCGCTCGATCGCCGAAGCCAGCTGTTCGGCCTGACGGGGGGGAACGAGCAAGCCGTTCTGCCCGTCCCTGATCAGATCCGGACATCCCCCCACCGCGGTTACCACCACCGGCCGGCGCAGGGCCATCGCCTCCAGCAGGGAGATCGGTAGACCCTCCCGAGTTGAACTGAGAACGAACAGATCGGCCAGAGCGATGATCTTCACCGCCTCCGGGCGGGAACCGAGGAACCGAACCCGCTCCTCCAGTTTCATCCGCCGGACTCTCTCCTCTAATTCCCCGCGCAGTTCCCCCTCGCCGAGGAGGAGGAAATAGGCGTCGGGCCGATTGTGGATAACCCGGGCGGCGGCCTCGAGCAGATACCGATGTCCCTTCTTTTGGGTGAGCGCCGCCGCGGTCACCACGACCCTCCCCCCCGCCGGGATCCCCAGCTTCCGCTTCAGCTCTTCCGAATCGGAAGCGGGCCGGAGCCGGTCGGCATTCAGCCCGTTGACAATCACCTCGATCTTACCCGGATCGATCCGGCAGCACGAAACCAGAGAATCCCTCACCGGATCGGAGACAGCGACAATAACATCGGCCCGCAGCGAGAGCAGATGATCGAGGCCCCTCCGGACGGGGTTTTTCCACTCCGACATATTATGTTCCGACCTCAGCCACCGGACCCGGGGCCAGAGCAATGCCGCCGCGCCGCCCCAGAGGTGACTGGAGAAGAGGTGGGTATGGATCACGTTTACCCGCTGATCCCTGATCAGGCCTAGAAGCCGGCGAAAACCTTTCAGGTCAAGAAACGATCTCCGGCTCAGGATATGGACCGGGACCCCGATCGTTTCCAGCATCCGGGCCACCCCGCCGCCCCGCGTGAGGGTGGCGACCAGGAATTCAAACTTCCCGCGATCGGACCGCTGGATCAGGTCATAAACCACCATCTCCGCCCCTTCCCGGGGGAGACTGTCGATCAGGTGAAGGACGGTAATTTTTTCTTGGCTGGACATTGAGAAAAGATGAATTTGGCAGTAATCGGTAATCGGTGAGCAGTAAACAGTGAGCAAGGAGACGGTCTCCCCGGCTTACAGTCTCCTCCCCGCCAACAACTGCCAGATCCGGTGCGGGAGATCGAACCCCCCTTGAAGTTTTAAGAAAAAATCTTCCCGATCGTCGTCCGCCGAGATCTCGGTCCGGCGGAGCAGGTACCGATCGCCCGGCGGGCGATTCAGCCCCGGTCGGACGGTCACCGCCCCCCGATAACCGGAATTCCGGACCAGATCGGCCAGCTCCGGGGTGGCCTTTCCCCGGGGATAGGAAAACCATCCCGGAGACGTCCCCAGCTTACGTCCGATCGCCTCACGGCTCCCGGCCACCTCCCGCCGGGCCTCCTCCCGGCTCAGGCCGGGAAGCTCCCGATGGGTCAGGGAATGGGAACCAACCGTTATTCCCCGGCCGCTCATCTCGGCCAGCATTTCCCAGGTCAGGGGTTGCGAGATATCCTTCCTTTCCCGGTAGCGGGAAAGTTCGATCTTTCCCTCGATGAACTCCGGTACGACGAAGACCGTGGCCGGCAAATTACGGGAAGCGAGGATCGGGAAGACGTTATCATAAAAATCCCGGTAACCGTCGTCAAAAGTCAAGACCACGGCCGGCTCCGCCGCGGAGCGGGCGGTATCCCGGGATGAGAATGCCTCGTCCAGACTTCTCACCGCCCGGCCGGTTGCCCGCAGGAGATCCATTTGCCGGGCAAACTCACGAGGCGGGATTGCCAGCCGATCTCCGCCAATCTCCGCCACCCGGTGATACATCAGGATCCGAACGGCACCACCGGGAGGCTTTTCCGGAACGAGAAACCGACTGGTCCGAGCCAGCGCTTTCCTCACCCGGCGGCGAGATTGTTCAAAAACACTCATAGTAAAGATCCCGGTAATTCCGACACATCGCGCTGACCGAGAACAACTCCCCCACCCGGCGCCGGGCCGCCCGGCCGAAACGGCGGCGGAGAACGGGGTCATCGGCCAGCCGCTTCAGCTTCCCGGCCAGAATTTGCGGATCGCCCGGAGGAATCAGGAATCCGTTCTCCCCGTCGATGATCACTTCCGAATTACCGCCAGCCGTCGTGGCGACGACGGGGCGGCCCTGGGCCATCGCCTCAATCAGGGCGTTGGAGAAGCCTTCCGCCAGGGAGGGAAGCACGAAGATATCCAGACTGCGGAGAAACTTTGCGGCGTCGGTCACCTCGCCGGGGAATCTGACCCGGCTGGAGAGAGCGGCCCGAGAGGAAAGTTCCAGCAGCTCCCCCCGACAGACCTCGTCCAGAGACCGGCCGGCGATTTGCAGCTCCCAGTTTACCTCCGGCGGCAGCAGCCGGACCGCCTCCAGCAGGTAGCGGTATCCCTTGACCGGCCGGATATTCCCGAGGGCACCGATGACGATCCCGGCCCCGGGCCGGTCGGTCCGGACCGAGGGCGCGGTGGTCTTTGGGACCTCGGTCCCATTGTAGATCAGGGCGATCTTCTTCTCCCCCACCCTCTCCTTCCGGCGGAGATACTCGGCCACCGCCCGGGAGTTGACGGTGATCTTCCGGGTCAGGGGGTTGACCGCCCGCTGGGCCAGAAGGTGACGGTGGCCCATCCAGAACCCGGTGTCCCGGCGGCTGGTGATCACCGGAACCCCGGCCAGGAATCCGGCCGGAGGAGAGACCAGATTGGCGGCGAAGAGATAGGAATGGACCAGATTGATCCGGCGGAGAATAATTATCTTCCGGATCCCGCCCACCGCCCGGAGAAACCGGAACCCCATGATATTTTTCAGGTCCAGCGATTCCACCGGGATCCCCTCCCCTTCCAGTTCTCCGGCCAGGGGACCCCGCTCGAGCAGGCAACAGAGAACCGGTTCAAACTCGGCCCGATCCAGACCCGCCAGCAGATGTCTCAGGTGGCGCTGGGCGCCCGCCCGAACCATCTTGTCGATCACGTATAGGATTCTTCGCGGCCGTGTGGTCATTTTGGGATTTCCGGACAGCTGGCGACGGTGGCGCCCTCCCGGCGATACCTCCGCCCGCACCTCGAACAGAGGGCGATGGACTTCTCGAAAGACAGCCGTTCGCCACAGGCGCAAATCCAGCCCCGGATCCCGGCGGGATTGCCGTAGACCAGGGCGAAGTCCGGAACGTCCCGGGTGACCACCGCTCCGGCGCCGACCAAGGCCGACCGCCCGATCGTGTGGCCGCAGACGATAGTGGCGTTGGCCCCGATGCTGGCCGAGCGGCTGACCAGGGTCTTAAGATAGAATTCGCTCCCCCGCTGGGGAAACTCGCTCCGCGGATCGAGGATGTTGGTGAAGACCATAGAGGGACCGCAGAAGACGTAATCCTCCAGTTCCACCCCCTCGTAAACGGAGACGTTATTCTGGATCTTGACATAATCCCCGATCCTAACGTTGGCGGCGATGTTGACGTTCTGCCCGATCGAACAACCCCGCCCGATCCGGGCCCCCGACTGGACGTGGCTGAAGTGCCAGATCTTGGTCCCCTCTCCGATCACCGCCCCGTCATCGACATAGCTCGATTCGTGGACGAAGTAGCCGTTTTCGGTTGGTTTCGTTGTCATAACGTCTCTCCCCGCTTCGCTTGAATTTCTGCCATAGAGCGGCGAAAACTTGAAAATTGGTCATTCCTTGTTGGATATTGGTTATTCATTTTAAGTCAGTTCGATGGTCCGGCCCCCTTCCTCCAGGGAACACTGGGCGGCCTCCAGGACGGAAACCACCGCGCGCCCGTTCTCGCCATCGGTCAGCGGCGGCTTTCTCTTCTGGATACATTCAATAAAGTGCCCGGTCTCCGCCCGCAGCGGCTCGCCGGCCTTGACCCAGGGGATCTGGACGTCCCCGTAACGGAGATTGAGATACTCACCGTAGGTGTCGTAGGCCAGATTCTCCGGCACTCCCTTGTCGTAGATCCGGACCGGCTCCGAGCTGTCCATATCGTCAAAGACCAGCATCTTCCGGGAGCCGACGATCGTTACTTTCCGAACCTTATGGGGGTCAAGCCAGCTGACGTGGATATTGGCCATCACGCCGCCGGAGAAGATGATGGTCAGGAAGGCGACGTCGGCCACTTCTTTCTGGATGTAGGATCCTCCCCGGGCGGAGACCGCCGTCGGGGGTTGGCTGATCAGGTAAAGGGCCACCGAAACGTCGTGCGGAGCAAAGGTCCAGAGCGCGTTCTCGCTCCGGCGGATTTTGCCCAGGTTGAGCCGCTGGCTGTAGAGATAGTAAAGATCACCGATCGTCCCCGCCTCGAGTGTTTCCTTGAGCTTTCTCACCGCCGGGTGGTAGAGGAGGAGATGCCCGACCATCAGGATCAGCTCCTTCTCTCCTGCCAGCCGGCAGAGCTCTTCACAGTCGGCGGCGGTCAAAGCCATCGGTTTTTCGACGAAGACATCCTTCCCCGCCTCCAGGCAGTCGCGGGCGATCTCGAAGTGACTCGCCCCGGGGGTGGCCACCACCACCGCCTGGAGGTCGGGCCGGTTCAAGATATCCCAATAGTTTTCGGTCAGGATCAGCTCCGGATACTTCTTTCCGGCGGCGGCGCGGCGGGCTTCCACCCTGTCGGCGGCGATCACCACATTCGCCTCCGGCAGTTCCTGAAAATTGCGCAGCAAGTTCTTTCCCCACCCTCCGACCCCGATGATTCCCAGGTTGATCATCTTCGGCTCCTTGTTGACAGGATAACAGGATTGAATTGAATTCTTCCCCTACCCCACCCCCATTTTTTGGACAGGATAACAGGATTTACAGGATAGGGGAAATGATGCCGTCCAGGGTCCTTGATTATTTGCGGTTGGGGAGGTTTATGACTGTCAAATAAGACCCAAAAATCCCGCGTATCCTGAAAAAAACTATCCCGTAGATCCTGTTATCCTGTCTGATTCTTTTCCCGGTCCGGGGGCGAGGTGAAGAGGGCGGCGATGGCAGCGGAGGTCTTCTCGATATCCCACCTCGCCTCGATCTTCTGCCGGCCGGTCCGGCCATACTCCCGAAGCAGTTCCCGGTCCTGGCTGACCTTTCGGACCAGGTCGGCGATCGCCGCCGGGTCTTTCTCGGGGATGGTGAATCCGCAGGGTGGGTCATCGATCAGTTCCGGCAGCGAGGGGAGCTCCGTGCAGGCCACCGGAACCCCGACCGCCAGCGACTCCAGCAGGACGTTGGGTATCCCCCAGTGGATTTTCAGTACCGCCGGGAGAATAAAGAGATCGGCCCAGCGGTAATGTCCGGGCATCTCGTCCTGGGCCTGGTAGCCGGTAAACTCAATGCGCCCACCCAGCCCCTTCTCCTCCACCAGGTTCCGCAATTTCGCCTCCAAGTAACCGCCGCCGACAATCCGGCAGCGGAAATCGAAGTTGTCCCGGGTCAGAATCTTCCCGGCCTCGATCAGGTACTCGAACCCCTTGCACTCGAAGAGACTCCCCACCGAGAGGATCCGGAAGGCCGCGGCTCCCGAGGCAGCCTCCTCCTTCGGCCGGTAATGGGTAAGGTCAACGCCGTGGTGGATCACCTGGATCTTCTCCGGGGGAATCCCCGGATCGAGGGCCGCCAGGTATCGGCGGTTATCTTCGGTGCAGGTGATGACGAACCCGGCCCGCTTGATCTTTTTTGCCAGGCCCGCCGTCTTGAGGTAAATATCGTGGGCATGACCGGTGAAACTGAAGGGGATCCGGTTGATCCGGGAGATGATCAGGGCGGAGAGGGCCGGATAGGTAGCCCACTGACCGTGGACGCGGGTGATCTCTCTCTCCCGGCAGATCCGGGCGAAATACACCGCCTGAGGCAGGAGGGCCAGGGATTTGAGGAGAAATTCCGGATCGGGCCAGTTAATCCGGATAAGCGCAGCGAGCAGGCCGAGATAGAGCGCCGGCCGGTTGAACAGGAGACGGAAGTTCTCTCGGAGAAGTCGGTAATCACCGGTCAGCCGGCTGTACACCGTCCTCCCGGCCAGGCGACCGGAGATCGAGTGACGGACCGGATCACGGTCGGAGTGTTTGATCGAGAAGAGGGTGAGCTGGAGCCGTTCCTCCAGCGCCACCAGCTCCCGGAGAATGAAGACCTCGTCGTAGCAGGGGAACTGGGAGAATATCATCGCCACCCGAAGCCGGCTCATCTGCTCCCTCCTCCCTGTCTTCTCCCGGAGTTGCCTATCCCCGCCAGCAGCTGCCGGAAGATGGAGCGGTCCCGCTCAGTGATCGTCCCCAGTCCATAGAGGAGGACCCCGTAAACCACCGCGCTGGTAATCAGCACCACCCCGAACGGGAAGCCGAGGATCCCCTGCCAGCGGATCAGCCCCCCGGTAGCCGCCGCGGCCAGCAGGGGCCGCCCGAGCCCGTGGGCCAGCAACCCCTGCCGGTATTCCCGGCGGAGGATCAGGGCCAGGACCGCCAGGAGGAAAAGCTGGGCGGCGAAGAGGGCGACCGGCGCGCCGGTGATTCCGATCAGGCGGATCCCGGACCCGGGACCGTAGGCCCCGATCACCGGAACCGGGGAAAAGCGGGAGAAGAGCGAGCTGAAGAAGAAGGCCCCAAGGGCGTTGAGCAGCGCCGCCAGGCCGACCACCAGGGCGAAGAGCCACTCCCGGCGGGAGGCGACCATCGCGTTGAAGAGGAGATAGTTCTGGGGCATCAGGAAAATCACCAGACCCAGGAGCTTGAAGACGGGGATAGCGTCCAGGTACTGCTCCCCGAAGAGCAAGAGGATCAGTTCGTCGCCGAGGAAGAAACAGTAGAGGACGAGCAGGAGGGAGAGAATGTAGAAATAGCGGCTCAGGGTCCGAGTGATCTTGACCAGCCGGTCGCGGTCGGTCCGGTAGAGCCGGGAGAGCAGCGGGAAGATCGCCCCCATCATCGCGATGATCACGGTACTCTCCAGGGCCAGGTAAGGGAGGGTGGCCACGCTGTACTGCCCCGCCCCACCCGAACCGGCGGTCCGCTGGAGAACGATCCGGGTCACCTCGTGGAAAGAGTTGAAGAAGACCGCCAGCCCCATCGGCAGTCCGCCGACGATCAGGGGGCGGACCAGGGAGCGGTCGAACCGGAGCCGGGTATCGGGGAACTTGGTCCGGGAGAGGAACCAGGCGAACCCGAAGAACCAGACGGTCGCCAGAAGGTAGAGGAAAGCGATCCGGACCACCCCCCAGCCGAGGTAGACGGCGAGGAAGACGAGAAACATCAGGGCCAGGTCCTTGCTGGTGTTGGCCGCCGCCTCGTAGCCCATCTGCTCCCGGGATCGGAACTGGATGACGAAGTTGGAACCCAGCGAGGAGAGGATGTAGATTCCCAAGGCGATGAAGACCAGCCAGGCGATCTCGGAACGGTAACCGAGACCGTAGACTAGGAGCAGGGCGGCCAGGAAGCTCAAGACTGAAAACAACCCCTGGAGGGAGAGGATGGTCCCCAGGTAGCGCCCGATCTCCCCGGTCCGGTGGGAGCACTCCCGGATGGCGATCTGGCTCATCCCCAGGGAGCAGAGGATGGTCAGCAGCGAGGCCAGGGAGCGGGCCACCGACCAGTTCCCGTAGTGGAGAGCGCCCAGCTCCCGGGCCAGGACCACGCCGATGGCCATCGAGAGAAGCAGGCGGATCCCCCGGCTCAGGATCAAGGCGGCGGCGTTACCGGTCAACCGCTTGATCTCGCTCACCGCTCAATCCCCCGGGGCGGCGGGCCGTTCCAGTTCACCGATCAGGGCGTCGACCACCTCCCCGACCGGAAAGCGCCCGATCACCTCGCCCCGCTTGAAGAGGAGGGCGCTCTCCTTCCCCCCGGCGATCCCGATCTCGGCCCGCCGGGCTTCGCCGGGGCCGTTGACCTCGCAGCCCATCACCGCCACCAGCTGCCCGGCCAGCCGCTCCTTGGCGGGGAGGCGAGCCAGTCTCGACTCCACCTCCTCCACCAGGGCGAAGAGGTCGATCCGGGTCCGGCCGCAGGTCGGGCAGCTGACGATGGTCGGCCCGAACTTCCTCAGCCCCAGGGTCTGGAGGATCTCCTTCGCCACCCGGACTTCCCGGACCGGATCGGCGGTCAGCGAAACCCGGACCGTATCGCCGATGCCCTCGAGCAGGAGCATCGAGATCCCGATCGCCGAACGGACGGTCCCGGGGAGAAAAGGCCCGGCCTCGGTGATCCCGACGTGGAGCGGGTAATCGGTCTGCGAAGAGAGCAGCCGGTAGGCGGCCCGGGAGGTGAAGACGTCGAAAGCTTTGACCGAAATCTTGATCTCTCCGTAACCTTCCCGCTCGATAATCGCCACCTCTTTCAAGGCGGACTCGACCAGCGCCTCCGGGGTGGGGCCGCCGTACCTCTCTTCCAGTTCCCGGCTCAGCGACCCCTCGTTGGCCCCGACCCGGATCGGGAGCTGCTTATCCCGGCAGGCCTGGACCACCTCCCTCACCTTCCAGGCGGCCCCGATGTTGCCCGGGTTGATCCGCAGCCCCGCCGCCCCGGCTGCCGCCGCGGCCAGGGCCAGGCGGTGGTCGAAGTGGATGTCGGCGATCACCGGCAAGGGAGAGCGGCGGAAGATTTCTTCCAAAACCCCGGCGGCGGTGGAGTCGGGGACCGCCACCCGGGCGATCTCGCAACCGGCCGCGGCCAGCCCTTCGATCTGGGCCACGGTCGCCCCCACGTCGCGGGTATCGGTCTTGGTCATCGACTGCACCGCGACCGGCGCCCCACCCCCGACCGGAACCGTTCCCACCATCACCCGCCGAGTTTCCTTTCGCTCCATACCGATTACCGATTACTGATTACTGTTTAATGATTACTGAACTCCGTCCCCTCAATACCCGAGGAGACGCAGGATATCCCGGTAGGTGATGAGAATAAAGACCACGGCGATCACCGCCATCCCAACCTGCTGGGCGACCAGGAGGAACCGGTCCGGCAGCGGGCGGCGGATGATCCCCTCCAGGCCGAGAAAGAGGAGGTGCCCGCCGTCGAGAACCGGAAAGGGCAGGAGGTTGATCAGGCAGAGGTTGATACTGATCAGGGCCAGGAGAATCAGGAAATCCGCAACCCCCCTGACGTAACTGGTCACCTGGAAGATCATCACCGGCCCGCCGATCGCCGCCCCGCCCAGCCGGCCGGTCAGCAGGAGATAGAACACTTCCAGGATCTCCACCGTCTTCTCCAGACCGAGCCGGATCCCGGCCGGGACGGCCGACCACCCGCGGTAGCGGGTCAGCACGGGTTCCGGATCGTAGTCCAGGCGCACCCCCCCGATGGAAGCCTGAGAAGAGACCGGGGCCGAGATCGTGATCCGGATCGCCGGACGGAGAGAGAACCAGCGCGCCCGACGGAAGGTCAGAACCAGTTCCTCTCCCGGGGAGGCGGCCTTGATCAATCCGGCTATCTCCTCCGGCTCCACCGGACGACCGTTGACCTCGACCAGCCGGTCACCCTTTTTCACTTTCCCGATATCCCCTCCCGCCCGAGGATCGATCTCCCTGACCCGTTCTCGGACAAGATGGATGCCCGAGATAAAAGGATATTCGGGAGGGAGAGAGATCTTGAACTCCTCTCCCCCCGCCGGCCGGAAGACTTCGAGGTCGAGCCGGTCGCCGGAATAATCCTTCAGCAACTTGCCGACCTCCCGAGGAGACGACAAATCTTCGCCGTTGAGACTGACCAGGATATCACCTGGTTTCAGCCCGGCCCGCCCGGCGGCGGAATCCGTCTGCAGCGCCCAGACTGCCACTCTCCCGGCCGGAGAGATGCCGATCTGGGGATGGCTCGCCCCGGGCGGCTTCTCCGGGGTTACCGCTACCATTCTAACCTCTTCCGCCCGCTCCAAAATGACCGGGATCTCCTCCCCCGCCCGGCTCCGGCGGAGAATCCTCTGCAGTCCGTCCCAGTCATCTACGGGTTGACCATCCACCTCCCGGACCAGATCGTCCGGAATTATCCCCGCCCGGGCGGCCGGCAGCTCTTCTTCCACGTAGCCGATCCGGGGTTCCTCAAGATAACCCGGGGTCTGGAAGCCGATCCGGGCGATCAGGATGAAGAGTCCGATCCCGAGGAGAAGGTTCATCGCCGGGCCGGCGGCGATGATCGCCGCCCGCTGGAGGAGGGGCTTACGGTCATACCTCCGCTCCGGCGGGATATGCTTGTTCTCTTCCTCGAGTTTCTTTCGCCCCTCCTCGTCGCCGGGAGGGACGTCTTCCTGCCCGGCCATTTTGACGTAACCGCCCAGGGGCAGGATCCCGATACCGTACTCGGTCTCCTTCCCCTTGAAGCTGATTATCTTCAACCCCCCAACATCGAATCCGAGGAAGAATTTCTTGATATAGACCCCGAAGAGGCGGGCGAGGAGAAAATGCCCCAGCTCGTGGACAAAGATCAAAATCCCGAGGAGAACAAGAAACTTGGCGATGGCGATAATGGAAGAGGGGATTGCGGGCATTAGTGGTTACCTTTGATGGGGAATAGGGATTGGGGAATGGGGAATGGGGAATAGGGATTGGGGAATGGGGAATAGGGAATGGGGAATAGGGAATGGTTACTCGATGCTGGATATTGGTTATTGAATAGTTCGCTCGTCATTGCGAGGACCCTGAGCGGAGCGAAGGGGACGAAGCAATCTCAAACCTTCTTCGGTTGGATATTCCTTGTTGGATATTGGATATTGAATTTGGCTGTTGGTTGTTGAATTTGGATACTGGATGCTGGTTACCGGTTACCGATCACTTCTCCTGCCTCCCGCCGGGCCCACCGGTCGGCGGCAAGAATACCTTCCAGATCGGGCCCGACCACTACCCGGTGACCGTCCATCACTTTCTCCACCACCTCCATTATCTGCAGAAATGAAATCTGCCCGGCCAGAAAGGCCGTGCCGGCCACCTCGTTGGCGGCGTTCAACACCGCCGGCAGTGTGCCTCCTTCCCGCCCGGCCCGGAGGGCCAGGTCGAGGGCGGGGAAGGTGTCCCGGTCGGGGGAGCGGAAGGTCAATCCCTCCAGCTCGGAGAGGACTGTTTTCCGGTAGGGATGGGGAGCACGCTCGGGGTAGTAGAGGGCATAAGATATCGGCAGCCGCATATCGGGCAGGCTCAGCTGGGCCAGGAGCGATCCGTCGGTGGTCTCGACCAGCGAATGCACCACCGACTGCGGGTGGATCACCACCTCGATCCGATCGAGGGAAATTCCGAAGAGCCAGTGGGCTTCCAGGACCTCCAGCCCCTTGTTCATCATCGTCGCCGAGTCGAGACTGACCTTCTTCCCCATCTTCCAGCGGGGATGGTCGAGGGCGGCCCGAGGGGTGACCGCCGCCAGTTCCTCGCGGCTGGCCCCGAGAAAGGGCCCCCCGGAAGCGGTCAGGATGATCCGTTCCACCTCCTCCCGTTTCACCCCCTGCAGACACTGGAAGATTGCCGAATGTTCGCTGTCCACCGGAAGAATCCGGCTGCCGCTCTGCTTCGCGGCGGCCAGGGTCGGCTCCCCCGCCGCTACCAAAATTTCCTTGGAGGCCAGGGCAAGGTCTTTTCCGGATTTGAGCGCCTCCAGGGCGGGGAGAAGGGCGGCCATCCCCGGCACGGCCACCACTACCAGGTCCACTTCCTCTTCAGTGGCCAGCCGGACCATCCCCTCTTCCCCCTCGAGGATCGTGACCTCTTCTCCGATCCGGCTCCGGAGCTGTGACGCCCGGGAGGCGGCGGCCGCCGCCGCCCAGCGAGGAGCAAACTCGGCGATCTGCCTCTGGAGCAGATCAATATTATCCCCGGCGGCCAGGCCGGTCAGGGAGAAGGCCGCCCGGTCCCGGCGGATCACCTCGAGGGTATTGGCCCCGATCGAACCGGTGGAGCCCAGGATGGCAATATTTTTCACAGCTTCAGAACCAGTTTCATGTAGAAATAAAGCAGGGGCGCAGTGAAGAAGAGGCTGTCAAGCAGATCAAGGATCCCCCCCATCCCGGGGAGGGTCCGACCGGAGTCCTTGCGACCGGCCGAGCGCTTGAGCAGCGACTCGGCCAGGTCCCCGAGCACCGCCGCCGTCCCCAGGATCAAGCCCAGGGTCAGGGCCGCCGGCCAGGAGATCTGGTCAAGGGCGAAGAGGTATTTCCCGGCCACCGCGCTCACCCCACCCGCCAGCCCCCCCCCGACCGCTCCTTCGATCGTCTTGCCCGGGCTGATCCGGGGGATCAGCTTGCTCTTCCCCCAGCGGGAACCGAAGAAATAGGCGGCGCTGTCGTTGACCTTGACCACCAGAACCAGAAAGAAGATATAGAAACGACCCGTTCCCGCCAGGGGGGATTCGGCCGGAAAGTAGTAGTTGATCCGGGGGAAAAAGGAGAAGAGCCAGGAGACGTAGATGACCCCCGCTAGGGTAGTGCTGATCCGGCCGATTGCCTCCGTCCCATCGGTGCGGGTCGCCTGAAAGAGAAAGAGACCGGCCACGATGAGGAAGAGGATGGCATCCCCCCGGGAACTACCGACAAAGCCCGTGAAGTGAGAGGGGAGGGCGCCGGGCCCGAGCGCGCCGATGAAGACCGCGGAGAAGAGGCAGATCCCGCCCAGGATCCCCATCGACCTGATCCCTCCGGTCATCCGCGTGAACTCCCGCATCCCCAGGCCGACGAAAAGATTACCAACCAAAAAAAAGAGGATCGGAGCGTCGACGCTGAAGTAGATTACCCCCACCAGGATCAGGATCAGGGGAATGGCGGTTAGTACTCGGGTCTTCGACATTGTGATTCGCGCTCTGGTTGATTCTTAGGAGTAAGCAGTGAGCAGTATGCAGCAAGTAATCAGTGATCAGTGATCGGGACTGTGGTATCGCCCTTCGGGCTTGCAGTATCGGAATGCCGGGGGCATTCCTTGTAGTAGATGTAGTATTGTATCGCTTTGATAGGCAGTGGGCAGTAGGCAGTGGGCAGTGGCGCTGGTTCCCGATTACTGATTACTGATTACCTTCTGTTTCCTTCTTACTGCTCACCGCTTACCGCTTACTATTCCCCCCAACCCCCCATACCGCCTCTCCCGCTTCCGGTAATCCGAGATCGCTTGCAACAGTCTCTCCTTGTCGAATTCCGGCCAGCACTCCTCAGTCACCCAGAACTCGGTATAGGAGATCTGCCAGAGGAGGAAGTTGCTGACCCGCATCTCCCCGCTGGTCCGGATCAGCAGGTCGGGATCGGGGAGATTCGGATCATAGAGATTCCGGGAGATGAGCTCTTCGTCGACCGCTCCCGGTTTGATCTCTCCCCTCTGAATCCCTTCGGCGATCAGCTTCACCGCGTCGGCAATTTCCGAACGGCCACCGTAATTGAGGGCCAGGGTCAGGGTCAACCCGGTATGGCCGGCCGTAGCCGAGATCGTTCTCTTTAGGGCGTGGCGCACGGAGACCGGGAATTCCCCGAGCCGGCCGATCGCCCGCAGCCGGATGTTGTTCTCCCGCATCAGGGGCAGTTCGCTCTTCAGGTAGTCCTTCAGGTAGCGCATCAAACCCTGGATCTCCCGCCGGGGGCGGCGCCAGTTCTCCACCGAGAAGGCGTAAAGGGTCAGGTATTCGAGTCCGATCTCGGCGGCGGCGGTGGTCACTCTCCGGACCGCTTCGGCCCCGGCCCGGTGCCCTTCCAGGCGGGAGAGACCCCGGGCCTGCGCCCAGCGGCCGTTGCCGTCCATGATGATGGCGACATGCCGGGGGAGGTTGCTGCCGTTCGACTGGTTCATTGTCTCAATCACCGACTGACTGCCATCAGCGGGGTCAGCGGGGAGGATCAGGCGGCCTGAAGCGGAGTGGAATCGGAGACGGAATCTCCCGTCCGAATCTTCTTCAAGAGCTTCCGGGTCAAGCGGAAGGTTTTCAGATCGGGACGGGAGGGGATCTCGAACATCACATCCAGCATAACCCGCTCCAGGATACTACGCAGCGCCCGGGCTCCGGTTCCCTTCCTGATCGCCTCCTCAGCCAGGTATTCCAACGCCCCCTTGGTATAACTGAGCTTTACGTTTTCCATTTCCAGAAGCCGGGTGTACTGCTTGAGCAGGGAGTTCTTCGGCTCAGTCAGGATTCTGATCAGGTCCTTCCGACCGAGGTCATAGAGAGCGGTGGTGACCGGAAGCCGCCCGATGAACTCCGGAATCAACCCGTATTTGATCAGGTCTTCCGGTTCCACCCGGGCGAGGAGATCACCCCGTTTGAGTTCCTTTTTTCCACCGGAACGGGGAGTTTCAAATCCGATCACCCTTCTCCCCAGGCGCTCCCGGACCAGGTTGTCCAGCGAGGTGAAAGCCCCCCCGCAGATAAAGAGGATGTTGGTGGTGTCAACCTGAATGAACTCCTGGTGGGGGTGCTTCCGTCCTCCCTTGGGGGGGACGTTGCAGATTGTCCCCTCGAAGATCTTCAACAGGGCCTGCTGGACCCCCTCACCGGAGACGTCGCGGGTGATCGAGACATTCTCCGTCCTCCGGGAGATCTTGTCGATCTCATCGATGTAAACGATCCCGATCTGGGCCCGCGCCACATCGTAGTCGGCGGCCTGGACCAGACGGAGGATGATATTTTCCACGTCCTCCCCCACGTAACCGGCTTCGGTGATGGTGGTGGCATCGGCGATGGCGAAAGGTACGTGGAGGCAACGGGCCAGGGTCCGGGCCAGAAGGGTCTTGCCCGAGCCGGTGGGACCGAGCAGCAGGATATTGCTCTTCTCCAGTTCGACATCTCCCGACTTACCCACCTCCCGAATCCGTTTGTAGTGATTATGGACCGCCACCGCCAGGGTTTTCTTGGCCAGGTCCTGCCCGATCACGTACCCATCAAGGTAATCCTTGATCTGCCGGGGGGGTGGGGTCCGGGCGGGGAGAGCCGGCTTCTTCGGCCGCGACGGAGGCTTCTCCTCCTCCAACATCTCGGCGCAGAGCCGGACACAGTTCTCGCAGATCAAACCTTCGCGCCCGGTGATCAGGCGCCCGACCCGGTCGGCGGGGAGACCGCAGAAAGAGCAGTGGGGAGGCGGGAGCGTTTGTTTCCGGGAAGGCATCCTGCTACTTCTCCTTCTTCCGGGTAACCACGGCGTCAACCAGGCCGTAATTCTTGGCCTCTTCGGCGGTCATGAAGAAATCCCGGTCGGCGTCCTTCTCAATCTTCTCCAGGGGTTGGCCGGTGTGCAGGCACATCAGCTCGTTGAGCTTCTCCCGCAGCCTCAGGATTTCCCGGGCCTGGATACTGATGTCGGCCGCCGCCCCCTGGGTGCCGCCCCAGGGCTGATGGATCATGATCCGGGCGTGGGGCAGGGAGAATCTCTTCTTCTTGGTCCCCGCCGCCAGGAGCAACGCCCCCATACTGCTGGCCTGGCCCACGCAATAGGTGGTGACATCGCAGCGGACGAATTGCATCGTGTCGTAAATCGCCAGTCCGGCCGTCACCGCCCCGCCCGGGGTGTTGATGTAAAGGTTGATATCCTTGTCCGGATCCTCCATCTGGAGATAGAGAAGCTGGGCGACCACCAGGTTGGCCACCCCGTCGTCGATCGGGGTACCGATGAAGATTATCCGGTCCTTGAGCAACCGGGAGAATATGTCGTAAGCCCGCTCCATCCGGCCGGTCTGCTCGACGACCATCGGGACAAGCTGTGCAAAAGTTTCAGTCATCAATTATCTCCTTCTTGGTCCTTGATCCGGGCCTGCTCGATCACCCAGTCCATCGCCTGCCGCCGGAGGAGACGGTCCCGGAGCAAAGGGATCTGGCCTCTTTTTTCCAGGGCCTCTCTCACCTGGGCGGGGGGAATCCCTTCCCGGCGGGCGAGCTGGGCGATCTCCTCGCCCAGGGCCTTGGGATCAGGTTCGAGTTTCTCCATCCGTGCGATCTCCCTAAGGATGAAGACCAGTTTCAACTCCTCCTCCGCCCCCTGCCGGGCGGCGGCCGCCAATTCCTCGTCGGAGGTTCCTTCCGCTTCCTTCCCCCCTCCGGCAGTCATCCGTTTCAACTCGTTCAGACGGCTGGCCACCAGATTCTCCAGAGCGGTCGGGGGCAGGGGAAAATCAGAGCCCTTGAGCAGGAGCGCCGCCGCCTGGCTCTCCAGATTCCGGCGGGCCTCCAACTGCCGGGTCCGGGCGATATCATCCCGGATCTGCTTTCTCAGTTCCTCCACTCCGGAATACTCACCCCAGCCCCGGGCCCAATCATCGTCCACCTCGGGTAAAACCCGCTTCTTGATCTCCCGGAGGCGGACCGGGAAGACCTGATCTTCCGGCTTCTCTCCGTCCGGACCGGACCCGGGGAGGGTAACTTCCCGAACTTCGCCCGGTTCCAGCCCGACCAACTGGAAACCGACCCCCCGGCTCTCCTCCCCGGAGATCTCGATCAGGGCCCCCTCCACCCATTTATCTTCCTCCCGCCCAGGGGGAAGGTAATCGACCAGGGCCCAATCCCCAACGGCCGCCGGGCGGGGCGGTTCGGTCGAGTACTCGGCCTTCCTCTCCCGCAGTTCCTCGATGACCTGATCGACGTCGCTCTCCGTGACCGGGCGGAATTTCCGCTTGAGCTTGATCCCCCGGTATTCCTTGAGCTCTACCGGGGGGCTGATCTCCACCGCCACCTTGAAATTGAGCGGCCCCCCGACCGACCAGTTGACATCGCTGATCTCCGGATCGCCCAGCACCCCGAAGTCCTGTTCCTCCAGCGCTTGCAAATAATCCTTCTGGATCCGATTTTCTATGGTCCGGGAACGGGCGTCCTCCCGGTAGTATTTCTCCAGAACCTTCCGGGGAGCCTTCCCCGGCCGGAAACCGGGGATCCGACTCGTCCTTCCGATTCCGGCGTAGACAGTAGAAAGCTCTTCCTCCATCGTCTCCGGAGGAACTTCAATCAGAAGTTCCCTCCGGCAGGGATGAGTTTCCTTGACGGTAACCTTGGTCATAGTCTTTGCTCTTGTCCTTAACAGAAAAATGGTTGATAGGAAGCTGGCCCCGGCCTTTCTGCCGTTATTTTCCGGCCGCCCGGACTCCTGCCAGCCCCATATCAACCCGGTCCCAAACCAGAGCGGGAGACGGGACTTGAACCCGCGACAACCACGTTGGCAACGTGGGGCTCTACCACTGAGCTACTCCCGCGTATTATTTTCGCTTCCCCGGCTAAGCCGGGGAAGCGAAAATAATAGTGAAAAGCACTCTTAATGCAACGATTCAGAACTTGCCGGATGATCTTGTAATTAATCCGTCCTGAATTTACGCCACTCCTTTTGATTAATCAATATCAATTATCCGCCGGAAGATAATTATCCACCAATTAATTTTCCGCAGGAATAGTAAATGGGCGAAGGGAGATTTGAACTCCCATCCCGCGAGGGGACTGGATCCTAAATCCAGCGCGTATGCCAGTTCCGCCATTCGCCCGGAAAGAATTAAGACAGGATAACAGGATAGGTGCGGATGGAAGACTCCGGGAAATATCCTCAAGCGCCGCCCGAAATTAATCCAGCGGCTCTAAATCAGCCGTCCTGAATATCCTGATTTCTTATCCATTATCCTGTATATCCTGTTATCCAGTCAAAAAAATATCCGGTTATCCCGTCTGAACCAAAAATAAAGGAGACCGGCCCGCCGGCCGGTCTTCCTTACTGCGGGACCAGGATTCGAACCTGGGCTAAGTGATCCAGAGTCACCCGTCCTACCACTAGACGATCCCGCAAAAAACTTATTTAACCGCGGATTTAGCGAATTATGCTGATTTAAATTGCCTCCGGTACGGCATTATCCGCTTCCCCCGTGAATTATTAGGCTACCATAATAGTATTAAAAATTCAAGCCGACGGCAACCGGCCTGATTATTCTTCCCTGGCCTCCTCTCCCGGGGGGACCTCGAATTCTGAGAGCTGAGCGATATAAGGAAGATGCCGGTAACGGTCCCGGTAATCAAGCCCATAACCGTAGATGAACACGTTGGGTATATTGAAGCCGACATAGTTGGCCTGGACGTCAAGCACCCGCTCGGCTTCTTTCTTCAAGAGCACGCAAATTTTGACCGAACGGGGGTTGAATTTCTGGAGGTGTTCCTTCACCCAGCCCAGGGTCCGACCCGAATCAAGAATATCGTCCACCACCAGGACATCCTTATCCCGGATATCCAGGCTGATCTCCTTCTCCAGGTTGACCACGCCCAGGGATGTCCGGGAGTGGCCGTAGCTGCTGACCCCGATGAAATCAAAGGCCAGGGGGCGGGAAAAACCCCGCACTAGGTCAGCCAGGAAGAGAACGCTCCCCTTAAGCACCGCCACCACCACCAGATCCTTATCCCGGTAATCCCGCTCGATGGTCCTGACCATCTGGCGGATCCGCTCGTCAATCTCTCCCGAGGAAAATAAAACCCCCTCTGCCTGTTCCGCCATCACTTCCGGCCAGCCTCTCCGTTAAGAGCTTGGATCGAATTCTTGAACGGTTAGCGGGCTCTTTCAGCCCAGTTCTTCAAACTGGTCCTTGCCCACGCCGCAGACCGGGCAAACCCAGTCTTCGGAAAGTTCGGCAAACGCCGTTCCCGGGGCAATCCCCCCGTCCGGATCCCCCTTCTCAGGATCATAAACATATCCGCAGACCGAGCATTCCCATTTTGCCATCACGGGCCTCCTTGGGTTGAAGAAATTGAGTGCGACTGTGCTGGGTCAATATGGGACAAACGGAATGATGAGTCAAGACGAAAGCGGAAGAGAGAATTTTGAATTTTTCCCCTCCTCTCCCCCTGTTCTATTTCTTCCTTTTCTCCTCCAGCTGCCGGAGCAATTCCCTCTGGCGAGAGGTTAGTTTGCGGGGGATGGAGACATCCACGGTGACGTACAGGTCTCCCTTCCGGTCGGTCCCGGGTCGGGGCGCCCCCTGGCGGCGGAGGCGAAGAACCGTCCCCGGCTGGGTACCCGGCGGGATCTTCAGGACTGCCTCCCCGCTCAAAGTCCTGACGGATGCCTTCCCACCCAGGGCAGCGGTAGCCATATCAATCGAAACCCGGGTGTAGAGATCGGCACCCTTCCGGGTAAAGAAGGGGTTCTCCCCGACTGTTACCCGGAGCAGCAAATCTCCCGGGGGACCGCCCCCCGGACCCGGCTCCCCTTGCCCCGGAAGCCGGATCTGCGCCCCTGAGGTGATCCCGGCCGGGATCTTCACCGATACTTTTTTCGTTACCGGGACCATCCCCCGTCCCTGACAGCGGGGACAGGGCCTGGTGATAACCATCCCCTTCCCGTAGCAGCGGGGACAGGGACGACTGATCCCGAATCCCCCCTGGGTCATGGTCACCGTTCCGCTTCCCCCGCACTGGGGGCAGGGTTGCGGGGTGCTGCCCGGGGCCGCCCCGGTACCCGAGCATTCCGGGCAGACCTGGGAGCGCTGCACGGTCAGCCGGACCTTCCCCCCTTTGAGCGCCTGGTCAAAACTGATGCTGACCGCAGAGGAGATATCCCGTCCCCGCCGGGGGGCGGACCGGGCCTGGCGGAAGTGGGATCCCTGATCCATGAACTGGCTGAAGATATCTCCCAGCCCCCCCATCCCCCCCAGGTTCTCGTAGTGAACCGTCCGCCCCGGACGGGCGCCCATTCCGAAGAGATCGTCGAGGTTGATCCCGGCGCTGCTGAAGTCGAATCCTCCCGGCCGGAAGCCCTGGCTGAAGGCTGACTTCATCTGGTCGTACTGCTTCCGCTTCTTCTCGTCGCCCAGGATATCGTAGGCCTGGGATATCTCCTTGAAGCGTTCCTCGGCCTGGGAGTCGCCGGGATGGGTATCCGGATGACAACCCTTGGCCAGCTTCCGGTAGGCCTTTTTGATCTCGTCGGCGGAAGCGGTCCGGGGGACGCCGAGTATCTTGTAATAATCCTTCTCCATCTTTCAATCAGCGCGACCGGCCGGGAAGAACAATTCGGTCACAGAAACCCGGTCCGATTTAACGGGTCAAGTTGAAGATCCGCCCTGCTTCTCTTCGAGGAGCTCCCGGTACATCTGACGGGTCTGGGCGGCGATCGAGTCCCAGCTGAACATCTCTTCCACCCTCTGCCGACCCTTCTTCCCCATCTCCGTGGCCCGTTCGGGATTTTCCAGCAGACTGTTGACGGCGGCGGAGATCTGGCCGGCATCGCCCGGCTCGACCAGCAGGCCGGTCTCTGAGGGGATTACCACCTCGGTGATCCCGCCCACCGCGCTGGCCACCACCGGGGTCTCGCAGGCCATCGCCTCCAGGTTAATGATCCCGAAGGGTTCATAGACCGAGGGACAGATAAAGACCCGGGCGGAAGTATACAATTCAACGTTTTTGACGTCGCCCAGGTTCTCGTGGATCCAGACGATGTTCTTCTTGCCCTTTACTTTCTCCATCATCCGGTTTTCGTAATCCTTGGTATCCGCCCCCATCGCCTCCAGGACCACCTGAACCGGGATGTCGTCGGCGGCGTCGATCAGATACTCCATCCCCTTCTGCGCGGTCGGCCGGCCGACAAAGAGAACGTAATCCTCTTCGATACCGTAACGCTGCCGGAGTTCGGGGCTCAGAGGCCGCGGATTCCAGGTCTCCAGGTCGATCCCGTTGTGAATCACCACCACCCGGTCGGAATCAACGGTGAAATTCTTAAGGATATCCTCCTTCATCCCCTGCGAGACGGCCACCACCCGATCGGCGTTCTCCAGGCCGACTTTCTCGATCCAGGTGCTGACATTGTACCCCTCCGCCAGCTGGTCGAACTTCCAGGGACGGAGCGGCTCCAGGCTGTGGCTGGTCGCCACGTGGGGCACGTTGTAGAGCTGCCGGGCCCAGAATCCGGCCAGGTGGGCGTACCAGGTATGGGTATGGACCACGTCGGCGTCGATTCGGTTCATCAACACCAGCAGATCGGTGAAGATGGTGTTGAAGAGGGAATCGAACTTCGGTTGGTCCGGGCAGTGGAGTTTGGCCGACGGCTGGTATCCGGTCACGGCCAGGGACCCGTCCCGGCTCTTCTGCTGGCCGAAACAGCGGACGTCGACTTCCATCATCTTGGCCAGGCAACGGGAGAGCTCCCGGATATGGACCCCGGCCCCTCCGTACACTTCGGGTGGATATTCGCGGGTGATAAAGGTGACCTTCATTCCTTCTCCTCCTGATTAACCCGATTTATTCATAAATCGGGTTAGTGCAATTAAGGTTGACCGGAAATAAATGCAACAGAATCAAGCTTCAAGCAGATAACCTCATCTCTAAGTTATTGCCTGAAAATTCACAACCGGAATCAGTCACGAAAAAGATCCTTTTCGTGACTGATTCCGGTTAAATCCTCCAGATCGCCGCCGGGTTCTTGCCCGGATCGAGGGTGACATACTGTTCCCTCCCCTGCCAGGTAGCCCGCCGCCCGGTGATCAGTTCCCGGACCGGGTATTTATCGCCGGAGGAGATCCCGAACATCTCCACCGGGACGGTGATCCGCCCGGTGTGGACGGAGTAGGGATCGAGGTTGACTGCGGTCAGAATCCGGTTCCGACCCTCCGGGGAGACCTTGCCGTAGAAGATGATGGCGTCATCGGTGGAGCTGAAGAAGCGCAGGTTGCCGTAGTAATGCAGGGCCGGATTCTCCTCCCTGATCCGGTTCAGCCGGGCGATGTAATTCTTGATATTCCCCGGCTGGTTCCAGTCCCTGACCTTGATCTGGTACTTCTCCGAGTCGAGGTAGGACTCCTTTCCTGGAACCAGCGGTTCATTCTCTAAAAGCTCGTAGCCGCTGTACATACCGTAGAGGGAAGAGATGGTGGCGGCCAGGGCAATTTTCAATTTGAAGGCCGGCTTCCCACCCCTCTGCAGTATCTCGGAAAGGATATCCGGGGTATTGACGAAGCAGTTGACCCGGAGGAACTCCTTGAGGTAGGTCCCGGTCAGCTTGAGAAAATACTCGATCAGCTCGTTCTTCCCGGTCCGCCAGGTGAAGTAACTGTAGGACTGGGAGAACCCGGCCCGGGCCAGGTTCTCGAGCCGGTCGTAGTCGGTGAAAGCTTCAGCCAGAAAGACCGTCTCCGGATGGACCGCCTTGATCTCCCGGATCAGCCACTCCCAAAACTCATCCGGCTTGGTGTGGGGGTTGTCGACCCGGAATGTCCCCACCCCGTTCTCGATCCAGAAAAAGAAGATTTTCTTCACCTCTTCCCACATCTCCTCGCGGTCTTCGGGATAGAAGTTCAGGGGACAGACATCCTCGTACTTCTTTGGCGGGTTTTCCGCGTGACGGATGGTCCCGTCGGGATTGTGGAAGAACCAGCCCGGGTGTTCCTTGATCCAGGGGTGATCGGGGGAGCAGTTGCTGGTAAAGTCAAGGGCGATCTCAATCCCCGCCTGCTTCGCCCTCTGCACCAGCCGGCGAAAATCCGCCAGAGTTCCCAGTTCCGGGTGGACGGCGGTATGCCCCCCCGTCTCGTCCCCCACCGACCAGGGAACCCCGGGTTCGCCGGGTCGAGCGGAGAGGCTGTTGTTCTTCCCCTTGCGGTTGGTCTTCCCGATCGGGTGTATCGGAGGGAGGTAGAGGACATTGAACCCCATCCGCTTGATGTCGGGCAACCGGCGGGCGGTATCTTTAAAGGTCCCGTGCTTCCCCTCCTCCCGGGACTGGGAACGGGGGAAGAGTTCGTACCAGGCGGCGAACCGGGCCCGGGGAGGCTCGACGTAAACTTCCAGGTCGCGTCCGTAGCGCAACGGTCTGCTCTTGGGAACCCGCACCTCGACCGTGTACTGATATATTCCCGGAACCGGGAAGAGGACTTCCCCCCGGAAACCGGTTTCCCCGGTTCTCTTCATCAGCACGGCGGACCAGCGGGTTTCCCGGGGCTTGATCATCCGGTGGAGTAATCTCACCCGTCCCCCTTTTAATCCGGGCACGTCGACGGTAACCGCCAGGGGCCGGTCGGTCTCCCGCTTGACCGGATACCGGCCGCCGGAAATTTCCGGGTAAAGATTCCGGATGGAAGGCTTTAATCCCTGCTTGGATGAAGATTTAACCTGGGACCTCTTGCTTGAAGCGCTCATAAATTCTCTATCCCGCCTCTCCGGGAAGGAACCGGTTGTCGGGGAAATATTCCGGCTGATCGGCCGGGATCAAACCGCAATCGAGGTCACTATAGAGAAGGACAAGGCGTTGCTCAAGAATATTTTCCTTCTCCCTTCGGGGCGGGCGGGGTCCAGGAGTTTTTCCCCTGGGGTTGATATTATATATGGTATGCTGACCGCGGCGCTCAACCATCGGAGGGGATCAATCCCACCCGGGCGCCTTCAGCCTCCGGGCGGAGACAGTCGGCCCGGTGATCGGATCAAGAGATGAAGATTATTCACCGCTACATACTGTTCAGCGTGGCCGGAAGCTTCCTGGTTACTTTGCTCGTCCTGACCGGTATTCTCTGCCTGGGCAATCTCCTCAAGGTGGCCGATCTCATCCTTCGGGGCATGAACCCGACCCTGATCCTGAAATTCTTCGGTTTCCTGATCGTCGATCTCCTCCAGTACGCCATCCCGACGGCGATTCTGACCGCCACCACTCTGGTCTTCGGCCGCCTCTCGGCCGACAACGAGATTACCGGGATGCGAGCCTGCGGAATCGGTCTGAAACAGATCATCCAACCGGTGATCTTCCTTTCCCTTTTCCTGATCCTGGTCTGCCTCTACCTGCAGACCACGGCCATCCCCAGTTACGGCTTTGCCACCCGGAAGATGAAGGCCGAGATCGGGCTGCAAGATCCCGACGCCCTCCTCCAGCCGGGAAAGACCATCTCCCTGCCCGGATACACCATCAGCTTTGAACGCAAGGAGGACGGGTTTCTCCACCGGATCCAGATCAACCGATACGAGGGTGAGGCATTGGTCAGTACCATCTTTGGAAAGAAGGCGGCCATCGAACTCGACCGGGGTGAGGAGAGCTTCAATCTGAAGATGCTTGACGGCACGGTGGAGGATATCATCGACCGGGATAACCCCCAGATCAGAGCCACCACTACCTTCGGGACCCTCAACTACCCGATCAGTCTGGAGAAGCTCTACGAATCCGCCCGGGTAACCGAAGAGGACAAACGCAAGAAGGATATGACCAGTGCCGAGCTTCTCCGCCTGCGGCGGCGTCTGCAGGAGGGGATGAGGGCCGCCGGGCAGGAACTTTCCCGGGCTCAGGAAGAAATCGGGCAGCTCCAGAACAACCTGGGAGAGCAGGCCAGGGCAATCTCGGGTCTGATAGTTCCGGAAATCACCCTGGCCGGGCCGCAGGAATTTCTCCTGGATACCGGGAGGGATGATCGACCGGAATGGAGTATGGTCCGGCTCCGGCCGACGGCCAACCCGCCGACCGCTCAGGTGCTGAGTCTTGAGATCCTGCCCCCGAAATTCAACCGATTCCTGGAGACGGCGGGGGAACTGGTTCGCGCCCGGAGCCGGGCGGCCAGGCTGGTTCAGGAACAAACCCACCTCCGCAGCGAGATCTGCCGCTGCGACACTGAATTCCAGTTAAGATTTGCCCTCTCGGCGGCCTGCCTGGCGATGGTATTTATCAGTATCCCGCTGGCGATTCAGGCTCACCGGGGCGAAAAGACCATCGGAATGGCTCTCAGCCTGGTTTTGCTCTTTTTCTTTTATATCTTCATCGCCTATGCCGATGCCGTAGCCGGTGAGCCGGACAAATTCCCCTACCTGATCGTCTGGGTGCCTAATCTGCTTTTTTCTGCCTTCGGGGGTTTCTGGCTGGTAAAATTCACTCGTATTTAATTTGTTTGACCCGGGAACAAGCCCCGGGTCAAACAAATTATCGCTATTCGTTGCACGATCGCCCGGGTTAATATGCGGCGTTCTGAATCCCCACATTATAAGTCTTTGCTTTTACGACCCTGGGAGTGTTTGACTTCCCGTCCACCGGAGAACTATACTTCAATCTGTAACCTTTCCCTTCCCTGATGCGAATACTGGACCGTTACATCTCCACCCGCTTTCTCATCCCCTTTGCCTATTGCCTGGTCGGGTTCAGTATGCTCTTCGTGATTGGCGACCTTTTCGAGAATCTTGAGGATTTTCTCGAAATCCCCGGGTGGCTGATGGTGATGGGGCGCTATTACCTCCTCTTTATCCCCTCCATCCTCGGCTACATCACCGCGGTGGCCATCTTGCTCGCTCTCCTCTCCTCCCTCAGCCTGCTGCGCAAGCACAATGAGATTTCGGCGATGCGATCGGCCGGGATCAGTATCTACCGGATCGCCGCTCCCCTCCTCCTCCTTACTTTGCTGATCAGCCTGGTCATCTTCTACGTGAACGAGGAGGTGGTCCCGGACGCGCTCCGGGAGAGCAAAGAATTGAAAACCCTCCACCGAGGCGAAGACTACCAGCCCGACCTGACCAATGTCACCTATCTCAACCTGGCCACCAACCAGGCCTTTTTCTTCGAGTCCTTCCAGCCCCAGGAGAATACCGGACAGGGAGTTACCATCCACGACCTGCGGGCGGATGGCAGTCCCTATCGACGGATCAGCGCCCGGGAAGCCGCCTGGCTGGACGGCACCTGGTGGCTCTTCGACGGGGTGATCTACACCTATCCGCGCAACGACATCCCGATCAAGCAGGATCTCTCGAAGAAGTCCTTCGATTTCGAGATCCATCCCCTCGACCTGATCCAGAGCGGGGAGGATCTGGACTACCGTGGTTATTTCGAGCTCCGTGAGGCTCTGGACCGGAGAGCCGGCTACCCGGCCGTAGTGCTCCGCCCGCTCCGCGTCCAGCTCCAGCAGAAACTGGCCCTGCCCGGAGCCTGCCTGATTATGGGGCTGCTCGGAGTGACCTTCGGCCTGAGGGGGGGACGGAGCGGGGTGCTGGCCGGGGTGGGAATCAGCCTGATGCTGAGCTTTCTCTATTACGTCCTTTACGCCTTTACCGGAGCCCTGGGGAACCAGGGTTATCTCTCCCCCTGGCTGGCCGCCTGGGCGGCTAATATCGTCTTCGGGGCGATCGGGCTGTGGCTCTTTCTCCGCCTCAACTGAGGAGGCCGCAAACCCCTGAGAGCTTCCTTTCGGTTGGGAAAGCGGCGCTTTTTCGTTGTTTTCTCCCTCCCGATGAGCTACCTTTTGGCTTCCGGAAAATTATCAGTCGCCAAATTTGCCAATTAGGAGCATTGCCGATTATGACTGCAGAGAAGGACTACCGTATTAAGGATATCAGTCTGGCCGATTTCGGCCGGCGCGAGATCGAGATCGCTGAGAAAGAGATGCCGGGATTGATGGCCACCCGGAAGAAATATGGACCCCAAAAGCCCCTGGCCGGAAGACGAATCACCGGCAGTCTCCATATGACCATCCAGACCGCGGTCCTGATCGAAACCCTGCGGGAACTGGGAGCCGACGTCCGCTGGTGTTCTTGCAACATCTTCTCCACTCAGGACCACGCCGCGGCGGCGATGGCTGCCGCCGGGGTTCCGGTCTTCGCCTGGAAGGGGGAGACCCTTTCCGAATACTGGGAGTGCGCCCGCCGGGCCCTGACCTGGCCGGACGGCTCCGGCCCCCACCTGGTGGTCGACGACGGCGGCGACGCCACCTTGATGATCCACCGCGGCTACGCCGCCGAGGATGACCCGAACCTGCTGGACAAACCGGCCCACGGGCAGGACGAAGTGGAGCTGAACCGGGCGTTAAAGATGACCCTCGGGGAGGAACCGGGAAAATGGCACCGGGTGGCCAAGGAACTGATCGGGATCTCCGAAGAAACCACCACCGGGGTCCACCGCCTCTACCAGATGATGGAGGCCGGGACCCTGCTCGCCCCGGCGATCAACGTCAACGACTCGGTCACCAAGTCGAAGTTCGACAACCTCTACGGCTGCCGGGAGTCGCTGGCCGACGGGATCAAGCGGGCCACCGACGTGATGGTGGCGGGCAAGGTCTGTCTGGTCTGTGGCTACGGGGACGTCGGCAAGGGCTCGGCCCAGTCGCTTAAGGGTCTGGGAGCCCGAGTGATCATCACCGAGGTCGACCCGATCTGCGCCCTCCAGGCGCTGATGGCCGGCTACCGGGTGGCCACGGTCGAAGACGTGCTGCCCATCGCCGACATTTACGTCACCGCCACCGGCAACCGCGACGTCCTTACCGCCGAGCATATGTCGAAGATGAAGGACCAGGCGATCATCTGCAACATCGGCCACTTCGACAACGAGATCCAGGTCGCCGAGCTGGAGGCCTGGCCGGGGGTTGAGAAAGTCAACATCAAGCCTCAGGTCGACAAATATGTCTTCCCCGACGGCAAGTCGATCTTCCTGCTGGCCGAGGGGAGGCTGGTCAATCTTGGCTGCGCCACCGGTCATCCCAGCTTCGTGATGTCCAACTCCTTCACCAACCAGACCCTGGCCCAGATCGATCTGGCCCGGGGGACGCGGGAACCGGGGGTCTATACCCTCTCCAAGCAGCTTGACGAGGAGGTCGCCCGTCTCCACCTCTCCCACCTCGGGGCTCACCTGACCCGGATGACCCCGGAACAGTCGGCCTACCTCGGAGTTCCGGTCGAGGGACCCTACAAGCCCGACCACTACCGCTACTGATAGCACAGACATTCTTCTCTGTGCGACAAGCCGCCCCCGGCCGCCTAAGGCGGACGGGGGCTTTCCGTAGATGAACGGGCCGGGGGAGAGCTATCGCCAGCGCTACCTCCTCCGAAAACCGGCAACAGGACGGCCCGGTTTGTTCGGACGGAGTTCTAAACCAGGCGCTGCCCTGATTCGAGCCTGCTGATCATATCCCGAATCATCTGCCTATGCTTTGCTTCCTCGTTTTGCAGGGTCACCAGGAGTTCCCGGACATAATCCACCGAAGTCTGGCCGGCCAGCCGGGCATAAAAATCGTGGGCCCGGGTCTCCATCTCGATTGCTTTCTGCAGGATCTCGGCGGGGTCGGTAAGTTTCTGGGGAATTTTGCAGCTCCTGTTGTTCGCTAATCCTCCGTCTGAAGGCCCGCAGTGAGGCAGCCGACCGGGTCACCCTCACCTTCAGCGCTTGTTAAGTAATTGTTTATGCGCTGCTCGACATTTTCTTGCAGATTGCGATACCAGAACGCGTAATCAAACTTGTGCAGGACTCCTTGGGGGAAATGTCCCAGCTCAAGTTGATCGTAGTCCGGCGGCATTGTCTCCAGCGCGCCGTTCTCCGGGTTTATTCTGGCGCCGGTATACTGCGGCACTTCTTTTTTCAAGGTGCCGGTGAAATCATCAAAAAATACCGCACCTTTATTCAGTTCTTTACCCGCCGGCGTACCATCTGTTTCCCAGTTCAGGGGGTTGATACAGAACGCGCCATCTACCAGAACCGGCGAGCCGGCGGCCCCCGGAGCTTGTGTATTGTATGAAATCACGACTCCGGTATCACCGGCTCCCGTGGCCGGTTTCATCCAGGGATATCTCTTGAAATCTTCAGACATTACGGAATACCCGATCAGGTAAGCCGCGACCAGCTTCCTCGACAGTTCTGGATCGCTCAGTTTTTTCCGAATCAAATCAATCATCACGAGAGATCCCTGACTATGGCTCGCCAGAATGAACGGTCGCCCCTGATTCCAATGCTCCAGGTAGTAGTCAAACGCGGCAGCAACATCATCGGCACCAATCCGGAAATATTTATTCTTATACATATCCTCGTCGGGATTCAGCGCGACAAAACTTGTCTGCCGGTAGTAGGGGGCAAACAGATTGGCGGATTTGGAGTAAACCCCCGCCTGGGCAATCATCAATCCCTGGGCCTTGGCCTGCAAATCCGGACGATTCATAATATCCATATTCAGGGGTTCCGCTTCGGAGTAGATGGTAGGGAAGACATAACCGTAATACTCCTGATACTTGTAATATAACTCAGCTTCCTGCCTTTGGTTGGTTACGAGTTCTTCCGCGGACTTATCACCTTTATGCTTCTGCAGGAATTTTTCCTGCGCAGAAACCTGTGGTTGGTAAAAATGTTCAATCCAGCAGCTTTCCGGGAGAACGAAAGTGGCAATTGGAACATATCCGGCCTGCTGCATCTGGGCGACCTTCTTCGGGATGGTATCGATCTGCGGATAGGCCTCCTTCCAGAACTTGTCGATTTCAACAGGGCGCTCCTCGGTAAACCAGGAAGCCTCGGAAACGGCGATATAGCCTCCCCTTTTCAGGAACTTGCGCCATTTCTTCAATCCCTGTTCGAAACCAATATTGTAGATTGCGCCTTCCGACCAGATTAAATCCAGGGTCCCGGGCTGGAACGGAAGGTCCTCCATCGAACCGACCACACCGTTGACTCTGTCCAGGAGATTCAATCGTTGGGCATTGCTGTTAAACAACTCTATGAAGTTATCAAACAGATCGATACCGGTAATCCGTCCCGGGATATGCTGAGCCAATACAGCGGTCTGACCGCCGGTCCCGCAACCGATGTCGGCGATCCAAGATCCGTCGGTCAGATGGTCGATAAATCCCAGGGCCTTCACGGTTACTTCAGGGCTGCCGGGCCCCTGCCGCTCTAAACTGGAAAAGTAATCGCAGATTAATTTGAAATCAAAATCGTGAATTGATTTACTTCCTTCACTCATAATTTTATGCCCCAATACCTATAAGGGCAGCCCATTATCAAATAACGGGGAGCAGACGGTATCGGGCTAGCAGACTTTCTCTGCCCCCGAGTACACGCTCTCGATATTCAGTACCGCGGCCGCGTGCCCCGGATGTTCCGTGGGGTTCCAACGCTTCATATCGTTGAAGATCTCGCCAGCGGTGTGGTACTCGAGAGTGCCTTTGACCTGATAGGGCTTCCCGTCCTTGCCCTGAAACAGAATCGCTCCGGCTTTGTTGTCAGCCTGAAGGTTCTTCCGGGTTTTGTCGAAGTAGTTGTCAGCCACGACAAGCCGGTCTTTGCCGAATGAGCCGACACATGTCACGTAGATGATGTTGGGAATACCATCCGGGCTGACCGTTGCCAGGATTGCCGGGCCTTCACGGTCTTGCCACGCTTGCCTTACTTCCTCGGATAGGGCTGTCATAAACTGCTCCTTTTTTTCTCTTCGTTATCGTTGCTGTTCTTCCACCACGATCTCGAGCGGTCTTTTGCCTGGTCGCTCTTCTCCCCTGCCGAACGGGGCCTCGAACTGAGCGGTCGGCCGCCTTACCTGCGAGCCTACACTGAATTTTACGAAAAAACGCCCCGCCCCGCCGACGGCGGGGAGGGGCGTTTTCCCCCAGAGAGGATTTCGGGATTACATCCCGGCCGCCTTCTTCAGCTCGTCCACCCGGTCGGTCTTCTCCCAGGTGAAACCCTGATCCTCCCGCCCGAAGTGACCGTAGGCGGCGGTGGGACGGTAGATCGGCCGGAGCAGGTCGAGCATCTTGATGATCCCGCGCGGCTTGAGGGTGAAGACGTCCCGGACGATCTTCACTAACTGTTCGTCCTCGAACTTGCTGGTTCCGTGAGCGTTGACGTAAACCGAGACAGGCTCGGCGACCCCGATCGCGTAGGCCAGCTGGATCTCGCAGCGGTCGGCCAGGCCGGCGGCCACGATGTTCTTGGCGATGTAGCGGCACATATAGGAGGCAGAACGGTCGACCTTGGATGGGTCCTTCCCGGAGAAGGCTCCCCCTCCATGGGAGGCCTCACCGCCGTAGGTATCGACAATGATCTTCCGCCCGGTCATCCCGGTGTCGCACTGCGGACCGCCGATCACGAACTTTCCGGTCCCGTTGACGATCCAGGTCGTCTCGCCCTCGCGGTAGAAGTCTTTCAGGACCGGCTTAATCACCTCGTCGCAGACGGCCTCCTTCGCCTCCTTGGCCATCAGTTCCCCGGTGGGATCGAGGACCTCCGTGGTGTGCTGGGTGGCGATCACCACCCGGGGGATCGAGACCACCTTTCCGTCCCGATACTCCACCGTGACCTGGGACTTCCCGTCCGGTCCCAGCCAGGGGAGGACTTCTTCCTTCCGGATCCGGGCCAGCTGCCGGCAGAGGCGGTGGGCCATCATAATCGGCAGGGGCATCAGCTCCTCCGTCTCCCGACAGGCGTAACCGACCATCAACCCCTGGTCGCCGGCGCCCTGTTCCTTGAACTCCCCCTTGCCCTCGGTCACCCCCTGGGAGATGTCGGGGGACTGGTGCCCGATCGCGTTGAGGATGGCGCAGCTCTTGTAATCAAACCCGTACTTGGGGTCGGTATAGCCGATATCCTTCACCACCCCGCGGACCAGGTCCGGAACGTCGATGTAGGTGGTGGTGGTGATTTCTCCGCCGACAATCGCCAGACCGGCGGTGATGAAGGTCTCGCAGGCCACCCGGCCGGCGGGATCCTCGGTTAGAACCCTATCCAGAACGGCGTCCGAAATCTGATCGCAGACCTTGTCCGGGTGCCCTTCAGTGACCGACTCCGACGTAAAAATGTAATGCTTGGGCTTCACTCCATCTCCTCCTTGATTTTAAGGCGTCTGGCCATTTATTGTCATTTAAGAATAATATCCTGAAGACAAACCGAGAAAAGGGGGGATACTAGTCAAGTCGGATGAATCTGGCAAGGGAAAAACTCCTTTCCAACCGGGAAAGCAGCCGGGCGGCTACCCCTTGAGAAGCTCGGGCGCCGCCCGCCTAATCATCTTCCGGGAGGCTTGGCGGATATCATCTGCCGACCGGTAATCCAGCACCGTTCGGGCCAGTTTCCGGGCCTCGGAGAGCTCCAGCGAGGTGATCAGCTTCTTGACCTCCGGCACCGCGACCGGGCTGACGCTGAATTCATCCAGCCCCAGGCCGAGCAGGATCGGGACCGAGAGGACATCCCCGGCCATCTCCCCGCACATCCCGACCCAGATATTATGCCGGTGCCCGACCGTGATCACCTGGTTGATCAGGCGCAGCACCGCCGGGTCGAGGGGATCGTAGAGGTAAGCAATCTTCTCGTTCACCCGGTCGACCGCCAGGGTGTACTGGATCAGGTCGTTGGTCCCGATGCTGAAGAAGTCCACCTCCCGGGCCAGCTCGTCGGCCATCACCACCGCCGAGGGGACCTCAATCATAATCCCCACCTCCATATCCTGGTGGAAAGGCGCTCCGGTCCGGCGGACCTCGGCCTTGGCCTCCTCCCAGATATTCAGCACCCGTTTGAGCTCCCCGTAGCCGGAGATCATCGGGAACATAATCTTCACGTTCTTATTCCGGCTCGCTCTCAGGATCGCCCGGAGCTGGCTCTTGAAGATATCCTGCCGCTCGAGGCAGAACCGCACCGCCCGCCAGCCCATAAAAGGATTGATCTCCGGGGGGATCTCGAGGGCGGAGTTGAATTTGTCCCCACCCAGGTCGAGAGTCCGGATAATGACCGCGTCCGGCCGGAGGGACCTGGCCACCCGGTCATAGGCCCGGAACTGCTCTTCCTCGTTTGGGAGATCGGCCCGGTTGAGATAGAAATACTCCGTCCGGTAGAGTCCCACCCCATCCCCGCCGTGGGCGGCCACCGATTCCAGGTCCTCCGGCATCTCGATATTGGCGGCCAGGGTGACCCGATACCCGTCCTTGGTCTCCGCCGGGCGGTTTTTCAGAGCGGCCAGCTGGGCCTCGAAATGGAGCAGCGCTGACTGCTCCTCCTTGATCCGGGCCAGGGTCGACCGGGAGGGGAAGACAATCACCTGACCGGTGGTACCGTCGACGACCAGCGGGTCGCCGGTGGAGACAGAGGTTGAGATGTTGCCCAGCCCGACCACCGCGGGTATTTCCAGGGACCTGGCCATGATCGCGGTGTGCGAGGTCTTCCCCCCGGTGTCGGTGGCGAACCCGACCACCTTCTCCCGGTGCATCAGGGCGGTGTCGGAGGGCGAGAGTTCGGGGGCGATTACCACCACTTCCTCCTCCAGGGAGGCCAAATCGGCTCGCTGCCCGCCGGTCAGGTTATGCAGGACCCGTCGGGCGACATCCCGGATATCGCTGAGCCGCTCCTTGATGTAACCATCTTCCACCTGGAGGAAGGCCTTGGTGTACTCCTTGATGACGTCCTGGAAAACATACTCGGCGTTGAGCTTTTTCTCCTCTATCCCCTTCACCACCTCGGCGATCAGGGTCCGGTCCTCCACCACCAGCAGGTGGGCGTCGAAGAGATCGGTCACCTTCCGCCCCGCCCGGTCGGCCAGTTCCTGCCGGATATTGATCAGTTCTTTCCGGGCGGCGATCAGGGCGTCCTCAAAACGGGCGATCTCCGCCCCCACGGCCGGAGCGGCGATCGGATGCGGGGAGACGGAGGCTTCCTCGACATCGAATACGTAGGCCTTTCCGATCACGAAACCGGGAGAGGCGGGAATTCCCGAAAAGACTTTCTCCTTCATCACTCTTCCCCGAATTTAGACCTGATCAGGGCTTCAATCTCCCTGACCGCCTCCTCGGCGTCCTCACCCCGGGCGATCACGGTCACCGACGAACCCTGGGGGGCGGCCAGCATCAAGACCCCCATTATGCTCTTCCCGTTGACCTCTTCCTCCCCGCGTTTCAGGATAATGTCGGAACTGAACCGGCTGGTCAGTTGAACGAACCGGGCGGCCGGGCGGGCGTGGATCCCGAGCTTGTTCTCGATCAGCATCTCTTTGACTATCTCCGGCATCGGTACAATTCCTTCCGCTTCCCCTTATCGTTCCTGCTGGCGGATCATCTCTTTTACGTGACGGTCCAGTTCCTGGGCGGCGTGATAACCCATCATCTTGATCCGATGGTTGAGGGCGGCCACCTCGATCAGCAGGGCCAGATCCCGGCCGGGGCCGACCGGAAGCAGGATGTGGGGGATGGGAACCCCCAGGATCTGGATATGTTCCTCGTCCAAACCCAGCCGCTCGTATTCCTTGTCCCGCTCCCAGATTTCCAGGCTTACCGCCAGGTCGATCCGCTTGCGCTGCCTCACGCACCCCACTCCGAAAAGATTGCGGACATCGATGATTCCCAATCCCCGGATTTCCATATGAAACCGGGTCAGCTCCGAACCCTGGCCTTCAAGGTATGAACCATCGATCTGGCGGATATAGATGTAGTCGTCGCTGACCAGCCGGTGTCCGCGCTCCACCAAGCTCAGGGTACACTCGCTCTTGCCCACTCCGCTCTTTCCCTGGATCAGCACCCCCACCCCGTAAACTTCAACCAGATTGGCGATAATCGAGGTGTGAGGAGAAAAAATCTCTTCCAGCGAGATGGTTCCCAGATTGAGAAGACGGGTGGTGATCAGGTTGGAGCGGAAGATGGGAATTCCGACTTGGTCGGCCTCGGAAATCAGTTCATCGGGGGGGATGTAGTTGCGGGCAACTATGCAGAAGGGGATCTTCTGCTCGAGAAACGCCTTCACCCGTTGCTTGCGCTCCGCCGGCGAAAGGCTGCGCAGGTAACTGATCTCCACCTTGCCCAGAACCTGTCCCCTCCGGTTGGCGAAGAAATCAGTATAGCCGGCGAGAACCAGACCGGGGCGGTTGATCTCCGAGATCAGAATCCGCCGCTTCAACCCCTTCTCCCCGGCCACCAGCCGAAGCTGGAGTTTCTCCTTGAGGATCTCGTAAAACTGTTTTACGGTCAGGCCTTTCATCGACAGGTCCGTACGACCGGATCTCCAATATACCCGGTGGTGGTCGGTTTATCCGCGGGATCGAATTTGGTCTTCGGGGATCTCCATCAACCCCAGGTCGCCGGAGGCCTGCCGGAAGATAATGCTCAATCTCCCGGTCTCCGTCGAACGGTAAAGATAGAAAGGCAACTTGCCTTCTCTCATTTTCAAAGAGGCTTCCCGCTCACCCAGTTCCTTCACCCGGGCGTCGGGAACCTTGATCAGGAGCGGAATATCTTCGGGGAGATCGTCGGGGGCGTAAGGGACCTGGACTTTCTCCTGCCTCCTCCGGGAAGTTCTTTCCTTGGATTTCTTCAACTGCTTCTCCAGTTTTTTCACCGCTGAATTGATCGCGGTCTGGAGACTCCGGCTCCGGGCCCGACTGTTTAGCTGGTAGCGACCTGACTGGAGGTTGATCTCCAGAAAATATCCCGCCTTTTCCGCCTCGATCACCAGATGGGCTTCGGTATCCCGGGGCCAGAGATGCCCCAGTGATTCCAGCTTTTCGTAGGCATAATTCTTGATCTCTTCGGTGACGGACGCATGCCTGGCGGTAATGGTAATCGGCATTAAGACCCCTCCTTTTTTCGCTTTTTTATTTCTCCGGCCGGAGGCCGGGGAAATAAAAAATATTACATCGTGAACTGTTCTCCCAGGTAAATCTCCCGAGCCCGTGGGCTGTCGATCAACTCCTGGGAAGTCCCGGAGATCAGGATCCGACTCTGAAACATTATATAGGAACGATCGGTCACGGAGAGGGTTTCGCGGACATTGTGGTCCGTGAGCAGAATACCCAATCCGCGCTTTTTCAATTCGACGATGATCTGCTGCACCTCGAAAACCGCGATTGGATCGACCCCGGAAAAGGGCTCATCGAGGAGGATAAACCGGGGGGAGGTGACCAGCGCCCGGGCGATCTCCAGGCGACGCCTTTCGCCCCCCGAAAGCATATAGGCTTTGCTCCGCGCCAGATGGTGAATCCCCAGATCCTGCAGCAATTCCTGCATCCGGCGCTTCCGGTCCGCCCGGCTCATCTTCAAGGTCTGGAGGATGGCCAGGATGTTCTCCTCCACGGTGAGATTCCGGAAGACCGAAGGTTCCTGGGAGAGATAGCTCATCCCCAGACGAGCCCGAGCGGACATCGGTAGATGAGTGATGTCCCGTTGCTGAAAAAAAACCCTCCCCCCGTTGGCCCGGATCAGGCCGACGACCATATAGAAGGAAGTGGTCTTCCCGGCCCCGTTAGGGCCGAGCAGGCCGACAATCTCCCCCCGGTTGACGTGAAGATTGACCCGGTCAACCACCCGCCGCTTGTTGTAAACCTTGACCAGATTTTCCGCTCGAAACAGTTCCATTTCCAGTTTCTTATTCCGGCCGATCCGCGCGACGGAGATTGTTAGAAATTCACCTGGTAGTCCTCTTCCGGGACGTATTCGAGGGTGGGACTCTCCTCGACCTCCACCTCATCGCTATCCAGGTACAGGGTAACCATTCCACCCCGTAATTTCTCGCCCGCCACACCCACCTCCACATCCCCGATCAGCACCGCCTTCTTCTCCGCGGGGTAGTATATGAACTTCTCCGAACGGCCGGAACGGCCTTGCGAACGGAAGCGGACATTACCCTCGCCCTCGGTCTTTTCCACGGTCTTGCCGTCGGGAGAGAAAAAGACCACCAGCCGGTCGGAATTTATGCTGCCCCGGGGGTTTTCCACCCGGACATTGTTGAAAAAAATCACCTTATTATTCTCGTAATCCATGAACAGGTTACCATCGCAGGTAACCACCGTCCAGTCCTCCCCCCCGGCCGGCACTTCTTCCCCCGTCATCGACGAGGGGAACCAAAGACAGAGCATCACCCCCAGAACGAAAGCCGCTTCTTTCCCTCCCGGTATGCTCATAGGGGAAACAACCCCTCCTGCCCTTCTTCCCGGATCAGGAAGCGGACATCCTCATAAATCCGGATCTGCCGGTTCTGTGGGGTCCAGAGATAGCCCCGGCCGGTCAAAACCGTATTCTCCCGGCGCACGGTCACCCGGGCTTCGGCATTCCGGGCTATCCCGGAGTCGGTGAAGTAAATCATCTTCCCGGCCTTAATGGTCAGGCCTTCCAGTTGGGGATCGAGCGCCGTGGCCGTAAGCAGGGTTACCTCCAGGGAATCCGGAGAGAGAAAGGTGACCGACTCCCCCTCCAGTTTCCACTCGTAATCGCCGGCCTCGTTCGGGATGTACCGGGTGAATCCACCGCTCACCTTCTGGGTCGGGGGAGCGGGGGTCAAGACGGCGGCCGGCTCGGTTGGAGAGGGAACCGTCCCCTCCCCCGGGTAAAGCGGTCCGGAGGCGGCGAAAAGCAGCAGGCTGATAACCGCCGGTTTCATCCCTTTCTGCTCTGGAGGATCAATTCCGCTATTTCCATCACCGCCCCCTCCCCTCCCCGGTTATTCGTCACGTAATCGGCCGCCGCGCGCAGCGCCGGATGAGCGTCCGCCACCGCCACGGAGAGTCCGACCTTCCGCATCACCTCCAGATCGGCCAGGTCATCGCCAACGTAGGCGGTCTCTTCTTCCCGGCAGCAATGACGTTCCAACAATTCCGCCAGGACCGCCGCCTTGTTCTCCACTCCCTGGTGAATCTCACCGATTCCCAGTTCCCGGCCGCGGTGCTGGACCGCTTCCGAGCGGCGGCCGCTGATCAGGGCCACGGCCAGGCCGGCGCGGAGAAGACGGACCAGGGCCGATCCGTCCCGAACGTGAAAGGCCTTTAACTCCTCCCCCCGAGGTCCGAGATATATCCGGCCGTCGGTAAGCACCCCGTCGACATCGAGCAGGAGAAGTTTGACCCGCCCGGCCCGGATCCTGATATCTTCCGTCATCCCGGCCCTCGACCCGCTGCCGCACCAATTCCGATCATGGTTATCTTCCCGGTCAGACCACACCGGCCTTCAAAAGATCCTGGACGTCGAGCATGCCAACCGGCTCGTGGCGGTCGTTGATCACCGGAATTTCATCGACTTGACGGTCCCCAAGCAGCTTCAGAGCCTCTCCGGCCAGCCGGTCGGCGGTGATTGTCAGCGGATCGCGAGTCATCACCTCGCCGACCGGGCGGCGCAGAATCTCCGGCCGGTCTTCGATCTGCCGACGGAGATCGCCGTCGGTGAAGAATCCGGAGAGCCGCCCTGACCCATCCACCACGCTGGCCGCTCCCGCCCGAGCGGATGTTATCCGGAGGATCACGTCCTTGACCGAAGTCTCCTCGCCGACGACCGGATTGGCCTGGCCGACCCGCATCAAATCCGAAACTTTCAGGATCAGAGACTTGCCGAGGGCGCCGGCGGGGTGCAGCCGAGCGAAATCGGCGGGCTGGAACCCCCGTTTCTCAATCAGGGCCACGGCCAGGGCATCGCCCAGAGCCAGGGCGGCGGTGGTGCTGGCGGTCGGGGCGAGATTGAGCGGACAGGCCTCCTTCTCCACTCCGGAATCCAGGACAACGTCGCTGTGCACGGCCAATGCCGATTTTAGGTTGCCGGTGATCGCGATCAGGGGAATCCCCATCCGTTTGATGTAAGGAATCAGGTTCTTGATCTCGTCCGACTCCCCGCTCCGGGAAATCATCACCACGGCGTCATTCTCGCCGACAATCCCCAAATCCCCGTGGAGGGCTTCCACCGGATGCAGGCTCAGGCTGGGAGATCCGGTGCTGGCCAAGGTGGCCGATATCTTGCGAGCGATAATTCCGGCCTTCCCCATCCCGACCACGATAATCCTCCCCCGGCACCGGTAGAGGATCTTCACCGCTTCGGTGAATTCCCGCCCCAGACGGGGGATCAGGGCCAGGACGGCCTCGGCCTCGATCCGGAGAACCTCCCGGGCGACGGCCTCCAGGTCGATGTCTTTCGGTGGATTTTTATCATTCATCGGCTTTTACCATCTCATCGATCCGGGCTACCGTTTGGAGCAAGGCCGGCAGGTCGGTCAGGGGAAAGACGCTGGAAGCGTCGGAGAGCGATTCCTCCGGGCGGTCGTGCGTTTCCATAAACAGACCGTCAACACCAGCCGCCACCGCCGCCCGGGCCAAGTAGGGAACAAACTCCCGGTTTCCGCCGGTAAACCCCTCCCCTCCCCCGGGGAGCTGGACGCTGTGGGTGGCGTCAAATATCACCGGGCACCCGAAATCCCGGATCAGCGGCAGGGCCCGGAAATCATTTATGAGATTATGGTATCCAAAACTGACTCCCCGTTCGGTGATACAAACCCGCTCGTTCCCGGCGGCGGCGCATTTCTCGATCACGTGCCGGATGTCCCCGGGAGCGAGGAACTGCCCTTTCTTCACGTTGACCGGCAGTCCGGTAGCCGACGCGGCCAGCAGCATATCGGTCTGGCGGCAAAGAAAGGCCGGAACCTGCAGGATGTCGGCCGTCCTCCCGGCGACGGCGGCGTCCTCGGGGCGGTGAAAATCAACCAGGATCGGCAGTTCGAGTTCCTCCTTCACCCGGGCGAGGATTTTCAGGCCTTCCTTCAGACCCGGGCCCCGGTACGATTTGATCGAGGTCCGGTTGGCCTTGTCATAGGAGGCCTTGAAGACCAGGGAGAGGGAAACCTCCCGGCAGATATCCCGCAGGGTCGAAGCGACTTTCAGGGTGTGCTCTTCGCTCTCGATTACACAGAGCCCGGCAAAGATCACCAGGGGCCTTCGCCCGCCGATCTGAACTCCCCCGATCTCGAATTCCTTGGTCTTGACTATCATCTTTCCTTCCTGGTTTGGCTATTTAACCACAGAACTCCGGATGCTGAAGCTACCTATTTAACCTCTTTCTATATGTATTCTCCATCTCCTTCTCAGCCCCAAAGGTAAATTAATCTATATTTTCTTTGCGTTCCTTTTCCTCCTGGGCGCCGTGGCGGTGAATATTTTCCAGGAAAACCCGGGCCCGAGCCAGATCGGCCGGCGTGTCGATCCCGATGGTATCATAATCCGTTTCCAGCGCTTTCATCCGGTAACCGTACTCCAGGACTCTCAACTGCTCCAGCCGTTCCTGAACCTCAAGCGGCCCCGGTTCCAACCCGACCAGGAGGCGGAGAAACTCCCCCCGGTAACCGTAAAGCCCGATATGCCGAAAGGCCCGGTGAGACGATTCCGGACCGGCGGCCGGAATCGGGGACCGGGAAAAATACAGAGCAAACCCCTTCCGGTCTATAACCGCCTTGACCTGGTTGGGGTCGTCCATCCAGTCCCCCCGCGGCACCTTCCTGACCAGGGTCACCGCCGGCAAAGCCGGATCCGCGGTCAGTTCCCGGACCAGGAGATCGATCATCCCGGGTCTTAGGAAGGGCTCGTCACCCTGGATATTGATTACGATCCCTGCTGCCATTCCCCGGCAGGCCTCGGCCGTCCGCTCGGTGCCGGTCCGGGGGGCGGCCGAGGTCATAATCACCCTTCCCCCAAACCTCTCCACCGCCTTCCGAATCCGGGTGTCTTCGGTGGCCACGACAAGTTCGTCCAGCTCTGAAGCCTGCTCGGCCTGGCGATAGACGTGCTCGAGCACCGTCCGACCGCCGAGGGGCGCCAGGAGCTTTCCCGGAAACCGGGTCGCCCCCCAGCGGGCGGGAATTACCCCGACCGCGCGCCCGCCCCTGTCTTCTTCCCCACCCTTTTTCACGGCCTTTCTCCGGTCCCGCCCGCGCCGCCGATTATCCAGAGGGCGGCCTGGTAGAGATCTCCGACGACCCGGTCGGGCTCCCGCCATTCGTCCCGACCGCGCAACCGATCCAGTTTCCCGGCCTCAGCCAGCAGCACCGTGCGGCATCCGGCCGCCCGACCGGCCAAAATATCGCTGATCTTATCTCCGATTAGGTAAGACTTCGCCAGCTCAACCCCGTGCCGGCCGGCCAAATCCAGGATCATCCCGGGTGCTGGTTTCCGGCACCGGCAACCTTCATCCGGCCGGTGAGGACAGTAGGCGATCCCGGCCAGGGAAACCCCGCCGTCCGCCAAATCGCGCGCGATCTTCCGGTGTACCTCCTCCACCGCCGACTCGGTGAAATACCCCCTCCCCACCCCCGACTGGTTGGTAACAACGAAGAGGAGGAATCCGCTGTCGGATAGAAGTTTCAGTCCTCGGCGGGCGGCCGGGTAAAGAATGCAGTCATCCGGCGAGTGGAGATAACCGGTGTCGGGATGAATGGTCCCGTCCCGGTCGAGAAAGACACCTCTTTTATTCCCAGTTAAGCGCGTTCTGGAGTTCATCCGTTGTCAGGGTGGCGGTACCGAGCTTTCCGACCACCACCCCGGCCGCGCAATTGGCGATCCGGGAGGCCTCCCGGAGATCCGCCCCTGAGGCCAAAGCGAGAGCGAGCGTGCCGATCACGGTATCCCCGGCCCCGGAAACATCGAAGACCTCCCGGGCCACGGTGGGAATCTGGACGACCTTCTTCTTCCGCTCGAAGAGGCACATCCCCTCCTCGCCCAGGGTGATCAAAACCGAATCCGACCCCCATTTTCTCAAGAGCGTGCGACCCAGCAAGTCCAGGGAAACTTCCCTCCCCAGCCGGGCCAGTTCAATTGCCTCCCTCAGGTTGGGACTGATCAGCCGGGCCCCCCGGTAACTGAACCGGTGCCGGCCGTTGGGATCAACCACCAGAAACGATTCCCGGCGACGGGCAAAATCGATCAGACGGTCGATCAGATCCTGGTCGACCACTCCCTTGCCGTAATCCTCCAGGATAATGCCGTCGATCCGACTGGTAATACTTTGAATGGCGGCCAGCAGTCGCTTTTTCTCCCCCGGTCCGATCGTTCCCGGGAACTCCCGGTCAATCCTGACCACCTGCTGGTGACCGGCAACCACCCGGGACTTGGTCACGGTGGGACGTCCCCGGTCGACTACCAGGGCCCGCCCGTCAATCTTTTTCTCTTTGAGCAGACGCTTCAACTGCCGGCCGGGCGGGTCGGCGCCGATGACTCCGGCCAGGATCGGCCGCCCCCCCAGGGAATTGATATTATTAGCCACGTTGGCGGAGCCCCCGAGTACCTGGGTCTCAGCGGAGATCCTCACCACCGGAACCGGGGCTTCCGGAGAGATTCTCTCCACCTCTCCCTGGATGTAGAGGTCAAGCATCACGTCGCCGACCACCAGGATGCGCTTGCCGGCAAAACCGGAGATGATTTTATTCCATTTCTCGCTCATAACCTTATCTGATAACCAGAGCAGGACCTCCGAGAATACGGAAAATCGCCTAAACCATATATGAATTCAGAAACAGCTTGAATGGATTCTCTGTAATCCATCACTGCCCCGTTGCCGCCAGATAACATTCCGGGATCAGGTAGTTCTGCACGTAATCGGCGACCGCCTCCTCCAGGGAAGCAACCGGCCGGTCATATCCCGCTCGGCGCAGTTTCTCCATCTCCGCCTCGGTATGATACTGGTAGGTCTCCCTGATCTCCTCGGGCATGGAGATGTAAGTAACCTGCATTTTGGCCTCCAAGGCGGAAAAAATGGCCGCCGCCAGGTCATTCCAGGTCCGGGCCGTTCCGGAACCGATATTGAAGATACCGCTCAAGCCGGGGCTTCGGTGAATAAAGAGGACCATTTCCAGGGCATCCTTGATATAGATGAAATCCCGATCCTGCTCCCCGTCCCGCCAACCGTCCCGGTAGGACAAGAAGAGCTGAAGCCGACCCCGATCGCGAATCTGCTCGTATCCCTTGCAGACCATCGAACGCATCGGTCCCTTGTGGTATTCGTTGGGCCCGAAGACGTTAAAAAACTTCAGCCCAACAATCTTCTCCAGCCAACCCTGGCGGTGGGCGTAAAGATCAAAGAGGTGTTTGGAAAAACCATACTTGTTCAGCGGTCGGAGCTTCTCCAGTTCCTTCTCCCGGTCGCCATAGCCCCGGTCCCCGCTCCCATAGGTAGCGGCGCTGGAGGCATAGATGAAACGGACACCAGCCTCCAGGGCGTAGGCTGCCAGGGTCTTGCTGTATTCAAAATTGTTCTTAACCAGGTAACGGGTATCGGTCTCCGCCGTGGAGGAACAGGCCCCGAAGTGGAAGATCGTCTTCAGGGTATCCGGCAGATCCCGCTGGCGGACCCGTTCCAGGAAATCATCCTTCTCCTGGTAATCGGAGAAGCTCAATCCGGCCAGGTTCTTCCATTTCTCGCCAGCGCCCAGGGAGTCCACGATCAGAATATCCCTCTCCCCTTCCTGGTTCAGGCGCCAGGCCAGGGCCGAGCCGATAAATCCGGCCCCGCCGGTAATTACAATGGTAGCTCCTTTCATGATTATTCCTAAGGCGGGATCTTATCTGAGCCGCCCCTATTTCACAAGCCCCAAATCTCCGGCTCGACGGGCGGCGGCCCGGGCAGCGAGGAGGCCGATAAAAAGCCAGAAAACCAGGGAGATCCTCTCATTGAGCAGAGGATCATCGAATAAAGACCCGATCAGAAAACCGGCCAGACCACTGATGACCCCGAGGCCGAGGGACTTGCCGAACCAGCCGGAACTGGATTTGTATTCGCGGACCGCCGTCCGGAAAACCGCCGCCAGCAGGAGCAGGAAAGCCCCCAGACCGACCAGGCCGGTCCCCACCGCCAGGGAGAGGTAAAAATTATGGGGAGCGGTCACCTTCTCGCCGGTATCCAGTACCTGGAACTCGTTTTCATACTCACTGATAAAGACCCCGTAACCGGGACCGAATCCCAGCAGGGGACGTTCTTGGACCATCCGGCCGGCCGCCTCCCAGTATATCATCCTCTTGGCCACGTTCTTGTCGGTCCTCCAGGTGGAGAAACTTTTTACCCTCTCTTTCCAATAAGCCTGGGGTCCCATGTTTAATCCCCAGACCAGCAACAGGATCATGATAATCAGCAGACCGATAAAGTAGTATTTAGCCTTGCGGGGCACGGTCAGCACCCCCAGGCCGACCAGAAGGCTGATCCAGGCCGTTCGGGAGAAGGTCAGGAAGAGCGCGAAAAGCAGGAGCAGGGAGTAAAGTACGCAGAGCAACCTGATCCGCCGGGGTGGGGAGAAGAGGAGAGGGGCGAGGGCCCCGGGTATGAGAAGAACCAGAATCGCCCCGGAGCTGTTGGGATGACCGAAGGAGAGCCAGATCCGCTCGGCTGTCTGGGGGAAAAATATCCCCCCTCGGTAGAGCCAGAACCCGGCCAGAACCGTTAAACCCAGGGCCACGAACAGTACTGCCGTGACTGCTTTCTGGAAGCTTTCCCGGCGCAAAACGGAAAGCAGGAGCAAAAACCAGCAAACCTCGATAAGCAGGCTCTGGAAGCCGGTCTTCCAGCTCACAGACTGATCCCGGGAGAGCAAGAACGCCGCCGTGGCCGCGGCCAGGTAGATCAAGACCGGAATCTCCAGGCCGGTGAATACGGGACGCAGGTGCCTGTCCCAGATGCAACCCGCCAGCCAGACGGCCAGGGCGATGTAGATCAGATTCCTGATCTTACCGCCAATGCTGAAGCTGATCCATTCCACGGCCGGGACGGTCAGCTGGTAGACCGGTTGGTCCAGGGAGACATTCTTGGAACTGCGGTTGAGGGAAACCCTCCCCAGGATATTGAAAAACACTACCAGCAGGACCAGGACCAGCAGGAAGAGCCGGTAATTCTGTCTGAATCTTTCCATTATTCGTCCCTAAAACAGCGATCTGATCTCCGCTTCGATGGCGGCCACGGACCGGGCAAGGGCGAATCTGCTGGCCACCTCCCGACGACCCCGGCGGGCCAGACTTTGCGCTCGCAGCGGATCGGACAGGATCATCAGCGTCCCCTCGGCCAGGGCCTCCGGATCCCCAGGGGGAACAAGGCAGCCCGTTTCTCCGTCGAGGATAATCTCCTCCACCCCGCCTGACCGGGCGGCGACCACCGGGAGCTCCCCGGCCAGCGCTTCGGCTACAACCCTCCCGAAGGACTCCGAGGGCGAGGGATGGAGGAGAATGTCCAAGCCCTGCAGGCGCCGGCGGAGGTTATGGAACTCTCCCTCGAACCGGACCCGTCCTTCCAAATGCAACTCCTGAATCCGGGCGTCCAGCTCCTCCTTGAACTTCCGAAACCGATCCGGAACTCTGCCCGCGATAACCAACCGGGACCGGGGATGAGCGCGCAGGACTATGGCAAAAGCCTCAATCAGGATCCGATAGCCTTTCTGGGGTGATATGTCCCCGATACACCCCAGAACCGGCCCCTCTTCTCTCCGGGTAATCTCCCTTTCGGGGGAGCTATCTTCTCCGCCGGGACGGTCCAGACTGATCCCGGGGTAAATCACCCGGCTCTTCGCTTCCAACCCTCGGCCCAGCAGCGGGACCTGGGCCAACCCGATTTGTGAATTAAAGATCAAACGATCGGCCAGCTGAGCGGCGGCCCGCATCTCTTCCCACTCCCGCCTGTCCTGATATCCGGCCGCCAGTTCGTGGATCATCCAGATCACCGGGAGGCCGAGATCGGCGGCGGCCTCCACCGACCGGAAAGCCTCCAGGCTGTTGGCCACCACCAATCCGATCCCCCGGGCGGACAGAAATCTTCTCAACCGACGCCGAATCCGGGGGCGGCCGACCGGTATCTCTTTTCCCAGCCGGGTTCTTCCGTAACAGAAGATCTCGACCCCGGTAAAGTCGTATCTCTCCAGGAGCGGACCGGGGGACGGCACCCCGAGCGCCAGGGAGAGATGGCCGGGCCGGGCCGCCAGCCCGCTCACCAATTCCGCCAGGGTGATGGGAGCCCCGTTCAGGATCGCGGCATGAGTTATAAAACCTACCTTCATGATAGCTTAACCTGATTTTCACTAACCCGATTTATGAACATATCGGGTTAAGTATCCGCCCGCCCGGACCGGCTTTACAACCGGAGGAATTTAAGCAGCTGGTGGGTGAGAAAATTCTTCTTCAGATTGAACCGGACCCGCTTCCTCTCCCCTCTCTCGGGGGAGATCCCGAACAGCCGGCCCGCCGCCCAGCCGACTCCGCTGAGCATCATTGACCAGCCGATTCCGAGAACGGCCAGGGGTTTGAATGCCAGCTTGAAAAGATGGGCCCGAAGAGGTGGAGCGGTCTTGGCAAAATAGCGGAACTGGCTCTGAAAAAAATAAAGCAGCGACCGCCCGCCCTCCTGACGGGTGCTCTCCCCACCCCGGTGCACTATCTCCGCCGCCGGGTTGTACCATACGGTCCAACCCGCCCGGGACAGCCGGCGGCAGAGATCCACCTCTTCAAAGTAAAGGAAGAATCCCTCGTCGAGCATCCCCACTTCTTCCAGGGCCTGCCGGCGAAGAAACAGGGCGGCCCCCATCGGCTGATCGACCACTGCCGGGTGCTGGTAGTCGAAATTCGTCTGCAGATAGACGGACCGGGCCCGGCCAAAGAGCCCCAGATCGCCAAGAATGGTGAACTGGCGGAAGGCGGCGGCGGTGGTGGGAAAACCTCGTACCGAGGGCTGGAGACTCCCGTCGGGATTGATCAGCTTAGGCCCGGCCCCCCCGGCGCCCGGATGCTGGTCGAGAAAGCGGACCATCTCCTCCAAAGATCCCGCCGGGACCAGGGTGTCGGGGTTAAGCAGCAATAGATATCTCCCCCCGCTGGACCGAATCGCCTGGTTACAGGCTGCAGCGAAACCCCGGTTGCGATCATTTTGAATCAAGCTGACTTCCGGGAAATCTGTTTTCACCGATACGGCGGTGCCGTCGGAAGACCGGTTATCCACTACCAGGACTTCGTAATCGATCTCCGGCCGCGCCCGGCGAAGTGAAAGCAGACAATCTCTTAAATAATCCCGGACATTCCAGGTGACGAGGCAGATGGAAAGATCCGGTTGTTGTACCGGAACAGGGTGCATGGCAAATTCGGATCAAAAGCCTTTCGGAATTTAAGAATGACTACCGTTCCGGATACCCGGGGACGGTAACAAAGATTTTCTTCTCTACCGGCAGCCTCCCCCGGAGAAGGGTCTTCCTCTGCCCGTCCAGAATCACAAACTCGGTCACTCCTTCCGGGTATTTCCTCAATTCCAGCCCCAGCTCCTCCAGCAATGTCGGGGAACGGTTCTCCATGACAATCTCGAATACCCGACCTTTCTTTCTGGTCTCCACCCGGAGCTTCTCCCGGGCCTGCCACCAGCGCGACAGTTCCCCCAGGGGACAGCACCAGCTCTTCTCGGATAGGATGTATTCCAGGAAGGCCGAAAGCAGCTGAAGACGTTCCGGCTGGGCGATGCTGCCCATATAGGTATGAAAGACAAACACTCCCCGGGCCCGCTTGACCCGCTGGAAGAGGTCTTTGGCCTTGGAATAGTTCTGGGTCGGATCGCTGTAGTCGGTAAAGGTCAAAAAATCATATCCGGAGGGATGGTAAGGATAAAGGATCCCCTGGGAGAGAGACGGCTGAAAGAGCGTGGCCAGGGTTCGGGGGGGCAACGAAGAGCTGGAATCATAAACATAATCGAGTGTCTCCAAAACCCGGAAGGTTTCTCGATTGGTGGCGAAGGACGGCGCCCGGAAACCAATTGGGGGGAAACCCAGCTCCTCAAGCATTTTCTTCCCCTGGCGGATTCTCTCCAGTTGGTCGTCAAAGGCCAGGGTGATCAACTCCTCCCCCGGTTCCGCCCCCCGAGCCAGGTCTGGTCCATAGGTGTGAAACGTTCCGGCCTGGGCGATTTCGTGGCCATCAGCTTGTAGTTTCTTCAGTTCCTCAAGCACCTTGGGATTGGCGGACAGAGGATAGGTTTTCTTGTAATCGGGGATGACAAAAAAGACCCCTCTCACCTCCATTTTCTTCAAAAACAACCGGAGAATGTCGATATCTTCCGGAGTGGTGGTTCCTTCGATGTAATTATTGGTAAAGACCGCGGCAACCTCAAAATCGCGAGGATAAATATCGACTTCCAAATAGCGGTTAGAGATAAAAAGCAGCGGGGGCCCATAGAGATAGTCCTTGGTGATGAAGAAAGTATTAATCAGAACATAAAACACCAGAATAAGGAGGAACACGACAACTGACCATGTCACCACTTTGTTCTTGAATTTCACTGAGTTGCCTCCTGGAGGTTGGCAATATATTGAAGGACCAGGTCCTGGAAACGCATTATATCAATCCTCGACCGGAATTGGCCCGGCAACAATCTGGAGGATCTTCCGAATCCCGCTGACATTGCCTCCTGATCCGTGGGGAATAACCCCCCGGGGTTATTCCCCGGCCAGCCGGCGGATCACCCGGACCAGTCTGGAAACGGCGCCGGCCAGGGAATATTTCTCCTCCACCAGTTGGCGGGCCGCTTGACCCATCTCTTCCCTTTTCCCGGGAGAATCAAGCAATTCCTCGAGCCGATCGCGCCATTCCCCCGCATCCCCGGCGAAATACCCCGTCACCCCCTCCTGGATCACGGCTCGGTTCGCTCCCACCGGAGAGGCAACGGAGGGTAACCGGGCCGCTCCATACTGTAGAAGCTTGAAGGCGCACTTTCCTCTAGTCCAGGGATCGTCAACCAGCGGCATTACCCCGACGGTGAAACCGGAAAGATCCCCGGCTTCGTTCTCTTCTGACCAGGGGCGGTAGTCAACCGGGAGAGGACCGAGGTCGGGGGGACGGTCAGCCACCACCCGGAAAACCAGGTCGGGTCGGGATTCCAACAACCCTTGGATCGGAGAGAGAATCTCAAAAAGATAGAGGAAATTACTGGCACTGCCCATCCACCCGATCACCGCGGGCTCTTTGGCGACGGGCCGGGAAGAAAAAGCTCCGGTATCGACCACGGTAGGGAAGATCAAGGCGCGTCCGCCGGCGGCTTCGGCCTGGGCTTTCAGGTAATCGTTGCCGGCCAGCACCAGGTCGGCTCCTTGAATCAGTCGCCGGAAGCGGTGGCGGCGCTGCCATGACCTTTGGCGCGCGGCATTGGAATCGCGGAACATAACTGCGTCATCGAAGTCATAGACCATCAGGGGCGCGGCGCGGCGTAGAGTGCGGAATTCATTGCGGCGAAGCAGCTTGCGATGGAGGATTGTCACGGAATACTCCGCCGCCGAGCGCAACAGTTGTTGGCGCCGCTCACGGTCCCGGCCCAGTCCCTGAATCCGAAGGGCAATCCCTTCCTCCGCCAGGGGTCCGACGAATTGGCCGAACCGGAAGCGGCAGCTGGCCGCCCGCTCATCTTCCACCAGAGCCAATATACTGATCATAAATATCCAGGATCTCCTGCATATTGCGGGAATAAGGAAACTCCTCCGCCCGGTGGCGGGCGGCCTCTCCCATCCGTCGCCTCAATTCCCCATCCTGCAGAAGCCGGATGCGATCGACCAGGAGCGCGCTGTCCGCCGGAGTCGGAACGATGTATCCTTCCCTCCCTTCCTCGATAATCTCCGAGGTTCCGCAGTAAGCCGTGGTAATTACCGGCAGCCCGCTGGCCATCGCCTCCAGCACTACCAGGGCGGAGGGATCGTAGTAACTGGGATGCACAGAGATATCGGCAGCCGCGTAGAAGCGCGGGGTATCGTCCTCATAACCGAGAAAGGTCAGCTTATCCTCCACCCCCTGCTTCCGGGCCAGGGCGGAAAACTGTTTGACCTTTCCCGTCCCCAGAACCAGGATCTTGAAGGGATGGTCGGGATCGAGCCGGCGTAACTCGGACAGGGCCCGGATCAGGGCCTGCAACCCCTTGAGGCGAAAGTTATGAGCGACAAATATGATCGCCACGTCCCGGTCCTCCAGCCCGATCGATCGCCTCGTCTCCTCCCGCCAGCGCTCACGGTTGCAGGGGTGGAATCGGTTGAGGTCGACTCCGTTTCTCACAATCCGGACCTTCACTTCCGACAGGCGGGAATACCGAACCAGGTCCGTCTTGACCATGGCCGAGATGGCGATCACCATCTTGGCCTCTTTTATCTGTATCTTCTCAATGTAGAAGTAGGCCATCCGGCGGAGGCTGAAAATATAAGTCAGGATCTTGACCCCGCGGTTGAAGAGGTTGTCGATCGAACGAATGTTCCCGATCAAACCGGCCAGCTGCGAACCGCCCAAGGGCTGAAAGACATCCATCCCCAGGGTTCTGCCGAAAGAATGAACAATATCGAACCCCTTCCCCTGAACCGACTTCCGACAGCGGGCGGCGAATAAGATAGTCTTCAGGAAGCGAGGGTATGTTCCGGAGGGCAGGATATGAATCTGGAGATTATCCCGGCTTTTCTCCCGGCTGCGCAGGGTGAAGATGTGAACCTGATGTCCTCCGGCGGTGAGACGCCCCGAGAGGTCGTGGACGTACTGTTCCGCCCCGCCCCTGGTGGTAATGAAAGTCTCGATGCAGAACGCGATCTTCACTTCTTGACTTTTCCGCTTCCCTTCTTCTCCCCCTCCATGGACCGGGCATAGTAACTGCCGCGGAGGAAAAAGGAAAGTTTCCATTTCATCCGGTGGAGCAGATCGCCCCGCTCCCGACGGATACACTGCCTGATCACCCGCCGCCGGAAATCCCGGTCCTCGGGCGCATAGGCCCGGAGAAAGCGGATCGGATCATAACGGGAAACGGCCGGGAGGGATAGTCTCATCTTGACAAATGAACGGTAAAGGCGAAGCAAGTTGTTCCGGAAAAGCTCCTTCTCCCCCCCCGGGATCAGTTTGCCGCGGTCGAAATCGAGGATAACCGTCTCCGGCGGCAAGAGACGGGGCCGCACAAGGATATTCTTGACCTGAAGATCTCCATGGAAGATCCCGGCCCGGTGGAGCAGGGCGACCTGGCGGCCGGCGGCCGCGATAACCGCCGAGATACCTTCCCTAGATTGCCGGGGGCCAGCTCCGTGGTGTTCCCGGAAATATGAAAGCAGGTCGATGCTCTCGGGGATGTAAACCGTGACCAGGGAGGCCCGGAAGAAGCAGGGAGCGACCGGTTCAATCAGGAGGCCGGCGGGTTCGGGAACCCCGATCCCCGCCCGGTGGGCGGCGGCCAGCAGTTGCAGTTCGTTGAAGAAACGCCCGGTCCCGAAGAATCGGTCCCCGGTCAGCCGGCGGAAAACCCCTCCGTGATAATAACGCCGGACCACCAGAAATTCCCGACCGGAAGGGACGACCGCCGGGCGACCCCGCCCCCGCAACAGCCGGAGAGCGTGACCATCCGCTCTTTCCATCCGGGCCAGAGAGAGCATCTCCCGTTTCCAGCCATCCGCGTAGACACAGATTTTCCCTCCCCGCCGCTGACGGCCGAAGCCTTCCGGCAACCTCCGCTGGCCGCCCACCGCCTTCACAACCGTTCCGGCCCCTGGTTCCGGAAAGCATTGAGACCGCTCCCGGGAAAGACCTTCTGCAAAACCCAGTCCGCCGGAATTTCCTCCAGGCACCGGGATCTCCGGCAGCGTCTCCGCCCACAGGGGGCACACTCTGCCGGGGAGCGGATCACCAGGTCGAGATGGTGAAAAGGCCCGGTCCGCCGCGGATCGGCGGGGCCGAAGATACCCACCGTGCGAACCCCGAGCGCGGAGGCGATATGCATCGGACCGGTGTCTCCGGAGACCACCGCGCGGGCCAGGGAGAAGAGCCCTCCGAGCTGTTTCAACGTCGTCCGGCCAGTGCAGTCACTTAAGCCCTGCCGGCTGCTCACCTGCTCCCTGATCTGGCGGCCCCGTTCACGATCTTGGGCTCCTCCGGTCAGAACAACCCCTTCTCCCCGGCGGGAGAGTATCAGATCGATCAGTTCGATCCAGCGGAAGACGGGCCAGCGGTTGGCCGGCTTGGCGGCTCCAATGTTGCAGGCGATAAATCCGCTCTCCAGCAATTTATCCGGGATCAACCGGCGAGCGGTATCACAGTCACCGTTTACCACCGGAAGATCGAAACGCGGCGGCCGGGGAAGGGAAATCCCGAGATATTGGGCAAATTCGAGATACTGCTTGACCATATGCCGCCGCGGATCGGCCGGGGAAATTTTCCGGTTGGTCAAAAGCCAGGAAAATTCCTTCGATCTTCTCCGATCAAACCCCAGACGTTCGCGGCAGCCGGAGAAGTAGGTGAAGAAGGAGCTTCTCAGTATCCTCTGAAGATCGATCACTAGATCGGGACCGAACTCCCTGATCTCCCGGAGGGTTTCCCGGGCGGCCGGCCAGCCGTCGCCCCGCCGGTGAATAATAAATCGGTCAACCGACCTCTGGCCTTCGACAATCGGGAACGACTTCGGCTCGATCAGCCAGACGATCTCCGCTTCGGGCAAGCCTTCCCGGAGGGCATTGACCAGGGGCAGGGTATTGACCACATCCCCGATCGATCCCAACTTGACGATCAGTATTTTTCCGGGCTTATCCATCATCGGCCGGAATTTTCCTTCACGACCCCGGTTCCCCGGTTGCCTCCTCGCCGCCGGGCTCACTCTCCGTTACCGAGCGCAACCGGAGATAGAGGGGGAGGGATCGCTCCTGGCGGCCGTCGATGGCCAGAGAGATCGAGTATTCACCTTCCTTCTCCAGCCGGATCCGCTCCATATTCAAAATCAGATTGGCGGCCACCGTGCCGGTCCGGGGTCCGAAGCCGACCCGGACGGTGCCGTCGAGCGGCGGGAGAACCGCCCGGCCGTCCTCGTCCATAAACCCGATCCGGACCCGATGTTCCCCTTCCTCAATCCGGGAGAATCTGACCCTCAGGGCGAGGGCACAGTGAGGCCAGGTTACCGGGAGTTTTTTCCCCCAGATGGTGTCAAAGGTTCCGAGAATGTTCAGCTTGCCCCGGTAATCGGTCGCCGCGTCACACAAGACAAAAGTTTCAATCTCCATTATTCCCTCCTTAACTCGTACTCGTTCTCGTACTTCGTAATCGTCCCCCTGATTGGCATTTCCGGTTTAGCGCATTATGATCAAGAACGAGTACGAGTACGAGTTACGATTATTAATGATTATGTTTCAACCATGTTCGGCGGGCCAGAGTTCCTCCACCGCCGTCAGGACTTCTTCCGGAGTTATTCTCTCCATACAGGCAAAGTCGCGGGGACAGACCCGGTAAAGACAGGGACTGCAGCTTATCCCCTTGTAGATTACCCGGGTCCGAGCCCCCCGGGGGCCGGTGGCCACCGGGTCGGTGGAACCGTAAAGTCCGACCACCGGGACTCCCAAGGCCGCCGCCAGGTGCAGCGGGCCGGAGTCGTTGGCCACCACCACCCGGCAGAGGGAGAGAAGGGCGGCCAGGGTCTTCAGGTCGGTCCGGCCGGCCAGGTTGACCGTATCCTTGCCCGCCCCGGCGACTATTTCCTCCAACAACTGCCTCTCCCGCCCGGAGCCGAACAACAACACGATGGCTTTTCTCCTCCTTGTCAGTTTTCCGGCCAGGCGGGAAAATTTAGCAGCCGGCCAGCACTTGGCCGGACCGTAACTGGCCCGGGGATGAAAGCCCACCAGCGGCCGCTTATCCGGATCGATACCCTCGGCCGACAACAGGTCGAGCGCCTGCCGCCGGACGGCCGGGGGGATGGCCAGGCGGGCGGGGACCGGCGGTTCCTTGCTCCTTCCCCCGTCGAGGAGACGGTAGTAGTAATCGATTCGAGGGGCCTGTCGATAATCTTGGTCCGAACGGACCGGACGGGTCAGGAGAAACGACCGGGCCCCGGCTTTATAGCCCCAGCGGCGCGGCACTCCGGCCCGGTGGATCCAGAGAGCCGACTCGAAAGAGCGGGGAAATATCACCGCCAGATCGAAGTTCCGGTCCCGCAACTGACTGACCAGCCGCCGTTTGCCCGGCAGATCTCTAATCCCCCCCCTGAGCTCAAAGGGGATAATCTCATCCACCCCCTCAACCAGCTCCCAGATAGGAACCAGCCACCGGGCAACCAAAACGGTCAACCGCGCGGAGGGGAATTCCCTCTTCAACCGCTGGACCGCCGGGATAGCAAAGATACAGTCTCCCACCCAGTTCGGCACCCGGGCCAGAATCTCTCGGACCTGACCCTGAGCCTTCTTATCCTCTTGCCCATTCATCGTATCATTAACCCGATTTATGAATAAATCGGGTTAAACCACAGAGGTCACCGGGTTGTTAACCACCGAGACCCAGAGATCACCGTCTTCCCTTCTTTATTGGATATTCCTTGTTGAATATTGGATATTCAGCTTGCCTTTGCCGATTTCATTAAATTTTTGACAGTTCCCTCAAGCGCCCCTCCAACCTGTATCTCCTATTTCCTCCCTCTGTGTCTCCGTGGTTCAAATGCCCTTTCCCCAGCGGCGGTGAACCCAGAACCAGAGTTCGGGATTACGGCTTATTCTCTGCTCGAAGATTGCGGTAAAACGCCTGGTGAGTTCCCGGACCGCGCGCCGGAAGGACATACCCGGGGGGAGTTCGATCTCCGGTTCAAAGACCACCCGGAATTTCCCGAACTTTTCCGGATAAATGAAGACCGGGATCAGCGCGGCGGAGGTTTTCCAGGCCAGAACCGCGGGGGCGGCGGTCGTCGGAGCCGGACGGCCGAAAAAATCCACCTCCACCGCCATCCGTCGGGCCCGCTGATCGGCCAGGATCGCCACCGCACCATTCTCAGCCAAATAATCAGCCAGCTGGCCGGCAACTTCCCGCTTCGAGAAGAGCACCAGGCCGGCCTCTTCCCTCATCTCCCTCACCAGCCCGTCAATCGCCGGATTCTTGATCTTCTGAACCACAGCACCACCCCGGAAGGAGAGGAGCCGGGGAACCAGGGCCAGATATTCCCAGTTCCCGAAATGGGCCAGGACAAAGATTACCCCCTTCCCCCGGCCCAGCGCTTTTTGAAGATGCTCCCTGCCCTCAACGGTAAAAGCTCTTTCCCATCCCGGCCTGGTAAAGACCGGCAGTCGGAGCAACTCGACGAAGTTCAAACCGAGCCGGGCAAATGAAGAGAGGGCCAGCCGGCGCCGGGCGGCTCTGTCCAGGGAGGGGAAAGCCATCCTGAGGTTAGCCAGAGCAATCCGCCGGTGGCGAAGATCAAGATAATAACCGGCCGCCCCCAGGCAGCTCCCCAAAAACCGAATGCAAGCCCCCGGGAGAATACAGGCCAGCTTCCTGCCCAACAACAGTAACCAGTAAGCGACCATCCGTCGGGTATCGGTGATGTTGACTTATGTCAATATTTAATATTAACTTACACTGCTGCTTGTGCCATACTATCAAGAAATCAGAGGGCGAAGCGAGTTAATTCAGGGCGAGCAAATTGAAGTTGGATAATAAACAGAAAGCGGCCGCCATCTCCACCCTGCTCAACCTCCTACTGTCCATCTCCAAGTTTATCCTTGCAGGTTTCAGCGGGAGCCTGGTCATTCTGGCCGAGGCCTGGCACAGTTTCACCGACGTGGGAACCTCGATTCTGGTCTTTATCTCCGTCTCGACCCGCGGCGGACGAAAGGAGCCTGCGGGAGAACCGGACCGGAGGGAGGAAGCGGACGGAAACCGGGCCGGGATCGACTGGCAAGGCATCTCCCCGGAAAAATGGGTTTCGCTCCTGATCGGTTTGATCATTCTCCTGGCCGCCATCGGGGTAGCAAACAAGACCCTTTACGCCCCGGACCGCGATATCCCCTACCCCTATCTCTTCGGGGTCTTTTTTATCATCTTCGCCGGGGGTTCCCTGATCGTCTCTATCTTCGAGATCCGGCTCGGCCGGAGATTGAATTCCCCCGCCCTGATCGCCGACGGACTTCATTCCCGTTCCGATATGGTCAGTTCGCTGGTCGCCGCCGGTTCCCTGATCGCTCTCCAGCTCGGTCTTAACCAGCTGGGGATTAACTTCGACCGGATCGGAGCGGGAATCGTGGTCATTTTCATCCTCTCCTTCTCCCTGGAAACGCTGGTCAATTTCTGGTGGTCCGTGCACGGACGGAAGGGCTGGAAGGACCGGGTGGCGATCGGCTTTCTGGCGGCGGTTTTGGAACCGGCAACCTGGAAGAAGCTTTTCCACCGGATCGGGGAACTGTTCTCCTGGGACCGGCGGTCCCGGCAAACCCGGACCTTGTGCTGGAGCTGCCTGATTGGCCTGATTGTCCTCGGGGTGGGGGTGGCTTTCATCTTCAGCTGTCTGACCGTTGTCGGGCCCGAGCAGAAGGGAATCCGGACGCGGTGGGGCCGGGTAACCAACTGGGGAAAACCGCTTCCTCCCGGTCTCTACCTTCATCGTCCCGCCCCCCTGGAGAGAATCGAGAAGATCGACTCCCGGCCCATCCGGAGATTGGAGATCGGGAATATCGCCGACCCCCAGGCGATTGTCCTGCTCTGGACCCGTAAACACGGCAGTGAAGACGCTTTTCTCTCGGCGGAGAACAATTTCATCTACCCCTATCTCTCGATCCATTACCGGATCGGAAATATATTTGACTACCGCTATAGTTTCCGCCAGCCGGAGCAACTTCTGGAAAACGCCGCCCACGGTCTGCTCACCAGGCTCTTTTCCACCCGGACCTTTACCGACATCGTGATTTCCTACCGGCAGGAGATGGAGCAGACCATCCGCCGGGAACTCCAAAAGCAGATGGATGACCTTCAGACCGGGCTGGAACTGGTCAGCGTCAACACCAAGGATATCCATCCCCCGGTCGAGGTGGCCGATGCCTACGAACAGGTCATCGCGGCGCTGCAAGAGAAACAGACCCTGATCAACCAGGCTCTAGGATACCGAAACAGTTCAATTCCGAAAGCCCGGGGGGAGGCGATCCGAACCGTACTGGAGGCCGACGCCTATGTTGCCGCCCGGAAGAAGACCGCCGCCGGGGAAGCCGGGCGTTTCTCCGCCCGGGCCGGCTCGATCGAGGAATGGAAGGACCTCGCCCGTCCGATGCTTTACCGCCAAACCGTCAGGGAAGCCCTGAATGGCCAACCCCTGGTCCTGGTGGATCCGGTCCTGGACGGCCCCGATCTCTGGCTGAAGTCGGCGCGACCGGCGTTTCTCGAAGACCAATTCTAAACGTTATGAACCGGATTAGAATATTCCTGAAATTACCCAAGAGAATATAGCTATGAAAAAGATCCTTCTCATCCCCCTCGCGTTGGGTCTGGCCAGCGTCGGGCTTGGACTCAGCATCTTTCAGGTCAGCGAACAGGAAATCGCCATCGTTACCCGGTTCGGGGATCCGGTCCGGATTATCGATCGAGCCGGCCCCCACTGGAAACGTCCGGCTTTCCTGGAGAAAGTCAATCGCCTGGACCGCCGGATTCAGGTCTTCAAACCCCGGCCGATCCAGCTGATGCTGGAAGACCAGAACCCCCTGATCGTCACCTGTTACGTCGCCTGGCAGATCAGCGATCCGTTGGTCTTTTTCCAGTCCCTGGGGACGGCGGCGCTGGCCGAGCTGAAGCTGGGCGATATGGTCAACGCCCGCCTGGGGAACGTTCTCGGCGATTACAAGCTTTCCCAGATCATCAACCCCGACCCGGAGCAGGTCAGGCTGGCCGAGATGGAAAGTAAAGTGCTCCAGGAGACCAACCGGCAGGCCCTGGAACAGTACGGACTGGAGATCGTCGATCTCGGGTTGCGCCGGATCACCTACCCGGCCATTGTTACCCGGTCGGTCTACGACCGGATGAAGTCCGACCGGGAGAAGGAAGCCCAGCGTTACCGGGCGGAAGGAGCGGAAGAGGCCGCCAAGATCGAGGCGGAGGCCGATCGGCGGGTGGCGGAGATCCTGGCTGAATCCCGGCGGCAGGCGGAAATCGCCAAGGGTGAAGGAGACCGGGAGGCCATCCGGATTCGGGGCGAAGCCTACAGTCAGGACCCGGAATTATTTGAATTTCTCGACTCGCTCGACACCTACCGGCGGATTCTGGGCCAACAGACGACCCTGATCCTTTCTCTCGACTCCGAGCTCTTTCGCTATCTCTTCCCGAAACCCGAGGCCGGCGAGAGCGAATAAATGAACCGCCCGTTATGAACCAGGACCAGCACAGCATCACCGAAGAACTGAGAAGTTCGGCCCGGCAGGCCCGGAGCTTCTTGAAGTGGGTCGTTCTCGCCCTGGCGGTCTTCTATCTCGGGACCGGGTTCTTCACCATCAAGAGCAATGAACTGGGGGTTCTGGAGATTATGGGGAAGGTGGTCGACCGGCAGGTGATGCCCGGCCTGCATTACAGCTATCCCTGGCCCTTCAGCCGGATTTACAAAGTCCCGGTGAGGAAATCCGAGAGCCTGGTGGTGGATGATTTCTTCCAGAACCCCAACCCCGAATCCCGGGCCTCTCTCTTCTACGGGCTGACCGGCCTGGAGTCCTACGCCCTCTCCGGAGACAACAACACTGTCGAGGTCAAGGTCATCCTCCACTATCGGAGCACCGATCCGTTTGAATCCATCTTCGGGGTTGCCCAGAAAAAAATCCTCCTCCGGGACATCGTCTGCCGGGAGATTATTCATCTTCTGGCCGTCCGCCCGATTGACCTGGTCCTGACCCGGGGGCGTGAGGTAATCGGGCAGGCCCTCCACGCCCGGATCCAAAAGAGGTGCGAGAGCAACCGGACCGGGATTACCGTTGACCGGGTCGATATCCAGGAAATCCGGCCTCCCACCGTGGTTCAGAGTTTCTTTGACGATGTGATCAACGCCCAGATCGACAAGAAACAGATGGAGAGCCAGGCTGAATCGTACGCCACCGCGGAGATTGCCCGGGCCCGGGCGGAAGGCGACCGGCTGGTCCGGGAAGGCCGGACTTACCAGAATCAGGTTATCGAGGCCGCGACCGGGGAGAGCGAACGATTCTTAAAGCTGTTGGGAGAGTATCGCAAGGTCCCCGCGATCACTCGCAAACGCCTCTATCTCGAATTCGTCCGGGAGTGCTTGAACCGGCTGAAGAATGTTTATCTGGTCGATCGTCAGGAATCAGCCGAACCTGTCCGACTCCGCGTCCTGCCTTGATCGATCAAGTCCCGGCCGGGCGATTAAAGATTGCGCCGGCGGAGAAATCTCAGGATCTCCCGGTCGAAATCCTCCCCTTCCTGCACACTGTCGATCTGGACCCGGAGAAAGAAGACCGGGATCTTCCCGGGAGGAAGCCGGGGGAAACGGACCGCATCCTTCTCGGTGGTGAGCAGGATTTCCGCCCCCCGGCGCGAGGCCCGGTTCAGGGTATCGATCAGCTCCTGCTGGGTGTAGAAATGGTGGTCGGCGAAGCGCCGGGAATAGATCACCTCTACCCCCAGTTCCCGGAGCATCTTCTCGAACCCGTAGGGATTGGCGATCCCGGCCAGGGTGGCGGCCTTTGACCCCTTGATGAATTCAAGCGAGGCCTTGATTGAGGTCCTCACGTCGCGCAGGTAAACCGGGTTGTGCCGGCACTCCAGAATCTCCACCTGCTGATTATACCGGCGCAGCTTCGCTGTCAACTCCTCCTGCCCCCCCGGCCGGGCCTTGGTGATCAGGAGCAGGCCGGCCCGGGAGAGGTTTCTCAGCGGTTCCCGGAGAATCCCCCGGGGGAAGAGACGACCGTTGCCGAAGGGATACTCGGAGTCGATCAAAACAATATCCAGGTCCCGCTTCAGTCCCAGATACTGAAACCCGTCGTCGAGGATGATGGTGTCGGCCTTCAACTTCCGGATGGCGTAAAGGGCGGCCTTGACCCGGTTGCGGTTGATCAGGACCGGGACCCCCTCCAGGTTGGCCGCCAGCAGGTAGGGCTCATCCCCCGCCACCCGGGAATTGAGCAGCATATTCCGGCCGTCGGAGACCATCCGGGTGGTCGGCGCCCCCAGCACCTTTTCGCGCAGCCGCCGCCAGCGGGGGCCGGTCTTGCGGCGGTAACCCCGGCTGATCACCGCCACCTTCCGGCCCCGGGAATGAAGAAGCCGGGCCAGGCGCTCCACCACCGGGGTCTTTCCGGTCCCGCCGAGGGTAATGTTGCCGACGCTGATCACCCAGGCGGTTACCGAGCGGGAGCGGAGGATCCGGACCCGGTAGAGCAGGGTCCGCAACTGCACCGCCGCCAGGTAAAGCACCGAAAGGAACGTCAACAATCCCTTGTAGAGACTTACCCGGAAACCGGTCTTCCGACCCAGCATAACCTTCAGATAATATCTCTCGATCCGTTCCCTGATCACTTGATCAACTCCCTGATCATCTCCAGGTTGCGCCGGGTGGCGCCCTGCTTTCTTTCGACCACCGCCCGGGCCCGGCGCCCCATCAAAGCTCCTCTCTGTGGGTCGACGAGAATCTCGGAAAACCGGGCGGCCAGCCGGCTCTCATCCTCGATCCGGAACGCTCCCCCGGACTCGATTAGATCCTCGGCAATTTCGGAGAAATTTTCCATGTGCGGTCCGAAGAGGATCGGTTTGCCCGCCGCCGCCGGTTCGATCGGGTTCTGGCCTCCCGAACCGCGCAGGCTTCGGCCGACAAAGACCACCGAAGCGCTGCGGTAGAGCTCCGATAATACCCCCATCCGATCAAGTATGACAAGACTGCACTCGGCCGCGGACGCCGTCAGAAGGGAGAAAAGCCGGTACTCCTCGCCGGCCGACCGGAGCAGATTTTCCACCGCCGGAACCCTTTCCAGATGGCGGGGGGCGATAATCATCCTCAACCCGGGAAAATCAGCGCGCAATTCCCGAAAAACTTTTATCAGCAGCTCTTCTTCTCCCGCAAACGTACTTCCGGCCACTATCACCGGATCCTCGGACCCCCAGCCCCACAGAGTCTTACCGGCGGACGGAGGCGGGATGGAGAGATCCAGGGAGTCGAATTTGATATTCCCGGTTACCCGGACCCGCCGGGGATCCGCCCCCAGCGCCCGGATCCGGTCGGCATCCTGGCGGGACCTCATTCCGAATCCGTTCATCCTCTGCAGAAGCGGCTTCAGCAGGCTCCGCACCATCCGATAACGGGGGAAAGACCGGGAGGATATTCTTCCGTTGACGACCGCCACCGGAACCTGGTGCCGGCGGGCGGAGGTAATCATGCCCGGCCAGAGTTCGGTCTCGATCAGGATCAGGATCCGGGGAGAAATCCGGCGGATCAGCCTCTCGATTACCAAAGCCAGATCAAGCGGGGAGAGAATCGCCGTAGCCCGACCGACCAGCTGCTCTCTCGCCAGCAAACGGCCGGCCGCCGTCTGACAGGTCAGGACCACCGGGACCCGGGGGAATTCCTGCTTTAGCAGCTCGATCAGAGGCCGGGCGGCCTTCACCTCCCCTACCGAAGCGGCCTGAATCCAGATCGGCCGCCCTTCAACCCGGCGGAGGATCTCCCTCCCGTAAAGCCCCAGCCGTTCGTTCAATCCTTCCCGGAACCTTTTGGTGGTAATCATCCGGAAGACGAAAAACGGGACCGCCGTCAGGAGAACCACCGAGAAGAGCAGGTTGTAAAAGAGATAATAAATCATTTCCCCAGGCCGGAGGAGCGTTTGTCTCTTTACTATAGGGCACCAGTTCCGCCTTGACAACCCTAATCCTCCTCCGGCACCATTCGCTCCAACGGAAATTTCCCGGTGCTTACCTTATATGACCCGATTGCTCCTGAAAACTGCTGCGGCCTCGGCGCTTCTGGTCGCCGGAATTGTCATCTTCGAACTGGTGGCCGGACGGCTGGTCCCTCCCCCGGACAATTTCTACATCTGGCCCCCCAACCTGGAACGGACCTTCGCCCCGGATCAGGATATCCTCCCCGGGACCAGCCCCCGGGCCTGGTTCCGGACCAACGCCTTCGGACTGCGCAGCTATAACCCGGCCCCCAACGACGACTACCGAATCCTGGTTCTGGGCGGTTCGGCGGCCGAATGCCTCTACCTCAACCAGCGCCAGACCTGGCCCCGTCTGCTCCTGGAACTGCTTAACCAGGCCCACCCCGGCTTCCAAACCTGGGTGGGCAACGGGGGGAGAAGCGGCCAGACCAGCCGCGACCATATCTTCCATCTGAAATACCTCCCCCTGCGCGCTCTGGACATCGATGCCGCGGTGATCCTGATCGGGGCCAACGACCTCCAGCTCCGCCTCCAGCGCGGGGAATTCTACAATCCTGATTACCTGAATCAACCGGGAGCGAAACTGGCCCAAATCGATCGGGCCTTTCTATCCGTCCCCTACCCCTTCATCACTCCACCCCTTCCCTTCTACAAGAAGACCGGCATCTGGCGGGTGGCCCGCCGGCTCTTCCGGCGTTTCTTCGGCGAACGCCCCCAGGACCCCCGGGGCGAGGTGATTGCCCTCTGGCGCCGGCACCGGCGCGAGTCTGATCGCCGCCGGGAGCAGCTCCCGGATCTGGAGGTCGGGCTGCGGGAGTATCTGACCAACCTCCGGACCATCGCCGACCTGGCCTCGAAGAAGGGAATCCGCCTGATCTTCGTCACCCAGCCCGCCCTCTGGAAAAAGGATATGACCGACCGGGAAAAATCCCTGCTCTGGGGAGGCGGGGTGGGATACTACAAGAGCCGACCGGGTCAGCCCTACTACACCCCGGAAGCCCTGGCCCGGGGCCTGGCCTCCTACAATAAGATCCTGGTCGCCGCCTGTCGGCATTGGGGGATCGAATGTGTCGATCTGGCGGCGGATTTCCCCCGAACCACCGATTATTTTTATGACGACTGCCACTTCACCCTTAGGGGTTCGGAACTGGTCGCCGGGCGGATCTTTGAGTATCTGATCCAGACCCCTCCCTGGCGGGTCCCCTGAACCGTCAGTAATTCATCACCCTCATCCGGGCCGGCGGCGAATCCCGGTTCCCCGGAATCCGGACTTGACCCGATCACCTTTCCCGGTAATCTAAAGGCGAGATCGAAACCATCCGGGCGCCCGGCGCCCAAGGAGGACTTCTGATGATACTCTGGATCCCGGTAATTATCGTGGCCCTGATCCTGATCTGGGCCGTGGCCGCCTACAACGGGTTGGTCCGACTCCGCCAGCGGGTGAAGAACGGCTGGAGCCAGATCGACGTTCAGCTCAAACGGCGTTACGACCTCATTCCCAACCTGGTCGAGACCTGCCAGGGCTATATGCAGCACGAGCGGGAGGTACTGGAGAACGTGACCCGGGCCCGGGCGGAGGCGATCGCCGCCGGGGGTGGGGCGGCCGAACAGGCGAAGGCCGAGAACGCCCTGACCCGAACGCTGCGTTCCCTTTTCGCCGTCGCCGAGAACTACCCCAACCTCAAAGCCAACGAAAATCTGCTCCAGCTCCAGGAGGAGCTGACCACCACCGAGAACCGGATCGCCTTCGCCCGCCAGCACTACAACGACCAGGTGATGCAGCTCAATACCAGGACCGAGCTCTTCCCCAGCAACCTGATCGCCTCCGCCTTCGGCTTCCGGAAGGAAGAATTCTTCGAAACCGAGACCGACGCCGAACGCGAACCGGTAAAAGTCAGCTTTTAGTTCTCCAGGTGTCCCTTAGGTCCCTTAAGTCCTTTTGGTCCCTTGGCGCCCCTTGCCGGCCGGCGCCGTAGGTCCCCCCACAATGTACGAAGAAATATCGAGAAACAAGCGCAACTCCTTTTTCCTGGTGGTGGTTTTTATCGCCGGCGTGATCTTGCTGGGCTATATCCTCAGCCAGGCCGCCGGGTTCGGCCCGGGTGCAGTGGTGATCGCCTTCGTCTTCGCCGTCCTCTTCGCCCTCACCGGCTATTTTCGGGGGGACAAGATCGTCCTCGCGGTCAGCCGGGCGAAGCCGGCGAAACGGGAGGAGTACCCCCAGCTCTACAATGTTGTCGAGGAACTGACCATCGCCTCGGGGCTGCCGATGCCCGCCCTCTATGTCATCCCCGATAAAGACGCCCCCAACGCTTTCGCCACCGGCCGCGACCCCGAACACTCCTCGATCGCCGTCACCACCGCACTCCTCGACCGGCTCGACCGGACGGAGCTGCAGGGGGTCCTGGCCCACGAACTGAGCCACATCGGGGATTACGACATCCTCTTCGCCACCCTGATCGGGGTCCTGGTCGGGACGGTGGCGATGCTCTGTGACTTCTTCCTCCGCTATATGTTCTGGACCGGGGGCGGCCGGCGACGCTCCCGCTCGAGCTCCTCTTCCGGGGGGGGACAGGGGATCATCATGGCCGTCGGCGTCATCCTTGCCATCCTCGCTCCCCTCTTCGCCCTGATCATTCAGCTGGCCGTCTCCCGCCAGCGCGAGTACCTGGCCGACTCCCAGGCCGCCCTGATGACCCGCTACCCGGAGGGATTGGCCTCCGCTCTGGAGAAGATCTCCCGCCACCCTGGTGAGATGAAAGCAGCCAACCGGGCCACCGAGCACCTCTACATCGTCTCCCCGATCAAGAACCTCCGCAACCGGGAGCAGAAAAAGAGTTCCCTCTTCAGCACCCACCCCCCCACCGCCGAACGGATCCGCCGCCTGCGGGCGATGGCCGGTGAAGACGGTCGCCTCTCCCCCGCCTGAGCCATTCCCCTCTTCAGTCCTTTTGCTTGCTGCCCGAAACTCCTTTCAAGCGAAGCGATACCATTCCCTAAATATTCACCGCGAACCTGGTGGCGATGATGTCCGCGTCGCCATATCCGTTGCGATGGGAGTGGATGTAGTTGAACATCCAGCGAAGGTTGGGGTTGAGCTGCCAGTTGAGACCGACCGTCAGGTCCCCGAGGATCCCGCCGCGGATATCCCGGTCGTCGAGATCGATCCAGGAGTAGCGGGCCGCCAGTTGCCAAGCCCCCCAGCCGGATCCCTTGAGCTCGGCGTCGTGGAGCGGGCGGACCGGACTGTCGAACTCCCCGTAGGCGGTAACGTACTGCTCACCCCGTGACTCACCGGTCAGGAAGAAACTGGACTGGACGTAAAACCCGGAGAAGAAGAGGCCGGACGGCCCCTCTTCCCGCCGGGGCACCGCCGCGTACCACTCGGCCTCCAGGGAAAAAGGCCCCTCCACCCAGGCCGCCTCGAGGGCTCCCACCTGGGCGCGCTCGATCCTGATCTCCCCGGTATCGACCAGGTAGGGAGCGAGGTGGTTCTCCGGCTGGGCCCGCAGACGGTAATCGTCCTGGGCCGAACGGAAGCTGTAGCTGACCCCGAGATGGAGCATCTCCCGCCCGCCGGCCCGGTACCAGGGCAGCCCGGTCAGCCGGGCGTTGAGGTTGTAGTCGTCCTCGGTCCGCAGCCCCTTGCCGTCGACGAACTGGAAGACCTGTCCGGCCCAGGAGAGGCGATCGTCGAGGAGCGGCGATCCCGCCGCCAGTCCCACCTGTTTCCCGGCCCCGAAGATGATCGTATTGGCATACTCCATGAAGAGGGTGTAGTTGCTGCTCGGGCCGGGGTCGTTGCCGAAGGCCCGGGCGGCCTTCCCCACAATCACCGTCCCCAGGACCGGGACCCCGGCCGCCCCGAGATAGGCGTCGCCGATCGTCTCGTCGGAGAAGGTATAGTCGATCTTGTAGATGAAGTCCCGGTAGATCCGGCCCTTCAGGTAGATCCGGGGATGGCGGACCTCCCAGCCGCTCTGAAACTGCTCCCCGTCCACCGTCTCCGCCGCCGTCTCCATTCCCCGGTCGCTTTGGAAGAAGGCACCGTCGAGGTGGATCCTCCCCCCGATCCGGACGTCGAAGTCGCCGTCGGCGCTCACCGCGTGGAGTCCTTCGTCCCAGTACTCCCCGAAGACCACCGCCATTCTTTCCCCTGTCTCCGGCTCGTCCGGGGACGGCAGGCGTTTTTGCAGTTCGTCCAGCTCGGTCCGCAACCGGTCGAACTCCTCTCGGGTGACCGGCTCCTCCCCGGCAACCGGGAAGGCCAGGACAGTACCGATCAAGAAGACCGCAATAAATAATCTCATCGCTTCCCTCCGCTGGATCTATTCCCGGCGGGTTGATTCCCGCCGAAAGCATCTGTGAGCATATCTCGAAATAGCCGCCGGGACCACCGATTATTCGCCGCGACGGATTCCTTTTCCGGACTTCGCCTTTTCCCGCCCGGACCTTCCGGAGTACCGGGCCACCAGCGTCATTTAAGTCCTTTTGGTCCTTTAGGTCCTTTGCCGGGCCGGCCTGACTCAGCCTCGCAAATTTTGATTTCCCACCGCCCCGTGCTATAATAAACCGTTATGCAACCATAACCACGGAGGAAACCGATGAGACTTATCACCGCCGCCCTGGCCGTTCTCCTATTCCTCGCCCCTTCCCTGGAGGCCAAGACCGTCAATATCGAATACATCCTCGACGCCTCCGGCAGTATGCTGGAAGAGATCTCGGGCGAGATGAAGATCGAGATCGCCCGGCAAACCCTCCGGGATCTGGTCGATCGTCTCCCAGCGGATGGCGGGGAGGTGGAACTGAATGTCGGCCTGCGGGTTTACGGCCATCGGACCATCGCCGGGGCCTCCAAACAGGACCGCTGTCGGGATACCGCGCTGGAGATCCCGGTTAAGGGAGTGGATAAGGAGAAGATCAAGAATCGGGTGGCCGGAATCAACGCCCGGGGCTGGACCCCGATCGCCTACTCCCTCCAGCAGGCCGAGGCGGACTTTCCCTCCGGTCCGGAGAACGATAACGTCATCATCCTGATCAGCGACGGGAAAGAGACCTGCGGGGGCGATCCCTGCGCCGTCGCCCGCCAGCTTAACCAAGCCGGAATCGCGGTCAAGATCCACGTGGTCGGCTTTGACATCAAACCGGAAGAGCGGGCCGAGCTGGAGTGCATCGCCCGGGCCGCCGGAGGGAAATATTTCGATGCCGGTTCGGCCGACGAACTGAGCCGGGTTCTGGGTGAAGTCCAGGAACAGGTCCTGCAGAAAGAGGCCTCCTCCGTCCGTATCAAGATCGGCGGTTTGGGTAAACTCCGGTTCGACGCACCCGGCTGGCTTCCTTCCGACCCCTACCGCTACCGTCTGGAATCGGCCGCCGACGGCAAGGTGGTGGCTTCCGGGGGCGGGAACCTGGACGAGCTCACCCTTCCCCCGGGAACCTACCGGCTGGTCTGGGATCAGACCGAACACGGCCACGAGGACGTAATCCTGGCGGAGGATATCGTCATCAATCCCGGAGCGACAACCGAGTTCCCGCTCAATACGGGGATCAAGTTGGTCCCGGCCGCCTGGCTGAAGTCTCTCCCGCGCTACTGGTACCTGAAAGACCCCTCGGGGAAGGCCATTCTGACCGTCCGGGGAAACTGGGACCCCGCCCTCGCCCCCGCCGGGACCTACGAGCTCTGGTACCGCCAGGACGAACACGGCACCAACGAAGTCCGCCTGGCCGAGAGAGTGGTGATCGAGGAGGGTAAGGTCACCGAGTTTGAGGTCAACACCGGCTTTACCCTGGTCCCGGCCGCCAGAGCCCAGACCCCCTACGAATGGGTCCTGAAACCGAAGGACTCCGACCAGGGCGAGATCCGAACCCGATATTACTGGGGGCCGGTCCCCTGCCCTCCCGGTGCCTACAGCTTCTCCCTCCGCCAGACCGAGCACGGACACTCCCTGACCGAGCTGATCCCGGAATTCACGATCGAGCCCGGCCAGCTGGCCGAACTCGAACTATAGCGGGGGTACCGCGACGAACCGACTACTCCGGGGACGCCGCCTGCTGCAGGGCCTGGGCTACCGCCTTTTTCAGGTGGTTGGAGCTGACGGTGGCGCCGGTCACGATATCGACCTCGGTCGACTGCATCTCCACCATCTGGCCGAGCAGGGGCCGGACCATCTCGGCGTACTCTTCCCCTCCGCCGCCGTGCCGGATCATTTCGATGGCGGCGATCCGGCCGCCGCTCACGGTCACCGCGACGGTCACGAACGAGTGTTCTCCCCGGTAAGTCCCGTCTTTCATCGCCTCCCCGCCCGCCAGGATGCCGGGGGATACCAAAGCCGCCCCCAGGAACAAGGCAAACACCCGGCGATAATTGTTGATTCCGGTCATAACATCCTCCTACCGTTGTCGGACTGTTTCGATTTAGTTCTTGACTTACCCGGCGATTGGATAGATATATCCTGGCGAAACCGGATTGCCTGGAGAGGCATTTCGCCTCCCGGGACGGTCATCCCGATCCTTATTTCGCGGATCGGGTTTTTTTATCGGAGGTTGAAACAATTATGCCTAATCAGAAACGCCGTCAAAACGTCAGGAACGTCGCCATCATCGCTCACGTCGACCACGGAAAGACCACCCTGGTTGACGCCCTCCTGAAACAGACCGGAGCCTACGAATTCAAGGAGGGCGAGACAACCATTATGGACTCCAACCCCCTGGAGAAGGAGCGCGGGATCACGATTTTTTCCAAAATCGCCTCCTTCCCCTATCGGGGAATCCAGTTCAATATTGTCGATACCCCCGGCCACGCCGATTTCGGCAGCGAAGTCGAGCGGATTTTAGAGATGGTGGACGGGGTTCTCCTTCTGGTCGACGCCTTTGAGGGACCGATGCCCCAGACGAAGTTCGTCCTCAAGAAATCCCTGGAACTCCATCTGAAGCCGATCCTGGTAATCAATAAGATCGACCGGCCTCATTCCCAGCCGCATCATACCGCGGATGCCTCGTTCGATCTTTTTTGTGAACTCAACGCCACCGACGAGCAACTGGATTTTCCCATTGTTTACGCCTCCGGCAAGGATGCCTGGGCGACCCTGGACCTGGAGGAACCGAGCCGGGATATGAAACCGCTCCTGGACACGATCCTCCGGCGGGTGCTGCCCCCCCTGGCCGATCCGGCCAAGCCCTTCCAGATGCTGGTCACCCTCCTCGACTACGACTCCTATGTCGGCCAGATGGCGGTGGGACGGATCTTCCACGGAGAGATCCGGAAGGGGGAACCGCTCTCCCTGGTCAAGAATGACGGGACCATCGAGAAGGGAAGAGTGACCAAGATCCTGCAGTACCGAGGGCTGACCCGGGTGGAGGTGGAATCCGCCCGGGCCGGAGATATCGTCTCCCTGGCGGGGATGGGCGATGTCCAGGTGGGCAATACCCTGGCCACCGGAGACCGCCCCGAACCGCTGCCCCGGATCAAGATCGACGAACCCACCATCTCGATGGTCTTTGCCCATAATTCCAGCCCCCTGGCGGGGCGAGACGGCGGGAGGTTTTTGACCTCGCGCCACCTGCAAGAGCGGCTGGAGCGCGAAGCGCTGACCAACGTCGGGATCAAGGTGGAGGGGGAACGGGGGGGTGAAGGATTCAAGGTCTCCGGGAGAGGCGAACTCCACCTCTCGATCCTGATCGAAACAATGCGCCGGGAGGGGTACGAATTGGAAGTCTCCGCCCCGCGGGTAATCTTGATGCAGATCGGCGAACAAACACTGGAGCCAACGGAAGAGGTGATTGTCGAGGTTGACCAGGGCTACCAGGGCGCGGTCATTGAGGCGCTGGGGAAGAGGAAGGGGGTGATGAAAGATATGAACCGGACCTTCATCGAAACGGTCAGGATGAGCTTTATCGTCCCCACCCGCTGGCTCTTCGGGTTTCGCAGCGATCTGCTCCAGCTGACCCGGGGCACGGGGATTATGTATCAGACTTTCTATCGCTATCAAAAATATTCCTCAGACTCCGCCTCCCGGCAGTACGGGGTGTTGATCTCCAAAACCACGGGAAGAGCGGTGGCTTACGCCCTCGACGGGCTGCAGGAGCGGGGGGAGATCTTCATCCGCCCCGGCGATCAGCTTTACGAGGGGATGATCATCGGGGTCAACAACAAGGGCCGGGACCTGGTGGTCAACGCCACCCGGGAGAAACAAATGACTAACATCCGGGCGGCGGGGTCCGACGAAGCGATCAAGCTGATTCCGCCCCGGGAACTGACGCTGGAGTTCGCCCTGGAGTTCATCGCCGATGATGAACTTTTCGAGATCACCCCCCAGCACATCCGTCTCCGGAAGCGCTACTTGAGCGAGAATGAACGAAGGGCCCGCGGTCGGCGGTCCGGCTAACCCCTGCGGTCCCGATTTCCGCGTCCTTTCGCCTGCCTTCGGCGGAGAATTGAACCATTATTCCGGCTCTCCAAGTGGTATAATGCCGAAAAAAGTATCATACCCGCCAACCAAGCAAGCGAGCTTGCCGCAATGATGAGAAACCATAACCGCTCCCTCGCCTGGCTTTTGGTCCTGGTCTTCCTGCCCGGCGTCGCCGCCGAGGCGCCGATTCCAGCGCGGGCGGCCGAATCGTATCTGTCGGCGCTGACAATCAAAGCCGACACCGGGGAGGCTGTCTTCGAGGAGAACGCCGCCGACGTCGCCTATCCGGCCAGCCTGGACAAGTTGATGATGATTCAGTCGGCCAACGACCTGGCCGGGGCCATCCACTCGACCATCCCGTCACCGACCCCGGACGGCGAAAGAGTCCTCCTCGCTTACTATCCCTGCTGGAACTCCGGTTACCGGTCCGATCGGATCCCCTACCGGAAGCTGACCCATATCTGCCACGCCTTTGTCCAGCCTCAGGCGGACGGTTCGCTCCTCGCCCCGGCGGGCCCCCCGGCCTTTTTGGAACCGGAACTTTTGACCGAAGCCCACGCCGCCGGGCTCAGTGTTTTGGTCTCGGTCGGAGGCTACGATCCCGTCGCCGACGCCAGCTTTCGGACCATCGCCGCCGACCCCGGACTCCGCGCCGCTTTCGCCGGCCACCTCGAAACCTTCTGCCGGACCCATGGCTACAATGGGGCCGATCTCGACTGGGAGTTTCCCGCCGATGCCGCCGACCGGGACAACCAGAACCTCCTCTTCCGGGAAATCCGCGAGACTTTCAACTCCGCCTCCGAGCCCGCCCCCTCCTGGCTGCTGACAATGGCGATACCGGCCGGGGATTGGCACGGACGGTGGAACGACTACACCGCCCTCGGCGAGTATGTCGACTTCTACAACCTGATGGCCTATGACGGACACGGGGGTTGGAGCGGGCATATGGGACACAACGCCCCCCTCTATCAGGGTGGCGACCCCTTTGATGACGTCAGCGTGAAGGCGGCCCTGGATTACAACCTGCTGACGCGGTCCATCCCCCCGGAGAAGCTCATCCTCGGGCTTCCCTTCTACGGCTACCGCTGGCCGGCGGTGGAAACACTCTATGAAGCCTGCTCGCCCTGCGAGGCCGGCCAGGAAGCTTATCACGAGATCGCCCCCCTGATCGGCGACGGCTGGACGCGGATCTGGGATCTTCTGGCGGAAGTCCCCTATCTGACCGCGGATGGCGGCCCGGGCGTAATCTCTTACGATGACGTTCAGTCAATCGAGGCCAAGGTCGAATACGCCTTCCAGGACCGCGGGCTGGGCGGAGTCTTCGTCTGGGAGATCAGCGGTGATTATCTCGACGGTGAACAGCCCCTACTTGACCGGGTCTACCTTGCAGTCCGCGGCGCCGGAACGGCCGATCTGGGCGTCTTTCGCCCGGCCACCGGGCTCTGGGCGATCCGAAAAGTCACCCGGGTATACTTCGGGGGGGAGGGAGATCTCCCCGTGCCCGGGGATTATACCGGGAACGGAGTATCTGATTTCTCCATCTTCCGCCCCGCCTCCGGACTCTGGGCGGTCCGGGAAGTTACCCGGGTATACTTCGGACGGAGCGGAGATATTCCCGTACCGGGCGATTACGGCGGCGAGGGTTCAACCCGAATCGGCATCTTCCGGCCGGGAAGCGGCCTCTGGCTGATCCGGAACCTGACCCGGGCTTACTTCGGACGGACCGGAGATCTGCCAGTTTTGGGAAACTATGACGGAACGGACGGTCAAGAAATCGCCGTCTTCCGCCCCACCTCCGGCCTCTGGGCGATCCGGGGCCTGACCAGGCTGTATTATGGCCGGCCGGGGGATATCCCGGTCCCGGGTGAATACAGCGGCACCGGAACCGCCATCCCCGCGATCTTCCGTCCGGCTTCGGGTCACTGGGCCGTCCGGGGCCTGAGTCGTTTTTATTTCGGGAGATGGGGGGATACTCCATCCAGCGCCGATTACCGGGGCGACGGGACCGATCATCCGGGTGTTTTTCGCTCCTCTTCCGGCCTCTGGGCGATCCGCGGGTTGACCAGAGTTTACCACGGAAGCAGCGGCGATCTTCCCGTCACGCCCTGAAAAAGCCGAGCCGGCAAGCAACTCACTCGCGCGGACAGGATCCGGAGCCGGTCGGGGTTTTGCGACATTTTCCCGGGAAGGGGCGGATTTCAACTTGCCCCCCGAGGCGGCTTTATTCATAATGCCGATCCTGGAAACGCGACTGTCGTTTCCGAATCTCGATCGTTGTTTTCCCACGCAAGGAGTAGGTGATTATGCCCAGGTTTTGCCAGTGGTTCGTCGGCCTTCTGGTCCTGATCTGTCTGCCGTGCTCAAACGCCGGGGCGGCCCGGGCGCCGATTCCCGTCCGTACGGCCGAACCGTATTTATCGGCCCTGGCGATCAACGCCGACACCGGCGAGGTTGTTGTCGAGGAAAACGCCGACACCCCCGCCTATCCGGCCAGCCTGGTCAAGCTGATGATGCTCCTGATCATCCAGGAGAAGATCGAGGCCGGGACTCTGCGCTTGACCGACCCCGTGCGGGCCACCGCGGCGGCGGCCCGGATCGGCGGGTCGCAGGTCTACCTGGCCGAAGACGAGGTCTTCCCCCTGGAAGATATGCTTTACGCCCTGATCATCCAGTCGGCCAACGACGTGGCCGCCGCCCTGGCCATCCACGTCGCCGGTTCGCCGGAGGGCTTTGTCCGCCTGATGAATCAACGCGCGGCCGAATTGGGGATGAAAAACACGTCCTTTCACTCCGTTCACGGGCTGCCCCCCAGCCGGGGACAGGAACCGGACGTCACCACCGCCCGCGACCTGGGCCGGTTGGCGGTCGAGCTGTCGGGCCACCCGGAGATCTTCCGCTACACCTCCGCCACCTACCGGCCCTTCCGCGACGGGAAGTTCGAGATGCGCACTCACAACCGGTTGCTCGGCTCCGTGGAGGGCTGTGACGGCCTGAAGACCGGGTATTTCCGGGCCGGCGGTTACTCGATCGTGGCCACCGCCCGGCGGCGGGGGGTTCGCTTTATCGCCGTCGTGATGGGCGCACGGCAGCGGAAGGTCCGGGACGCAAAAGCCCGGGAACTGCTGGCCAGCGCCTTTTCCTCCGTGGTCTTGCCCCCACCCACCCCGGAGGCTCCCTCTTTCACCCCGGCCCCGATCCCCAGCTCCACTCCGACGCCGACGCCCCTTCAAGAAGGCGCCGGACCGGCGGGAGGAGGCGGCGCCATTATTTATCTCCTCATCCCGATCCTGCTGGCAACAGCCGCTCTGTTCTATTGGCTGGGCCGGCGCCGGGGCTGACCGGATCGCCGGGCCGCCTCCTCGGCGACCGGTCCGGTTCCCCCGGGCGGTTACAGATACCCGAGGGTCTTAAGCGTCTCCTGGTATTTCGGGTTTCCTTCAGTTCCATCCCCGGAGACCGCCTCCGACCTGAGCCGGCCGAAATACTCCTCCAGCTCCCGGCTCATCCGATCGCGGGCCGGCGAGGGTTCGCCGATCAGGTTCCGGGTCTCCAGCGGATCCGCCGCCAGGTGGTAAAACTCGTCCTCCCCCTCCGAGTGATAGATGTACTTGTACTCGGCGTCCTGGAGAGAACGCAGCTCCGGCGGCCCCCAGTGGCGGCGGCCCCGCGTACCGGGAGGACGGCGCTGGGAAAAAGCCGGATGGGAGGGCCGCCGAGCACGGCCGGTCAGGAGCCCGGTTAGGGAATCACCCTGGATGCCGGGAGAGTTCTCCGCCAGGGGATATCCGATCAGTTCCGCCAGGGTGGGTAATACGTCAACGTGCCGGACCAGTTCATCGACCTGGCGGGGACTCCACCTTCCCCCACCGTGATAAAAGATCAGGGGAACCCGCAGTTGCTCGTTATATATCTTCTGGCTGTGTTCGCTGTAGTAATGGTTTCCGAGTCCCTCGCCGTGATCGGAGGTGATGATCCAGAGGGAGTTCTTGCCTCTCTTTGCCAGGTTCCGGTGGAGGCGTTCGAGTTCCCGGTCGACCAGGGCGATCCCGGCGTCATACCCGTTGAACTTTTTTAGCAGGCTCTCCTCTCCCGGGTAGAAGTCCGCGGGCAGGCCGTGAATCCGGGTCAGGAAATCAAGAAAACCGGACCGTTCCTCTTTCGACTCCGGCCCCAGCTTCTCGAGCAGTTCCTCCCGGGGATGATAGGGCTCGTGCGGGTCAAAGAAATGGATCCAGCAGAAGAGTTGGGCGGACGGCGGGCGGGTCTTCAGCCATTCCAGCGCCCGGTCCACGGTTCGATCGGCCGGACGGGTGTAGTAGTTGGCTTTCCCGGTTGACCAATCGAAGGTATCAAATCCGGCGTTAAGTTCTTCCAGGTAGTTGACGCTGAAGAAGCCGGCGGTCTCCCAGCTGGCTTCCCGGAACATCTCCGCCATGGTCAGGATCGCCGCAGGGAGGCCGGCACCGTTGACGAGGGCGTTATGCTGAACCGGGTGGAGGGAGGTGAAGATCGAGGCGTGGGAAGGGGTGGTGTGGGAACTCGAAGCGAAGGCCCGCCGGAATAAGACCCCCTCGCCGGCCAGCCGGTCGATGAAAGGAGATGTCTCTCTCGGGTATCCGTAACATCCCAGGTGATCGGCCCGGAGGGTATCGATGGTGACCAGGACCACCACGTCCGGAGAAGGGGGATTTGAAGCTAGGACAGTCAGGAAAAGAAAGGCCGCCCCCAGCCCGGCCAGGATGACTGCCGGCCAGGCGAATCTCAACCTCCTGGTTTTTTCGGCGGTTTCCACAACCCTCATCCGCCGGACGGGCGGAGACGAAAATCCGCGATTACCGGGTAATGATCACTGGCCCGGAAAGTATCATCCCGGAGCAGGCCCAGGCGTTCCCGGGTCTTTGCGGACAGCGAATCGGTGGCCAGGACGAAACTTCTCACCGGAGCGAGGACGGAGTCGGTGTAGAAAACGTAATCGAGGCGGCTGGGTCCGAACCCGGTCCGCTCGGGACTCTGCCAGGTATAGGAGCGGGGGGCCGAGCTATGGTAGGGATGAAGATCGGCCAGGGGGGTCGAATCCCAGTCGGGCGGGCCGTCCTTCCCTTCCCGGAGTACTCTCAGGTGCTCGGCTGGACCGACCAGGTTCATATCGCCGAGGACCACGATCGGTGTCCCCTCCTCCAGCGGGACCGATCCTTCCCCCCGGCTCGCCCGGTCGAGGAAATCCATCAAGGCTGATATCTCCCGGGACCGTGGCCGATGCCGGGGGCCGGAAGGCAGGTGGCAGTTGATGACCAGAAGGTCACTCTGGTCCGGGAGGTCGATCAGGGTGGCCAGGTTACCATCCACGGAGGCAATAATGGCGATCGGGAAGCGGCTCACGGTGATGCAATCCTTCCGGCGGGCGGCATACCAGTCACCACCCAATATCTCTTTGACCCTTTCCCGGGTATCCCGCATCGGCCCGGCGCCAATCTCCTGGAAGGCGATGATATCGGGATCTAGGGCCTTGAGAATCCGGCCGAACGGTTCCGGCCGGAGCGCCAGCCCGTCCCAGAGGACGTTATAGCTGACCAGCCGGAAATGGGGTTCCGCCGGGCGGATGAGCGGAATTTCCGGGTAAGGCTCCGGGGGCCGATTATCCAGCCGGTAGACCCCGGCTGGGGAGTCCCCGCCGGAGTCACCGGCCGAGAGTAGCCAGCCGATCTCGGGTGAAGAGAAAAGCGGCGGGATACTATCCGGAGCAAGGTCTTTGGAGATCTCGACCTCGAACCGGGTGGAGGAGACCGCCGGGGCGGAAACCACCCCGGCCTGGTAGGCGTTATAGGGGACTTCGCGGCCGCGGATCCGGATCACCCCTTCCCGGTTCCCAAAACTCCAGGAAAAATCCGACCCGATGGAACCAAGGGCGAGACCGGTGGCGGAATCGTGGTCGAGGTCGAGGTGAAGGACCAGCTCGTTGTCCGCCTGGAGGAGCAGTTCCTTGTCGAGCTCCATCAGGACGAGGAGCCGGGCGGGGGTGTCGGCCAGGCGGACCTCCCGGACCGGGCCGCGGGCATCTCCCGGCGCTGAGTAAGCCGGCGCGATCGCCTCCCAGTCCTGGAATAACCCGTCAATACGAATATCGACCCGGTTGTCCGCCGGGCCACGACAGCCGGAGCAGGCTGCCCCCAGCAGAAGGAAGAGCGCCCTCCGCTTGAATTTCATAGTCAGACCATCGCCTAAGCCGCCCGAGCGGCGCGGGCAAGCTTCCAGTGTATAATCAGCACCCCGCTCGAAACCAGGATGAACATCAGAGACTGGATCAGATTCTGGACCCCCTCTCTTCTCTCAGAGGCCAGTTCCAGACCAAACGCCTCCAGCCGACGGCGAGTCAGTTCCTCTTCCTCCGGCCGCGCTGCCTCTTGTTCATTTTTCGAGCACGGACTAATTCCTTTCCAGTAGGCGTCATTGGTCTGAAACTTGTCGTAATCACGTGATCTTATGGTAATATGCGGGGCGGCGATGGAGACCACCGCATAGCCCGCTACCGATGATGCGATTACCAGACTGACCACCGCTGCGAAACAGACCGCCAAGGCGTATATCTCCAGTTTCGATTTCATCTCCTTCCTCCCGCTTCAGGTTGACGATCGAAGTGTTAGCCTGATTAAAGATTATAATCGCCCCGCTGCGATAATCTAAACAAGAATATTTCCGGGAGTCCCTGACGTATGCTAATATCACACCCGACCTTGTTAACCCGATTTATTCATAAATCGGGTTAGTGTAAATCAGGTTAATCGGGAGAACCGATGACCGGGAAGGCAGATCCTAACTGGAGGAGACGGGCCGGCCGAATCATCCTGGCGGCAGCGGCGGCGGCGGCCTTGCTTGTTGCCGTTTTCCGGATCCTGAAGGCCGGGCCGGGGGAGCAGACCGACCTGCGGGTTTATGACTACCGGGCCACCCGGATGCTGGTCCGGCTGACCGCCCGGGCCGCCCGGCGGCTGGAGGAGAAGGGCGAGGCGGCCTTCGCCGATTTCTCCGACCACCCCGATCAATGGTCGGTGGATGGAGAATCCTACCTCTACGTCTATGACTGGGAAGGGGTCAACCTCTTCCACGGCGGCTATCCCGAGTTGAAGGGACGGGATCTGGGCGATCTCCACGACCTGCTGGGAAAGAATATCCACCGCCTAGTCCTCGACCAGCTGGATAACCACTCCGAAGTCAACCCCCACGGCTGGTGCCATTACCTCTGGACCGCGCCCGGTTCCCTCCAGGGAACCTGGAAATCTTCCTGCCACTTCCCGGCGGCCCTTCCCGACGGGCGGCGGGTCTATGTCGGCAGCGGACATAACACCCCCCTGGTGGAGCGGGAGTTTTTCCGGATCACCGTCGACCAGGCGGCCGGGCTCATCAGCGAAAAGGGTTCGGCCGCGCTGGCCAAACTAAAAAGCCCCGAGGGACCGTTCACCATCTACGACGAGGCAGTCTTCGTCCTTGACCCGGCGGGGAGAGCGATCATCGACCCCGCCCTCGACCTGAAGCAACCCCGCAATCTCTTTACTTATCGGGACTTGAGCGGGCGCTTCCCCCTGCGGGAACTGGCCGAGCGGCTGGAGAAGGAAAAGTCGGCCTGGGAGGTCACCCTCAACCGGGAACGGGCCGGCGGCCACCCGGTGAAGAAGGGAATTTACGCAAGGAAAGCGGAGCTGGACTCAAAACCGGTGATTGTGGGGGCGATCTGCGAACTCCCCGAGCCGGCCTGGATGCGATGACGGAACCGGAGGACCAAGCCGGGTTGAAAGAAGAACCAAAGATCATCTATACTCTCGACGCCGTCCCACCCTGGCGGGACCTGCTGCTCTTGAGCTTCCAGCAGATGCTGCTGATGTTCACGGCGGCCACCATCCCGGCCATCCTGGTCCGGGAGATCGGCGGCTCCCTGGAGGAGGCGAGTATGATGGTGGCCCTGACGATGCTCGCCGCCGGGGTGGGGTCCGTCATCCAGGCCACCCGGAGCCGCTGGATGGGGAGCGGCTACCTCTGCCCCAACATCTGCGGCCCCTCGTACCTGGCGGTCTCGATGCAGGCGGCCTGGGCCGGGGGGTTGCCCCTGATGCGGGGGATGATCATCATCGCCGGGGCGGCGGAGATGCTCCTGGCCCGGCTGATCAACCGGCTCCGTTTTCTCTTCCCCCCGGTGGTGACCGGGCTGGCGGTGACGATGGTCGGGATCTCGATCATCCCGGTGGCGGTCTCCGGCTTCTTCGGCAGCCGCTTCGCCGGCGATATCTTCGGCTGGCGGGACGCGGTGGTGGGGGCGGTCGCCCTGCTGATTATGGCCGGGGCCAATATCTGGGGGAAAAAGGCGGTGAAGATGTACTGCCTCCTGCTCGGGACGGCCGGGGGCTGGCTGCTGGCCTTGGTCCTGCTCCCCGACGCGGCGGAGAGCCTCTCCCGGATCGGCCACGAGCCCTGGATCAGTTTTCCCTTCCGGGATCTTACCAGCTTCAAGCCCGCCTTCTCATTCCGCCTCCTCCCCGCTTTCCTGATCATCGCCGTCTGCGGTTCGCTGAAATCTTTCGGGAACCTGATCGCCGCCCAGAAGATCTCGGAGCCGGAGCTGAAGGAACTGAAGATGAAACCCCTGGCCCGGGGCCTGATGGCCGACGGCTTCACCACGGCAATGGCCGGGGCGATGGGGGGGATGGCGGTCGACACCTCCTCGAGCAACGTCGGCCTGGCCGCGGCCACCCGGGCGGTCAGCCGCTGGATCGCGGTTTGCGCCGGAATCATCTTCGCCCTCCTGGGATTGTCCCCCAAGCTGACGACAGCCATCGCCCTGATCCCGCCCCCGGTGGTGGGGGCGATGATGATCTTCGCCGTCTCCTTTATGATCTCCACCGGGTTGCAGGAGATGCTCTCGGTCAAGCTCGACCAGCGCAAGATCTTCGCGATCGGGATCTCCCTGATCCTTGGCCTGGGGACGGGCCTGGTCCCCGGAGTCTTCCAGGCGATGCCCCCCACCCTCCAGGTCTTCTTCGCCGAGCCTCTCTCTTCCACCACCATACTGGTGATCGTCCTCTACCAGCTCTTCCACATCGACCTGATCCTGGCCGAGCGCCGGAAAAGGGTCGGCCGGTGAACTGGTTTGCCCGCCGGACAAGCCGGCGGGGGTCCACAGTCCCACCCACGGTCAGGGAAAGGGGATGGCGTCCCAGAGGGGAACCTGGAGAAAATCGGCGACGGCGCGGCCGTCGTCCCGGATGACCGCCGGCGAGCCGTGGTCGACGACGTTGAGCCGGGAGCCGTCCTCCAGGACCAGGTTCAGCTCGTAGCTCCAGAAGGAGCTCTTGCTGCCGCGGACGTGCTCAGCAATGGTCTGACAGGCGTGGATCTTCTCCAGAGCACAGCAGTCCTTGAGGGATTCCCGGTTAACGGCCTGGGCGGGCGGGATCCGTCCCTTCCAGAAATACCCGGACCGCCGGTCGAAGATCACCGGCCGGTTGAAGTGTCGGTAGAAAAGCCCGCCTACCAAAGCGAAGACCAGCCCCACCGCGGCAACGATATCCTGCTCCCGGAAGACGAACGGGCGGCGGACGAGCAGGGGAACGGCGAAGCCGGCAACCAAGACCAGGCCGATAACCAGGAAGATCAGGGCGAACACACGGGCTCCGGGAGCGATCTTGAACTCCAGGCGGTCTCCCTCCCGGACCAGGCGGTGCGTGGTGAAGTTCGTCCCCCCGGGCTTGAAGGGCGTCCACTCCGTCTCCCCGGCTACCGGGTCGGCGAAGATTCGCGGATCAATCTGTGGCCGGGGATCGGCCAGCCGCGGCAGCTTTTCCAGCAGTCGCACTTTCAAGTTTCCTCCGTCTCTCCATCCCCCCTTATTTTACAAATCAGGCAATACCTGATTTGTAAAATAAGGGGGCGGCGAGGCGGGCGATTAGAGCAGGAGGTTGTCGATCAGGCGGACGCGGTTGATGAAGACGGCCCCGGCAGCCAGGTCTCCCGGGCGGAGGGTGGAACGTGGCTTCAGGGTCTCGGGGTCGGTAAACTCCAGGTAGTCGATCCGGGCGTGAGGCTCCCCGCCTATGATCTCTTCCATCTCCCCCCTCACGGCGGCGGCCGAGGCCACGCCTCCGGCCACCAGCTCCCGGGCCCTGAGCAGGGCCCGGCGGAGGCAGAGGGCCTCTTGCCGCTCCCGGGGTGAGAGGTTGTGGTTGCGCGAACTCATCGCCAGGCCGTCCGCTTCCCGGACCGTCGGACAGCCGATAACCTCGATTGGGAGGTTTAAGTCCCGGACCATCTTCGCGATCACCTTGAACTGCTGGTAGTCCTTGCGGCCGAAGAAGGCGAGATCCGGGGAGACGATATTGAAGAGCTTGAGCACTACCGTGGTCACCCCCCGGAAGTGGCCGGGCCGGGCGGCCCCGCAAAGCCCCCGGCTGAGCTCGGTCTCCTCGACCCAGGTGGAGAATCCCGGCGGGTAAATTTCTTCTGCCGGGGGAACCAAGACGATATCCGTCCCCTCCTGTTCGCAGAGTTGCAGGTCCCGATCGAGGTCCCGGGGATAGGAGTCGAGGTCCTCGGATGGCCCGAATTGCGTCGGGTTGACGAAGATGGAGACAACCAGGAAGTCACCGGCCGCCCGGCCCGCACGCAAGAGGCTCAGGTGCCCCTGGTGGAGGAAGCCCATCGTGGGGACGAAGGCGATCTTCTTCCCGGCCGCCCTCCAGCTCCAGGACGCCTCCCTCATTTCGGCGACCGATCTAATTACCCGCATCACTGATCGCTGATCACTGATTACTGTTTACTGATTACTGGGCTCTTCAAAAAGAATGCTCCTCGTCCGGAAACTCCCCCTCCTCGACTTCCCGCTTGTAGGCGGTAAAGGCATCCAGCATCACCCCTCGGAGGTCGGCGTAAGGCTTGGCGAACTTCGGCCGGACCGTCCCGAAAAGCCCGAGGAGATCGTGGATGACCAGGATCTGGCCGTCACAGAGCGGACCCGAGCCGATCCCGATGGTGGGGATCTTTAACGCCTTCGTGATCTCCCCCGCGGCCCGGGCGGCTACGCACTCCAGGACCACGGCAAAGGCGCCCGCCGCTTCCAGAGACCGGGCGTCTTCCAAAAGCGCGGCCGCCGAACGCTCGTTCTTCCCCCGAACCCGGTAGGCTCCCTCCTTGAGAATATCCTGGGGCAGCAAGCCGATGTGGCCGAGGACCGGAATCCCTGCGCCGACCATCCTCCCGACCAGACCGGCCACCTCCTCCCCCCCCTCCAGCTTGACACCGTGAGCCCCCCCTTCCTGGATCAGGCGGCCGGCGTTATGAAGGGCCTCGACGTCACTGACGTGGTAGGAGAGGAAGGGTAGATCGGCGATGACCAGGCAACGGGAGTTCCCTCGAACCACCGCCCGGGTATGGTGAACCATGTCGGCCATCGTCACCGGGATGGTGTTCTCATAGCCGAGGACGACGTTTCCCAGGGAATCCCCGACCAGGATCAGGTCGATCCCCGCCTCATTGAGCAACCGGGAAGTAAAATAATCGTAGGCGGTCAGGGTGGCGATCTTTTTCCCCTCCCGCTTCTTTCTCTGCAGGGTCGCCACGGTGACTTTCTGCTCTGCTGTCATTAGATCTCTCCCTGGTAAATCACCCGCCCGTTCTCCCCCAGGGCGGCCAGAAGTTCTCCCACGGACCGGTCCAGTTCGGGATGGCGCCAGTAAGGGGCGATCTCCCTTAGGGGCAGGAGGACGAACCTCCTCCCGACCGCCCCGGGATGGGGGATGATGAGTTCCGGCGTCCGGATCATCCGCCGCCCGTAGGATATGATATCCAGGTCAATCTCCCGGGGTCCATAGCGATGGGTCGGTATCCTCCCCAGTTCCCGCTCGATCTTCCGGCAGCCGGCCAAAAGTTCAAAAGGTTCGAGGGCGGTCGACACCGCCGCCACGCAGTTGAGAAAGTCAGATTGCGCCCGGAAATAGAGCGGCTCGGTCTCGTAGATCCCGGAGACGTCGGTCACCCGTGTCTCCGGCATCCCGTCAATCAGGAAAAGGGCCCGGCGGATCATCTCCGCCCGAAACATCCGGTTGCAACCAAGGGAGATGAAAGCATCGATCCGGGATCTGGTCATCGTCCCCTGATCCTGATTCTTCGGCAGGTCAAAGACCCGCTATTGATGTAGCACCCCTTTGAGGTGAACTTCCTTCCCGGATTCAGGGAATCCATCGTACTCGTACCCGTACTCTTTCTCGTACTAGAATCGCACCAAGGACAATTTTGATATCGATTAAGTTAAACGGGAAGGTATTTTGCGCACCTGAAACTTTGACCTTTGAACTTCGAACTCTTAACTTAACTTCAGCTTACCCAACCGCTCCAGGGCCTGGCGGATCTCCGCTTCCGGGCGGGTCAGGGCCATCCGGATAAAGCCTTCACCCGAGGGCCCGAGACCGACCCCGGGGGTGGCGACCACTCCGGCCTCCTCCAAGAGTCTCTTGGCGAAGGCAGCCGAAGGAGAGCCGTCGGGAACGGGACACCAGACATAAAAAGTGGCCCGAGGGCTCTCCACCTTCCACCCCAGGGAGTTGAGGCCGTCAACCAGCGTATCCCGACGCCGGCGATAGGTCTCCAGCAGCTCCCCGAGAAAGTCCTGGGGGCCGTTGAGAGCGGCGACCGCCGCCTGCTGGACCGCCTGGAAGATGCCGGAGTCGATGTTTGACTTCACCGCGCTCAACCCCTTGATCACCTCGGCATTGCCGACCGCGAAGCCGACCCGCCAGCCGGTCATGTTGTAGGTCTTGGAGAGGGAATGAAATTCAATTCCCACTTCTTTGGCTCCCGCGACCTGGAGGAAACTGGGAGCCTTGAACCCGTCAAAGGCCAGCTCGGTGTAGGCCGCGTCATGGCAGAGGATGATTCCGTGCCGGCGGCAGAATTCGGCCGCCTTTTCGAAGTATCCGAGGTCGCAGACGGCGGCGGTCGGGTTGTTGGGGTAGTTGAGAAAGAGCAACCGGGCCCGGGAAGCGGACGCCTCGTCTATTGCGTCCAGGTCAGCCAGGAAACCGTTGGCCGCCTTCAGGGGCATCCGAACCGGCTCTCCGCCGGCGAAGATGGTCCCGGAAGCGTAAACCGGGTAGCCGGGGTCGGGAACCAGGACGATGTCACCCGGGTTGACAAAGGCCAGGGGGATATGGGCGATCCCCTCCTTGGTCCCCAGCAGGGGGAGGATCTCGGTATCCGGTTCAAGTTCAACCCCGAACCGCCGGAGGTACCAGGCGGCAATCGCTTTCCGCAGTTCGGGCATCCCGAAGTCCAGGGCGTAGGTATGGTTGGCCGGATCTTGGGCAGCCCGGTAGAGAGCCTCGATAACGTGGGGAGGCGTCGGCTGGTCGGGGTCGCCGACTCCGAGGTCGATCAGATCCTTCCCCGCGGCCCGGAGCCGCCGCTTGGCCTTGTCGATCTCGGCAAAGAGGTAGGGGGGGAGTCTCTCGATTCTCTGCGAGAGTTCGAAACTCATCATACCTCCCCCACTTCCTTGATCGGCTCCTCGTGAAAACGGCAGTACTCGTCGGCGACCGGGATCTCCCGGAAGTGGACTCCAAGCTTGTCCGGTTCGGCGAAGAACTGCCGGACCGTCCGGCCGTCCTCGATCAGCTTGAAGAGGACCGGTTCCTTGGCCCGGAGCCGCTCCCAGACTATCTGCGGGGAACGGTAACGAGTGACGTAACCCTCCTCGAACAATTTATCGATCATAGTCTTAACCGTATAAAACATCTAACTAATCTCCTTTTTCTTCACTGCTTATTGTTAGCGAAGCGAAGATCCCGAACTGCCTCTTCGGGACCGCTCACTGCTTACCGCTCACTGCTCACTGCTCATCGGTCCCTCAAATCCCGAGAACATCTCGCATCGAGTAAAAACCCGGCCCGGCGGCGGCGGCGAAGCGGGCCGCCCGCAGGGCCCCTCGGGCGAAGGTGTCCCGGCTGTGAGCGCGGTGGGTAAGCTCCAGCCTCTCCCCGGGAGTGGAGAAGATCACGGTATGATCTCCGACGATATCCCCCGCCCGTACGGCGTGGATTCCGATCTCCTCCCGGGTCCGCTCGCCGACCTGTCCCTCCCGGCCGTAGACCGCCGCTTCGGAAAGGTCGCGCTGCAGGGCGGCGGCCACCGCTGCGGCCAATTTCTTCGCCGTCCCGCTCGGCGCGTCTTTCTTCAGGCGGTGATGAGCCTCGACGATCTCGACGTCGTAGGTTTCTCCCAGGGCCTCGGCCGTCTCCCCCACCAACCGGAAGAGCAGGTTGACCCCGACCGACATGTTGGGAGAGAAGACGCAGGCGATCCCCTCCGCTGCCGTCCGCAGGGCCCGTTCATCTTCCGGCCCCAGTCCGGTGGTCCCGACCACCAGCGATTTGCCGGCGGCGGCCGCCGTGGCGGCGTTCTCCGCCGCTGTTTCCGGAGCGGAGAAATCGATGACTACGTCACCGCCGTTGATCACCTCGGCGAGCGAATCCGTCAGGGGGCAACCGATCTTCCCCGCGCCGCCCAGCTCGCCAGCGTCCCGACCCAGATCGGGGTGCCCGGGACGGTCGACCGCCCCGACTATCTTCAGGTCCGGCTCCGAGCCGGCGCAGGAGATGATCCTCCCCCCCATCCTCCCCGCCGCCCCGCAAATTATCAAACCTATCGTCATAACTAATTTTTCCTCCGCTATAATTCACGCACTGCGTGAATTAATTCGAAGAAGCAGAGTACCATTAGAACCCTGCAACTTCTCTATCTCTAAGTCATTGCCTGACAATTCACAACCCAAATTATTCACGAAAAATATCATTTTTCGTGAATAATTTGGGTTAAAACAACTCGTAACGCTGCAGCATCTCTTCCAGCTCCACCCGATGACCGGGAGAGAGTCCGCAGAGCGGAAGCCGGAACTCCTCCCTGATCCTCCCCATCATGGCCAGAGCGGTCTTGACCGGAATCGGATTGGTCTCGAGAAACATCGCCTCAAAAAGCGAGTACAGTTGAAAGTGAAGGCTCCTCGCCTTTTCCCACTCGCCCTCGAGGGCGGCGTGGACCAGTTGACTCACTTGACGGGGAACGACATTGGCGGCGACCGAAATAACCCCCTTCGCCCCCACCGCCATCATCGGCAGGGTGAGCATATCGTCCCCGGAGAGGACGGTGATGTCGCAGAGGTTGAGGATCTGGTTGACCTGGTCAACCGAACCTCCGGCCTCCTTGACGGCGACAATGTTCTTGATCACCGACAGCTCGGCGACCGTTTCCGGCTGAAGCTCGACCGAGGTCCGGCCGGGGACATTGTAGAGGACCAGGGGGATATCGGTCCCTTCAGCGATCGTCCGGAAATGCTCGACCAGTCCCCGCTGGGTCGGCTTATTGTAGTAAGGGGTGATGACCAGGGCTCCGTCCGCGCCCACCTCCTGGGCGTGTTCGGTCAACTGGAGGGCCTCGGCGGTACTGTTGGATCCCGCCCCGGCGATCACCTGGGCTCGCCCGGCAACTTTCTCGACCGCGAACTGAACCACCCGGTCATGTTCCTGGTGGGTTAACGTGGGCGACTCCCCGGTCGTCCCGCAGGGGACGATGGCGTCGGTCCCGTTCTTGATCTGAAAATCAATCAACTTGCCCAGCGTATCAAAATCTATCTTTCCGTCCTTGAACGGAGTAACTATCGCCACCATTGATCCCTGAAACATAAAACCCTCCCTGTAATCCACTAATTACACTAATTTACACTGATTATTCTTCTCTCCCCGGGCGCTCTGCGCCTGGCTGCAAGCGAAGCGATCCTACAATTATTACAAGAAATGCCGAAGGCATTCCGATACTACAAGCCCGAAGGGCGATCCTACAACTACTGCAAGGAATGCCGCAGGCATTCCGATCCCCCAAGCCCGAAGGGCGATCCGGCTGCTCACTGTTCACTGATTACTGATTACTGACTACCATTCCCTATTCCTCATATTTCAATAACTCCCCGGAAGACCTCCACGGCGGGGCCGGTCATAAAGATATGGTTGTTCTCTCGCCACTCGATCTCCAAATCCCCCCCCGGAAGGTGAACCAGGCCTTTCCGGCCGGTCCTCCCGGTCCGGGCGGCGGCGGCCAGGGCGGCGCAGGCGCCGGTCCCGCAGGCCAGGGTCATCCCGGCGCCCCGCTCCCAGACCTGAAAGTCCAGTTCCCGGTCGTTGAGAACCCGGATGAACTCGACGTTGGTCTTCTCCGGAAAGAGGGGATCGCGCTCGATCACCGGTCCCAGATCCGCTACCGGGGGCTCCTCCTCCGAAGCCCAGAAGACAACACAGTGCGGATTACCCATGGAGACGCAGGTGATCGCGAATTCCCGCCCCGCGAAGACGACCGGATGGTCGATCACTTCTCCGGGTAGATTAACCGGGATCTTCTCCGCGGCGAACTGCGGCTCCCCCATATCCACCACCACCTGATCCCCCTCGATCCGGGGCCGGATGATCCCGGCCAGGGTCTCCACCGACATTTCCGGACCGGAAAACAGGCCGCGGTCACGGGCGTAAAGGGCGAAGCAGCGGATCCCGTTGCCGCACATCTCGGCCTCGGAACCGTCGGAATTAAAGATCCGCATCTTCAGGTCGGCCGACGGGGAGAAAGAGACGGTGATCACCCCGTCCGCCCCGATCCCGAAATGACGGTCGCAGATCCTCCGGATCATCTCCGGAGAAAGCTTCCATTCTTCCGAGGGGTCCTCCGGGAGGATGAAATCGTTCCCCAAACCGTGCATCTTGACGAATTTCAGCTTCATTCTATCCCAATTTCGGGTTTGCGTCAAGGCCCCCGGCCGGCCGGTTAACCCGTCTCCCCCCTGACCAGGTCACGGTAGGTCTCCCGCTTCCGCACGACTCGGAAACTGTCCCCGTCCACTAAAACCTCGGACGGGCGGGGGCGGGAGTTGTAATTGGAACTCATCACCGAACCGTAAGCACCGGCGGAAAGGACCGCCAGTCGGTCGCCGGGGACCGGTTCCGGAAACGTCCGCGCGGCGCCGAGGATATCCCCGGTCTCGCAGATCGGTCCGACGACATTGAAGCGGAGGGGCTTTCCCCCGGACGGGCGCACCGGAACGATCTGGTGCCACGCCTCGTAGAGGGCGGGACGGATCAGGTCGTTCATTGCCCCGTCGGCGATCAGGAAGTACTGCCGGGCTTTTTTCTTCACCTGGAGGACCGAGACCAGGAGCGCCCCGGCGTTTCCGGTGATAAAACGCCCCGGCTCTAAAATCACGGTCAGCTTCAGTCCTTTCAGGAGGGGCCGGACGGCGGCGGCGTAGGCAGACGCCGGAGGCGGTTCCTCCCCCCGGTAGCTGATCCCCATCCCCCCCCCGATATCCAGGTAGCGCAGACGGATCCCCTCCCCCTGAAGCTTCTTCAGCAGGCCGACAAGCCTCTTCGCCCCTTCCCGATAAGGTTTGGTATCGAGGATCTGGGATCCGATGTGCATATGAATCCCCACCGGCTCGACCCCGGGGAGCCGTCGGCAGCGGCGGTAGAAATCCAGGGCGGCCTCGCGGTCGAGGCCGAACTTGTTCTCGGCCTTGCCGGTGGTGATGTAGCGGTGAGTTTTCGGATCGACATCGGGGGTAACCCTGAGCGCGATCGGGGCGGTCTTCCCAAGCCGGACCGCCGTCCGGCTGATCAGCTCCAGCTCGGGAAGAGACTCCACGGTGAAAAACAGGATCCCGGCCTCAATCCCCTCGACTATCTCCCGCTCGGTCTTTCCCACCCCGGCGAAGACAATCTTCTCCGGGGAAGCCCCGGCCCGCAGAGCCCGGTAGAGTTCTCCCCCGGAGACGACGTCGATCCCCGAACCTTCCCCGGCCAGGGTCCGGATCACCGCGGCCGAGGAGTTGGACTTCATCGAGAAGCAGACCAGGTGGGAGCGGCCGCGCCAGGCGGCGGTTATCTCCCGGTAGGCCCTGACCAGGTGGCGGCGGCTGTATACATAAACCGGAGTTCCCATCTTCCGGGCGATCCGCTCCAGGGGGACATCCTCACAGTAGAGTTCCCCGTTTCGGTACTCCCAGGAGGGAGAGTTGATCAAGAGTTCCATATGATAGTACCTGATGTTTGAAGTTTAAATTTGGCTTGTCGCTCACCCCCGGCGGCCGGGGGGTGCTTCCCCCTGTTTTGAACCGCAAAGACGCAAAGAACGCAAAGGCCGGGAATGCCGGGATGGGAATTCGGGGGAGCGAGCATTGCTCGCTTCCCCACGGAGAGGATCCGGCGGCGGAAAACGTGTTTTCCGAGCCGGATCCTCTCCGCGGGGGCTCGGGATCTTCGATCCCGGCCCCCCGGATTTCCATCCCGGCATTCTCCCCGTTCTCCCCGTTCTCTGTGACCTCTGTGTCCTCTGTGGTAAAATACCCCTTCGCATTCTCTGCGGTGAATTAACTTACAGATCGAGTTTCTTCTTCCACTTCGCCAGGTTCCGCCTGACTCGAGCCGGGTGGGTGGACCCGATCGTCCTCTTGGCCCGGACCGAGCCGGCGGGGGAGAGCAGTTTCAGGGCTCCGGTCCCGAATTTGGGAGAAAAGATCTTCAGTTCCTCCAGGGTCAGGGACTCCGGGGATTTTCCTTTCTCCAGAACCCATACCGCCAGCTTACCCACCGCCTGGTGGGCCTGGCGGAAGGGCATCCCCTGCTCCACCAGGTGTTCGGCAAGGTCAGGGGCGCAGGCAAAACCCCGCTCCAGGGCCCCGGCCAGGGCCTCCCGGTTGAATCTCAGGGTCGCGATCAACCCCGTCATCACCGCCAGGGAATCCTTCACGGTATCAATGGAATCGAAGAGCGGCTCCTTGTCCTCCTGGAGGTCTCGGTTGTAGGCCAGGGGCAGTCCGTGCAGTGCGGTCAAAATAGACTGGAGGTTGCCGTAAAGCCGGCCGGCCTTCCCCCTGACCAGTTCAGCCGGATCGGGGTTCTTCTTCTGGGGGAGGAAGCTGGAACCGGTGCAGAAGGCTTCGTCCAGCTCGATGAACCGGAACTCGGCCGTCGACCAGAGGACCAGTTCGCCGGCCAGGCGGGAGAGATGCATCCCGCAGACGGCGAGCGCGGCCAGGATCTCGGCGACGAAGTCCCGGTCGGCCACCGTGTCGATACTGTTGGGGGCCACGCTCTTGAAACCGAGGAGTCGAGCCATCAGTTTCTGGTCCAGGTTGAGGTCCGAGCCGGCCAGGGCGGCGGAACCGGCGGGGAGAAAGTCCAGCCGACGGGCAGCGTCATCCAGCCGCCCCCGATCGCGCTGGAGCATCTCGACGTAAGCCAGCAAATGGTGGGCGGTCAGCACCGGCTGGGCCGGCTGCAGGTGGGTGTACCCGGGGATGATCAGGTCTGAATATTCCTCTCCCTTGATCACCAACGCCCCCTGCAGGCCGCCGATCAGGCGGGAAATCTCCGCGATCTCCTCCTTGAGGTAGATCCGGGTATCGAGGACGACCAGGTCGTTGCGGGAACGGCCGGCGTGGAGCTTGGCGGCCAGCTCCGGCTCTTGCCGGGCCAGCCGGCCGAGAATCAGACTGTGGATATCCTCGTAACCGGCGCTGAAATCAACCTTTCCCTCCTCGATCTCGGCCTCGATCTTCTTCAGAACGGAGATAATCCGGTCCCGCTGGCGGGCGGAGAGATACCCACCCTCCTGGAGAACCCGGGCGTGGGCGATCCCGGCGCGGATATCGGCCCGGTAGAGCCGGTGATCGAACGGGAGCGAGGTCCCGAAATGGAACATCATCATGTCGGATTCTTTCCGGAACCGGCCTCCCCAGAGTTTTTTTGCCATTGGAATTCCTCCCGTGAAAAATAGCAATCGGTCCTCGGAAACCGGTGAAACCGGACCGGTCCGCTTCGGATTGCCGGTCACCGACAACTGATTACCGCTCACTGATTACTTTCTTTTCAGCCGAGTGCGGATCTTCAGTCTCAGCGCGTTGAGCCGGATGAAACCGGTGGCGTCGCTCTGTTGATAGACGTTGTCTTCTTCAAAGGTCACGATCTCCGGGTCGTAAAGGGAGCGGGGAGACTTGCGGCCGGTGACCCGGCAGTTGCCCTTGTAAAGTTCCAGACGGACGGTGCCGATGACATCTTGCTGGGTTTCGCTGACGGTCTTCCGGAGCAGATCCATCTCGGGGGCGAACCAGAAACCGTTGTAGACCAGCTCGGAATACTTGGTGATCAGAGAGTCCTTGAAATGAAAGACTTCGCGGTCCAGGGTGATCGTCTCCAGCGCCCGGTGGGCGATGTGAAGGATGGTTCCCCCCGGGGTCTCGTAAACGCCGCGACTCTTCATCCCCACGTAGCGGTTCTCGACGATATCGACCCGCCCGATCCCGTTCTCTCCCCCCAGCTGGTTGAGCCGCTCGAGGAGAGCAGCGGGCGCGAGTTTTTCCCCGTCAACCGCAACTGGGATCCCCCGCTCGAAATCGATCTTCAGCGTGGTCGCCCGATCGGGCGCGGCCTGGGGGGAGACGCTCAAGACGAACATCTCCTCCGGGGGCGGATTCCAGGGATCTTCGAGGATCCCCCCCTCAAAGCTGATATGGAGAAGGTTGCGGTCGCTGCTGTAGGGTTTCTCCTTGGTCACCGGGATCTCGATCCCGTGCTCTCTGGCATAGGCCATCAGGTCGCTGCGGGACTTGAAGTTCCACTCCCGCCAGGGGGCGATGATCTTGATCGAGGGCTCAAGGGCCAGGCAGGAGATCTCGAACCTGACCTGGTCATTGCCCTTCCCGGTGGCCCCGTGGGAGACGTACTCGGCGCCTTCCTTCCGGGCGATCTCGATCATCTTCTGGGCGATCAGGGGGCGGGCCAGGGAGGTGCCGAGGAGATAGGTGCCCTCGTAGACCGCGTTAGCCTGGACCGCGGGAAAGACGAAGTCGCGCACGAACTCCTCCCGAACATCCTCCACATAAACTTTCGCCGCTCCGGTCTTCCGGGCCTTCTCGGCCGCCGCTTCCACTTCCTCCGCCTGACCGACGTCGACGATCAGGGCCACCACTTCCAGGCCCTTCTCCTCTTGAAGCCATTTCAGGATGATTGAGGTATCCAAACCGCCGGAATACGCCAGAACCACCTTGCTCATAATCCTTCTCCTGATTTACTTAGTTGAATCAACCCCGATCGGGGCCGGGATTTCCACTGTAACATCTCAGAAATAACTCCAGTCACTGCGAGGAGCCAATAAATTTTCCTGTCATTGCGGGGAGCGCACCAGTACCCCAGTCATTGCGAGGAGGCCCGAACACTTTCGGGCCGACGAAGCAATCTCACCCCCCG
>CAZPMN010000002.1:159626-161200 GCA_964587835.1 uncultured bacterium
GCCCCCGTCATTGCGAGGAGGCCCGAACACTTTCGGGCCGACGAAGCAATCTCACTGCTCACTGCTTACTGCTCACCGCTTACTGTTTACTATTCCCCATTCCCCACTCCCCACCGCTCACTGCTTACTGTTCACCACCCTCCTTGGGATCTTTTGAGATCTTACTTGTTCTCCTCAGCCAGGGCCTCCCGGATGATCTCCAGCGCGCGGTCGATCTCCTCCCGGGTGATGTTGCAGGCGGGCATCACCCGCAGGACGTTGCCGGCGGTGCAGTTGATGATCAGGCCGGCCTCCAGGCAGCGGTCGACGATCGCCTTGCCTTCGCGGTCCAGCTCCATCCCCAGCATCAGTCCCCGCCCCCGAACCTCCCTGATCAGGGGGAAGTCGGACTGCAACTCCTTTAGCTGTTTTTGGAGATAATCTCCCATCCGGCGAACGTTCTCGATGATCCCCTCCTCCTCCATCGCCGCGAAGACCGCCAGGGCGGCGGCGCAGACCACCGGGCTGCCGCCGAAGGTGGAGGCGTGAGTCCCGGGCGCGAGGACACCGGTGAACTCTTCCCCGACCACCAGGGCCCCGATCGGAAGCCCTCCGCCCAGGGCTTTGGCCAGGGTCATCAGGTCGGGAACGACACCATAACCCTGGAAGGCGAAGTAATCGCCGGTCCGTCCCATTCCGGTCTGAACCTCGTCGACGATCATCAGCAGCCCGTTGGCATCGCAGAGCTCCCGTACCGCTCGAACATACTCCACGGAAGCCGGGCGGACCCCGCCCTCGCCCTGGACCAGCTCGAGCATCACGGCCACGGTCTGGTCGGAAACGGCTGTCTTGAGGGCCGCGAGGTCGTCGAAGGGGAGATAGCGGAAGCCGGGGGGAAGCGGGCCGAAGCCGGAATGATACTTTGCCTGACCGGTGGCGGTGACCGTGGTCAGGGTCCGGCCGTGGAAGGATGATTTCATCGTCAGGATCTCGAAACGGCCCTTCGGTTCGCCGTAGCGGCGGGCAAGCTTGATCGCCCCCTCGTTGGCCTCGGCCCCCGAGTTGCCGAAGAAAACCCGGCCGGGAAAGGATTTTTCAATGATGATCCGGGCCAGCGGGCCGGCCAGGTCGTTGTAGAAGTTGTTCGGCATATGGAGTAACTTCCCCGCCTGCTCACGGACGGCCTCCGTCACCCGGGGATGACAGTGCCCAAGGCTGGAGACACCCCAACCGGGAAAGAAATCCAGATACTTCCTGCCTTCCGGGTTCCAAATCCAGGACCCCTCGCCCCGAACCGCCACCACCGGGTTGCGGGTGTAGGTCTGGAGAACAAACCGGTCGTGCTCTTCGATTATCCCTTCCGTCTTATTCATAACCTGATTATTCCTTTCTTCAGTCCTTGGCCTTGCCGCGCAGGGCAAATTTCAAGCAAAGCGATCCTACAATTACTGCAAGGAATGCCGCAGGCATTCCGATCCCGCAAGCCCGAAGGGCGATACCGCAATTGTCTTCTTTTCACCGCTTACCGCTTACCGCTTACCAGCCAGGTGACAGAGCCTTTTGGTCACTTTTTGTGAATGAACGTGACAACGAGG
>CAZPMN010000003.1:0-141479 GCA_964587835.1 uncultured bacterium
CCTCGTTGTCACGTTCATTCACAAAAAGTGACCAAAAGGCTCTGTCACCTGGCTGTTTACTGCTTACTGCTTACTGACTACCGCCCTACCGGACTCTCCTCAACTTTCCCCGTAGGAAATCAATGTCCCGCTGCACCTGATCCGGGCGGTACTCCGGCGCTCCTTCCGAGATCATCAGCATCAACTCCAGGGATTCTTCATACTGTCCCCTGACCCCGTCCCGGCGGCCGCGGTGTTCGTTGGACTTACCTTTCTCCAGCAGCGCGCGGGCCTTGACGTAGACCAGCTGGGGATCGAAGTCCGGCTTCCCCTCTCTCTTTTCCCGGGCGGGCGGTATCCACGAACGTCCCCGGTGATAAGTATAAAGCAGGAGCAGGCCGGGGACCAGGATCAGGACGGCGGAGACGATCACCGCCCGGCGACGGCGGGTCGCGGTCCGCCGTTGCCGGGCGATCAGGGCCGATCGCCGGCCGGTTATGAATCGGGGGCTCATCCTCCACCCCTAACCCGCCAGGGAGATCAAGCCGGCCAGGAGCAGCTGGCCGTCCACCAGCATCTCGTGCGGCAGGCCCTGGTAGAGAAGACGGTGATGGTAGAGGAGGAGGTATAGTCCCCCGTAGAGGATGACCGCCGGGAAGTAGTAGCCGAGGGGGGCTATCCAGCCGCGGGCGGCGGCGAGGATCAGCATTCCGAGGGTGAAGGCCATCATCAGCAGGATCAGCCATTTGGTCCGCTTCACCCCCAGGACCACGGGGATCGTCTCCCTCCCCACCAAGCGGTCCCCCTGGAGGTCCCGGATGGCGAAGAGGACCGAGCGGACAAAGAGGATGGAGAAGACGAAGATGAAGACCACGGCCACCGGCAGAACCGGGGGATGGGGAGCGGAAGTAGAGAGAACCGGGATCAGGACCGCGAGCACGCCCCAGCCCAGGGAGCTGAAGAGCTCCTTCAATCCGGTCAGGTTCTTAAGTTTCCTTCCGGGGAGAGCCGGGGAGAGGAAGGTGAAGCTGTAAGCGAGGCCGGAGAGGAGCGTGAAGAGCGTCAGCAGGACGGCCGGCAGACCCAGGGACCAGGCCAGGAGAAACGCCGCCGCCAGGGAGACGGCGCTCAGGACAGACAGCGCTTGCCGGTGGGCGAGGAGAAACCGGTAGCGGGACGGCTGGGTGAGAAGGATCGCCTTCCGATCGGCGAAGATGTTGAGGTTATAGACCGCCAGAACCAGGCAGAAGGAGAGGAGAAGGGCCGGGAGGCTCAGCGGCAGCCGGAGCAGCCGCATCGAGGCACAGGTCAGGCTGGCTCCGCCCAGGGCGATGAAGAGGTTTGACTTCACGAGCGCCGAACCGAGTCGGTAGAGTCCCCGGAGAAAGGAACCGCGCTTCTCCCAGGACCAGTCCCGGAGCCGGTCGACCACCTCCTGGATCAGCCAGCTGGGGGTGGAAGCGCCGGCGGTTACCCCGACTGTCCGGTAGCCCCGCAGGCGGGCGGGTTCGAGGTCATCGGCGGTCTCCACCTGGAAGACCGGGACCCGGCCGGAGGCCAGCCGAGTCAAGCGGGCGGTATTGGCGCTGTTCTTCCCCCCGACCACGATCAGGGCGTCCACCCGCTGAGTCATCTCCAGGACCTCCCGCTGCCGGGCCAGGGTGGAGGCACAGATGGTTTCGCAGACCTCGCACTGGCGGGCCTTCCGGCGAATCACGGCCGCGATCCGGCGGAATTCATCCAGGTTCTGGGTGGTCTGGGAGACCAGGCAGACCTTGTCCAGGGGCGGGAGCGCCTCCGCCTCCTCCAGGCAGCTGACCACCGCTCCCCTGCCCTCCGTGAAACCGAGCAGACCCTCAACCTCGGAATGCCCCCGGTCCCCGAAGATCAGGGTGTTGTAACCCTGCCGGGCGTGTTTCCGGATGATCCCCTGCACCTTCAAAACGTCGGGACAGCTGGCGTCGCAGAGCCGGGCTCCGGTTTGCCTGAGTTCATCCCGAACCGCGGGGGAGATTCCGTGAGCGCTGATGAAACAGATGTCGCCGGGGTTCAGTTCCTCCTGGTTCCGGCTGGCGGTGACCCGCTTGGAAGAGAGCAACGATACCACCTGGGGGTTATGGATCAGGGGCCCGTAGGTGATGATTCTCCCCTCCTCGCGGCGGGCCCGATCAATCACCATCTCCAGGGCCCTCTTCACCCCCATGCAGAAACCGGCTTTTCTGGCGGTGATTATCTTCATAATCGGATCCTCCGCATCAAACTATATCCGAATTCAACCCGGCCGGCAACCCCATCCGGGAACGTTCCTTGTCTTATCCCCCGGTCCGCTTTAGAATGTTTCCGGTTACGCATATGACCGGCAAACCGACATTTTTCCTGCTCATCGCCGCCGTTCTGCTCGCGCCCGCGGCCCGCGCGGAACTCGCCGGCGGCGGCTATCTGGTCCTGGAGACCGGGGATCCTTTATCAGACCAGTCGGACACCCTCCGGCCTTCGAATCCCCACCCCGCCGGCGACCTCCGGGGCGCCCGGTTGGTCCTGAGAAAGATCCCGATTCGCCGGGGAGAGCTAACGGAAGAGAGCCGACCCGGCTGGGTCTATACCCCGGTCGAGTTGACAATCCTGATCGACCGCAAACTGACCGGGGGCGAGGTCCAGCTCTGCATTTTCGCCCACCTCCCCCCGCTGCATATTGAACATATCATCAGCCGGGACTCGATATTGCTCGGCGGACCGGAGAAGGAGAGTCGGGTTCTTTTGGCGACCAGTTCGGAGATTTCCCTTTTTACCGGGATGGAAGATTCCTGGGATGCGGAGGTGATCGCTTTCCAGAAATCAGATCAATACCGTAACTGCTACTTCGAAGCTGACCCGGACGATAGGGGAGAAGCCCTCAAGGAGGCCGCCCAATTCAACATTCACAGCGGGGCGGTCTATCTCTTCCCCCCCTCCCCCAGTTTCTACTGGGCAGAGATACCTCCGCTCTCCGTCAGTACCTCCCTGGAGGTCAGGGAGTTGAACAATCTGGTGGTCGGCCCGGTCAGGTCCGTGGTCGGCGATACCCTGCATTCCTCCTGGCGGGAATTAACCGGAAGGTCAATTCAGCCGGCAAATTTTTAATTGACAACCCCCGCCGGGCACTATTAGCTTAACCCCTTTATCAAACAGTCCTTAGGTCACAAACTCGAAACCGCCGGGATCTTGGGAGGATGAGATTCTCTTTCCCGGCCGGAGGCAATCGTCATGACTATGCAGAAATCCGACACCGGTTACCGGAAGAATAACATCCCGATGCAGGTCATCGAGGGAACCTACCGCTGGTACGTTGAACAGGGCGTGGACACCGTTCAAGGCCTGAACCGGAGAATCGCCGACGGAACTTTCCCCGATCTGGTTAAAGCCGCCGACGAGCGCTATCACTGGTACTGCGAGATGGCCGCTCGGGCCATCCTGGAGAGCGAAAAGCCAATCCGTCTGGTGATCATCGCCGGACCTTCCAGTTCCGGCAAAACCACCACCACCAACAAGATCGGAGAACGCCTGAAAGAGAAGAACCTGAAACTCGTCCCGATGGTTCTCGATAATTATTTCTTCGACCTGGAGATGCACCCCAAGGATGAATACGGTGACTACGACTTTGAAACCCCCCAAGCCTTGGATCTGCCACTGATCAACAAGCACCTGGGCGAATTGCTGGCCGGGCGGGAGATCCAGATGCCGATCTATAATTTCAAGACCGGCCTGCGGGAGAAGCAGACAGTCCCGCTGCGGATCAACGAGGACGAGATCATCCTGATCGATTCGCTGCACGGGCTCTACGGCCCGATGACCGAGTCGGTCCCCGCGGAGAACAAGTTCCGCCTTTACATCGAGACCCTCTCCCAGCTCAAGGACGTCAACGGGGAATGGACCCGCTGGACCGATATCCGCCTCCTGCGGCGGATGGTTCGCGACAGCTGGCACCGGAGCTACTCCCCGGTCGCCACTATCGGTCACTGGCACTATGTCCGGAAGAGCGAGATGCGGCACATCGTTCCTTTCATCACCGAGACCGACTTCGTCGTCAACGGAGCGCTGGCCTACGAACTGCCGATTCACAAGAAATACTCGTTCTCCTACCTCCAGGAGGCGATGGAAAAGTTCCGCGATGATCCAGGGAAACGGGACGCCTACCTGCGCGCCCGGAGAGTACACGAGCTGCTTGACACGATAACCGTGGTGGAGGACGATTCCTGCGTCCCGAAGAGATCGCTCCTCAGGGAATTCATCGGCGGCAGCGATTACCGGTACTGATTCCCGTTCGTCCGCCAGTCGGCTCCCATTCCCCCGCCCCGGGAAAGATCCTTTACGGAGCTGAATCGTTCCTTCCGCCCAGAGCGCGGAAGAGATCGCGGGCTTCCTCGATCCGCAGCGCCCGGGCGGCCAGCCCAAAGACGATCAGTCCGGCGGCTACCGGAACCGCCACCGTCAGCAGCCGGGCGGGCAATTGCGCCTCCGGCAGGTGTCCGGATATCATCACCAGGCTGAAGCGGCAGGCGATCCCCATCGCCAGGGTGGCGAGAACGAGCCGGGCCAGGAATACCAGCGTCTCTTTCCCGGCGGCCAGCCCCTGCCGCCGCCGGAAAATCCAGTAGAGCGTTCCCCCGTTGACCAAGGCGGCGATACTGGTGGAAAGGGCCAGACCACCCTCCCGGAAATGGGACCGCAGCCAGGGCACCCAAACCACCGCCAGATTCAGCCCCAGGTTGAGAAGCATCGCGACCAACCCCACCTTGACCGGGGTCCGGGTATCCTGGCAGGAATAAAACCCCTGGGTGATAATCTTCAGGGCGGCAAACGCCGGAAGGCCGAGGCTGTACCAGAGGAGCACCCAGGCGGTGGCCGCGGCCGAATCGACCCCGAAAGCCCCCCGCTGGTAGACCAGGGCGATGATCGGCCGGCGCAACACAATCAACCCTACCGCCGCCGGAACGGTGATCAGGAGCACGCTGTGGAGTCCGTGGGAGAAGGCACCAATGAATTTCTCCTTCTCCCCCCGGGCCATCAGGCGGGCCATCACCGGCAGCACGGCGGTGGCGAAAGCGAAACCGAATACTCCCAGAGGGAACTGGACCAGCCGGTTGGCGAAGAAGAGGACGGCCGGGGCGTTAGGCCCGATTACCAGGGCGAGGAAACCGTCAATGGCGGTGTTGATCTGGAAGACGGCGAAGCCGAGGATCCCCGGCCCGAGCAGACGGATTATTCTCCGGACCGCCGGGTCGCGCCAGTCGGGGATAAACTTAAACGGGAAACCCTTCTTCCTCAGGACTGGGATCTGGACCGCAAGCTGGATCACCCCGCCGATCAGCACCCCGATCGCCAGCCCGAAAATCCGCCGACTCGGGTCTTCCCCAAACCGGGGGCAGAGAAAAATGAGCGCGCCAATCCAGACCAGGTTGAGAATCACCGGGGAGAAAGCGGGGACGGCGAAATGCTTCAGGCTGTTTAAGATCCCCATCGCCAGACCGACCAGGCAGATAAAGAAGAGGTAGGGGAGCATAATCCTCAGGAGCTGAAAGACCAGCAGAAAGTGGTCGGGGAGTTCGAAGATCCCGGTAATCACCCAGATCAGGATAAACCCCAGCGCCACCAGAGCCCCCAGAACCAGGGTGGAGAGAGAGAAGATGATCGAGGCCACCCGCCAGCCGGCCGACTCGCCCCGCTTCTCCTGGTACTCGGTGAAAACCGGGACGAAGGCGGCGGTCAGGGCCCCCTCGCCCAGAAGTTTCCGGAAAAGATTGGGGATCTGGAAGGCGACGAAGAACGCGGAGAGAGCCGGCGCCGTCCCGAAGAAGCTGGCGGTAAGAATATCCCGGACCAATCCCAGAAGCCGGCTGATCAGGGTCGCCCCGCTGACCACGCCCGCCGAGCGGATGACAACCCGGCTGGTGGTCGCTGGAGAGGAGAAGGCTTTTTCCGCTTGACCGCGGGGATGATTATTCATATAGTCCGGCCCGGTCCCAGAATTCCGGATTGGCTGTCAGAAAACAAATCAGCGAACAGGAGTTAGAAATTATGCCCCAGTCACTATCAGCCGCCAAGAGGTTGCGCCAGAACGCCGCCCGGCGGGAAAGAAACCGCGCCGGACGCTCCCGCGTCCGGTCCCAGATCCATAGCTTTGAAAAAGCCCTCCAGGACGGCGACCGGGAAAAAGCCCGGGTCGAACTGATCAAATCCCATTCTTTGCTCGACCGGGCCGCCGAACGCGGTCTGCTGAAGAAGAATTACAGTGACCGGAAAAAGTCCCGCCTGACCCGGTCCTTCAATTCGCTGACCGCCTAATCCCCCCAGGCGAAACCATTGCTTAAGCCGGCCCCTGCCGACTCCCCGTCCCCACCATTCCCCGACGGAGAGGAGAGTAGCAATGGTCTGGGGAGAAATCACCGCCGGGGTTCCGGATGGTCCCCGGGATTTTTCTTTCGGAACTGGGATCCCGCTCCGCCCAGATCGATGAGGAGCCGCTCCAGGGCCAGCCGTGAATCCCTCTCGCCACCCTTGAGAGCCTGGTCCGTCTCCACCAACCGACGGTACCAGAAGGGGACCCGAGTGGTTGATACCTCCTTGATCTGACGGATAAACTGCTCCCGGTAATAACGGACACCGGCCGCCTCCGCGGCCGCCCGGGGATCTCCGGTCCGCTCCCAGACCTCCCTGCCCAGCCAGAGCTTGCGGATCGCTCCGGTGAGCAGGGCAAATATCCTTAAAGGAGCTTCACCTTCATCCAGCAAGCGGTTGAGAAGGGAAAGGGCTTCTCCAACTCTGCCGGCGACCGCCAGCTCGGTCAGGTTAAAGACTGACCCCGACCGACCGGCTCCCATCAGGTCCCGGAACTCCCGGTCGCCGACCATACCCTCACCTCCCTGGTAAATCGCCAACCTTTCCAGGCCGGAGATCACCGGGCCCAACCCCTCCTCGCCGAGGAGGGCGCATTCCTCCACCTGTCGGGCGGTCAGGCGAAGTCCTCGCCAAACAGCTTCTTTTTCAATCCAATTCCGTAACTTGATCCCTTTCAGCGGCGAGAAGTTAACTATGTATTTATTCGGAACGAATTTCTTTCCCGGCCATGAATTCAGCTGCCTGTTAATCAAGAATACCAGGCAGGAGCCGGGAGCGGGCGAGACCAGGTAATCCCTCATCTCCTTCCACTGGTCGGCGGTAAAAGCCTCCGCTCCGTCGATCACCACCAACCGGTAAGGCTTACCACTCGCGCCGGGGGCGCCGAACAGATCCCAGGCCGGAGTTCGGGCGGAGTCAAGAACCCGAGCGACGTCCGCTTCCTCGAATGGCAGATACTCGTAGTTAAGAGAATTATCGACTCCGCCCGGAAGGAGGGCCTTGATCCGAGCGAGATAGTCGCGACGACGATAATCATCCTCGCCGACCAGGCAATATAACGGGAGAATCTTGTCCATAACGGCAATCCGAATTAGGGCTTCGGTCCGATCGGTTGCCGGGCGGGCAGGACGGGGATACCGGGGAGCGATCGGGGGCGACCCCGGGCCGGACCCCGCCGAAACGGGGGCGGATCACCAGATCGAGACCACCACGTCCACGATGTTCCGGGCCAGATCCTGGTAAGCTCGCGGCCGGGCGGCTTCTTCCGCCGAGGGAAGATCTCCCTCGAGATAGAAATCAGTATAGCCTCTGATCTTCTGCCGGCGGATCAGGTATCTCCCGGTCCCTCGTTCCCGGAAGCTGATGGTCGCGGTTACGTAGAGACGATACTCCTCGACGTTGTCCTCATCCCGTCCGGTGTAGCCGAGCACCCGGCGATTCCAGTCGGTAATTTCCCCACTGACGACGGTATCCGCCTGATCCTCTCCCACCGGCTGGAGGTTGCCATCCTGCCGGAAGCGGGTGATCACCGCATCGGTTACATCCGCTTCTATCCCCGGTTGATAAGTCTTGTTTTCAAATGTCGGAATATACACCGTTCTCAGGTGGGGCGGCAGGGTGGTGCCAAGCTGATAATGACTGCAGGAAACAATCAGAACGAGCAGGATCAGCAGGGCCGGAACGGTGGAAACACCCACCCGGAAGAGGAGAGGCGCTCTTCCCCTCCCGCCCCCGGCGGGAACCGTTTGCTCTTTCCTTCTTGCCAGCATAATCTTCATCCTCGATTAAGTTTCCGGAAGCTCTTCGAGCTTTTTCCGGGCCCGTTCGGCGTATTCCGACTCCGGGTACTTCTCCGCCACCTCCCGGTAGTAGATCCTGGCGCCGGCGGGAGAATCCTGCTTCTCGTAATACCGGGCAATTTCATAAGATTTCCTCGCCTTCCGATCCCAGAGCTCAGCTATGATCTCATCCGCCCGGGGACGGTCGGGATCATCCGGGAAAGTGCGTACAAACCTTTGCAGATAGCGGAGCGCCTCGTCGGCCTGGCGCTGATCGTAATCGGAGCGGAGAGCTTCCTGGTAGTAACAAACCCCGGTCTGAAAGAGGGCCGGGGCGATCACCTCGGACCCCGGATAATTCTGAAACACCTGTTCGTATTCGAAGATCGCCTCCTGGTAGTCCCCCCGCAACTGGTGGGAACGGGCCAGGCCGAACTGGGCCCGGGGGGATACCTGGCTGAAGGTCGCATTGTCGAGGACCGCCCGAAAAATCTCTCCCGCCCGGCCGAGCCCGGAACGGATCGGAAGAAAGAGGAACCACCGTTTTCTCCCCTGGAGATAGGCTTCTCCGATCTCGTACTGGCGGCGGAGGATCTCACCGAGGTTCCCCTGTCCCGGGAATTCATCCAGCAGGGTCTGATAGGCCTGGAAGGCCGCGTAGAGATCATCTTCCGCTTCCCGACAGATCCCGATCCGAAACTGGGCCTCGGGAGCGAGGGGGCTTTGGGGATAGTCTTCAACCAGTTCCCGGTAGGCCTTTAGGGCCCCGCCGCAATTCCCATCGCTCTCCAGGTTTCGGCCTCTTTCCCAAAGTAACCGGGAAGCTACGAGCGCCGGATCCTCGCCTTTGGCCAGCGCGTCTTTATCTCCCCCCGAACCCCGGCATCCAGACATCAAAAGCAGGATTAACGCGGCCGGATATATGTAAAAGGACTTCCTCATCGCCGAAAACACTATAGGGGGTTTTGCCGAAACAGACAACCGAATTCAGGGAGGGCGTGAGCCGGAAGTTGAAGACCCCGGACAGTGATCCCCCCCAGCGGTAATCTTCCGGGCTCAGCTTTAATCGCTTGCCGCTAAAGCCCCAGATACCGGATCAGCAGGGCCAAGACCAGGCGGCTGTACAGGCCGGCAACCAGGTCGTCAAGCATCACTCCCCAGCCAGCGGTGACCTTCTCCAACTGGCGGGCCGGAAAAGGTTTGAGAATATCGAAGACCCGATTGAGGATGAACCCGGCGACCAGAATCGGAAGGCTGAACGGAAGGGCCAGGAAAGTGATAAATACGCTGAAGACCTCGTCGATCACGATCCGGTGATCGTCACGTTGTCTCCACTCCTTCTCCGCCCGGGTGGCGACCTGAACCCCGAAGAGAAAGAAAATCACCAGAAAGAGCAGATACCCAGCTCCCAGCTGGTCCCAGGAATTCGGAACAAACCCAGGGAAGAGATAGCGCAGAAGCAGCAATCCCGCCAGACCGCCGGCGGCGCCCACGGTTCCCGGAGCGATCGGCGAATAACCGAGGCCCACGACTCCCGCCAGGATCTTTACGCCCCAGCCGCGGTGGTTCGGACTCATATCCCCTCCCCCTTCTTCCGAACCGGGTCTTCCCCGGTGGCCTCAGCCAGGAAACGGAAGTTCTGGACCAGGTATTTTACCCCGGAGGTGAAGGTAAAGGCGGCGGTGATCACCACCAGGGCCAGGATGAACCCCTGGTAACGATCCATCTGGACCCGGGAATCATAGAAGAGGCAGAGGTAAATCAAAACGACGGAGACGGTGATCACCTGGGAGAGGGTCTTGTGTTTTCCCCAACGGCCGGCCGGGATGACCCGGCCCTTCCCCGCCGCCACCAGGCGCAGTCCGGTAATCGCGAATTCCCGGCTGACGATGATGATTACCAGCCAGGCGGGAAGACGGAGTTCCTTCAGCCCGACAAAGATGATAAAGGCCGAGGAGATCAGGATCTTGTCGGCCAGGGGATCGAGGAGTTTACCGGCGTCGGTGACCTCGTCCCGGCTCCGGGCCAGAGCGCCGTCGAAATAATCGGTGATCATCGCCAGAAGAAAAATGACCAGCGCGGCGGTGTAGTTTCCGGGGACGGAGACCGAGAGAAGCGCGACAAAGACCGGCGTAGCCAGGAGCCGGGCGAGGGTCAGCTTGTTGGGCAGGTTCATAGACAATTTCCCTTGGGAAAATTGTCCTGAATTATATTATGAACGCCGGCGATTTCAAGCAATACTTGTCCCGGGCGAACCGCCGCGGAGATGGAACCACCTCGGAGCGATCAGTCGACCCTGACGCCATAGAGATCGTATTGGGAGGATTCGGTCAGACGGACCCGGACCATATCCCCGGCCGCCATCCCCTCCCCCGCCACCACCACCAGGCCGTCGATCTCCGGCGCCTGGAAGCGCCCGCGGCCCACCATCAGATTCGTTTCCTTCCCGGGGAACGGACCATCGATTAATACTTCCTCCAGCCGTCCGCACCGGCGGCGAAGGTTTCCGGCGGAAATATCACGCTGAATATCCATCAGGATCTGCCGTCGCCTCTGCCCCTCCGCGGCGGGCGGGGGGGAGCCGTACCGGTAAGCCCGGGTGCCTTTCTCCCGGGAATAGACAAAAATCCCCAGGTGATCGAATTGCTCCCGGCGGATAAAATCCACCAGTTCTTCGAACTCCGATTCCCCCTCGCCCGGAAATCCGACCATCAAGGTCGTCCGGAGGCTGAGACCGGAGATCAGTTCCCGGGCCCGGGCGAGAAGATCCCGGATACCCCGAGCGCCTATCTTCCTGCCCATCCGCTCAAGGATCCCGTCGTTGATATGCTGGACGGGGATATCGAGATAGGGACAGACCTTCTCCTGGGCGGCCACGGCCCTCATCAGCTGTTCGTCAATGTGCCGGGGATGGGCGTAAAGAATCCGGATCCAGTCGATTCCCGAAATTCCGGACAGTTCATCCAGCAAGCGGGGTATCCCCCCCCGCCCAGGAAAGGAAAAGCCGTAGCGGGCCGTATCCTGGGCGATCAGGACCAGCTCTCGAACTCCACTCCGGGCCAGTCGCTCCGCCTCCGCCACCACCCGGGACAGAGGTCGTTCCCGGTAGGGGCCGCGAAGGGAGGGGATCAGGCAGTAAGAGCAGCGGTTGTCACACCCGTCGGAGATCCGGAGGTAAGCCCAGTGGCGGGGGGTGGAGACCAGCCGGCGGGAAACGCTATCAAAGGAAAACTGGGGAATCGGCCGATACTGGACCCGGACAGCCTCTTCCCGCTCCGCGGCCGCGGACTCGAGAAGTCTTTCCAGGGAGGTCCCTTCCCCCACCCCAAGGAGCAGGTCGGCTTCGGGCAAGGCCGCCCGGGCCGACCGGCCGTAGTACTGGACCAGGCAGCCCGCCACCACCAGAATCTTTCCCGGGCGGCGCCAGCGGCGGGCCCGCTGGATCATCTCCCGGGATTCCTTCCGGGCGGAGCGGAGAAAGGCGCAGGTATTGACAATGACGATATCGGCTTCTTCCATCCGGGTGGTGACGGCGAATTTTTCCGGAGGAAGAGACCCCAGCATCGTCTCGGAGTCAACCAGGTTCTTGGGACAGCCCAGGCTGATCAGGCACACCCGGCGGGGAGGATCAGAGCACTCTGCGGTCATCGGAAAGAGGTATTTCGGAGCGGTCGTTCTCCCGGTCCGGAAGCCGAAGCCGGACCGGGTGCACAAACCTTCGGTCCCCTAGGGGAAACGGCACCGGGCTTATTCCAAATCGGAAGCGGGAATCTTCTCCAGGGTTCCAGGGGCGAAAGGCTCATCCACCTTGAGGAACCGGCCCGGGGCTTTTTCCCCGCTTGCAAGACCGCGAAAAAGCAGGACCCCACCCCAGGCCAGAAGGACGGCGACGAGCAGCAGGCCGCCGACAGTCAATAGTGATCTCCAGCGAATTCCGGGAAAGAGCGGAGGAGACTCCGGAGTGGGCGGGGAGAAGACCATCTGGGGTTCGGACGCCTGAAAGCTTTCCTCATAGAACTGCAGCAGACGGGAATACTCCAGGGAGAGGTAATGACCGTAAATCTTGAGGAAACCCTTCACATAGGCGCGCGGGGGGAGGCTGGGATAATCCCCATCCTCCAGGGCGCGGAGATACTCGATTTTGATCTTGGTCGCCGCCGCCGCTTCCTCCAGGGAAACCCCTTGCTTTTTCCGGGCTTCGGTTAACTGTTCTCCGAGATAGTCCATCGAGTTGAGGATTCGGGTTTGATCTGGGTTGCGGATTCAGGGACGGTCGTCGGCCTTCACTCAGCTTCCTCGGCTTTCGGAGGCGGGGCACCATCCCCGGCGTAGGTACCGATTAAGATATCCCGGGCCTTGGTCCCCTTGTAGGGACCAACCACTCCCATCTCTTCCAGCTGATCCATCACCCGGGCGGCCCGGGAATAGCCGATCTTCAGTTTTCTCTGCAGCATCGAGACCGAGGCTTGGTCGGTCTGCCGGATCACATCGATCGCCTCTTCAATCAGGGCATCCCTCCCCTCCCCGGTTTCCACCCCCTCGAGCGAAGAGGCCGGCTTCTGAAACATATCTTGCTCAAAGGTCGGCGAGCGCTGGCGGCTGACGAAGGCAACCACATTGTTGATCTCGTGATCGTGGCAGATCGTCCCTTGAGCCCGGATCAGCTGATCGGTGGCCGGGGGCAGGAAGAGCAGGTCGCCGTTACCGAGCAGCTTGTCGGCCCCTCCGGCGTCGAGAACGGTCCGGGAATCGACCTTGGCCGCTACCTTGAAAGAGATCCGTCCGGGCAGGTTGGCCTTGATCACCCCGGTGATGACATCGACCGATGGGCGCTGGGTGGCCAGGATCATATGGATCCCCACCGCCCGGGAGAGGTGGGCCAGCCGGGCGATCGCGGTCTCGATCTCTTTGGCCGCGACCAGCATCAGGTCGGCCAATTCGTCAATCAGGAGGACAATATGGGGCATGGAGAGGGGAAGCTCGTCATCCGGTTCCCCCCCCTGGGCAGCTCGAACCGCCGCCCTCCGAGAAGCGTTGAAGGCCACGATATTCCTCACCCCGGCCCGGGCGCAAAGATCATAACGGTCCTCCATTTCCTTGATCACCCAGGCCAGGGCCAGGGCCGCTTGGCCGGCTTCGGTGATCACCGGGCAGAGTAGATGGGGCAGGCGATGGAACGAGGCCATCTCCACCTTCTTGGGATCGACCATAATCAGCTTCAGTTCGTCAGGGGTACGGGAGAAGAGGAGACTGACAATAATCGAGTTTATGCAGACGGTCTTCCCGGAACCGGTGGCCCCAGCGATCAGGAGGTGGGGCATCGCCGCCAGATCGGCCACGACCGGCGTCCCCGAGATATCCTTCCCGATGGCCAGGGGAAGGATATGGCGGCCCTTCTTAAACTCGGCCGATTCGATCATTTCCCGCATATAGACCAGGTTGGTATTGGTGTTGGGGACCTCGATTCCAATGGCGGCCTTACCCGGGATCGGGGCCAGGATTCTCACCGACTTGGCCTTCATCGTCAGAGCGATATCATTATCCAGGGCCTTGACCTTGCCCACCTTGACCCCGGGAGCGATCTGGAGTTCGTAGCGGGTGATCGCCGGCCCGCGCTCAATACCCACTACCCGTGACTCGATCCCGAAATCCTCCAGGGTACTCTCCAGAATATCCGACTCGTCGTAGGTTTTATTCTTGATCTCCCTCTCCTCCAGAGGAGGAGGTTCGTCGAGAAGATCCAGGGGAGGCATTTGATAGGGGGAACCGGAATCCGGAGAGAGGGGGGGGGCCGAGGCCGAACCAGCGGGGGACGGAACGGCTTTTTCCCCGGGGGGAACCGGCGGCGCGGGCTTCTCCCGGGAGGGGGTTGGGCGAGGTTTCTCCTCCAGACGGGCCCGCTTCTTTTCCTCCTTCTCCCGGCGGAGGGCTTCCTTTCTCTCCTGCTCCTGCTGCCGAACCCGGCGGCGTTCCTCCCGAATTCTTGCTCTTTCGGCCTGGCGCTCCTCTTCCTGACGCTGTTTGAGCAGGAGGGCCCGTTCCCGAGCCGCGGCGGCGGCTCTCCGGGAAGAGGAAGGTTCTCCGGAAGATCGACTGGGGACGCCTTCCACCGGGACGGATCTGGACCGGCGGGCGAAGAAATTCCGAAAACCTCGGAAGCAGAAGGACAGAAAACGGACCAGAACCAGAATCGGCTTCATCTCCGTGAGCAGGGCCAGAGGCACCAGAACCATCGTCAGGAGAATCAGCCGGGAACCAAAAGATCCAAGAGGCTCAAGCCACCCGGTGGCCACACTGCCCCACCAGCCTCCCGGCCCCATACCCCGCAACTGTTCACCCAACCATTCCGCACGCCGGGGGGACTGGAGCGCGAGGAGCGGAGAGATCCCGGCCACGATCAGGAGACCATAAACGGTCTTCAGCAGGGTGGGACGGGGAGGCGAACGGCGGGGAAGCAGCCGGACTATTCCTTCCGCCAGGATGAGAACCGGGATGACCAGGGCGGCTCCACCCAGGGCCAGATAAAGGTAGAGAGCCAGTTCGGCACCCACCAGACCGCAGTAATTGTAGATGACCGAGTCGCCACGGGATGCCGCCGCGTCAGCCGGATGGTAGGAGATCAGGCTAACGGCAATAAAGATCCCAATGGCGATCAGGATCAGGCCCAGAGCCGGAGAATGTCGGTTCTCCATCTTATTATTTTTTTCTTAGGGAAAAAATAATAGCGACCTAGCTCTCCACAACAACGGTCGGATCAGGAAGTTCAGTCCGAAGACTGGACCTGCTTATGGCTGAGCTTGATCCGACCGAGATTGTCGATCGCGATCACCTTCACCTCAACCCGGTCTCCTTCCTTCATCACGTCCTCCACTTCCTTCACCCGGTGTTCAGCCATTTCCGAGATATGGCAGAGACCATCCTTGCCGGGAAGAATCTCGACAAATGCTCCGAACTGCTTCACGGTCTTGACCGTGCCCCGGTAGGTCTTGCCGACTTCCACCTCGGCCACCATCATCTCGATGGTCTCCCGGGCGTTCCGGGCGGCCTCGAGATCCGAGGAAGCGATCGAGATGAAACCGTCGTCCTCGATGTCGATCTTCACGCCGGTCTTCTCCATCGCCTTGATATTCTTCCCCTTGGGGCCGATGACCAGCCCGATCTTGTCGGGGTCGATCTGGATGGAGAGGATCTTGGGCGCGTAGGGCGAGATCTCCTCGCGGGGTTTCGGCTGGACCTGGTTCATCTTCTCCAGGATATGGAGCCGGGCGATCCGGGACTTGTCCAGTGCCTGTTTCATTATCTCCCGGGTAATCCCGGCGATCTTGATATCCATCTGGAGGCCGGTCACCCCCTCGGCCGTCCCGGCCAGCTTGAAGTCCATATCGCCCAGGGCGTCCTCGGAACCGAGGATATCGGTCAGGATCACGCTCCGGTCGCCTTCCTTGAGCAACCCCATCGCGATTCCGGCGACCGCGGTCTTCATCGGAACCCCGGCATCCATCAGGGCCAGGGATCCGCCGCAGATGGAAGCCATCGAGGAGGAACCGTTGGAGGAGAGAATATCGGAGACGAGCCGGATCGTATAAGGAAACTCGTCCTCGCCCGGAAGCGCCGGGGTCAGGGAACGTTCGGCCAGGGCCCCGTGCCCGATCTCCCTCCGTTTCGGCCCGAAACTGGGCCGGGCCTCCCCGGTGCAGAACGCCGGGAAATTGTAGTGAAGCATAAAGCGCTTCTTCTTCTCCTCTTCCTCGAGGCCGTCGATCCTCTGCCGGTCGGAGACGGTTCCCAGAGTGGCCAGGACCAATGCCTGAGTCTCCCCCCGGTTGAAAATCGCCGAACCGTGGGTGCGGGGAAATACCCCGACCCGGGAGGTGATCTCCCGGATCTGGTCCGGTCCGCGGCCGTCAACCCGGACTCCCTGCTCCAGGATCATCCGCCGGCTGTATTTCTTCAGGGCGGCTTTGAAGGCGGCGCTGTAAGCCCAGCCTTCCAGTTCCGGGTTCTCGGCCAGCAGGCTTTCCCGGACGCTCTCCTTGACCTCGGAGAGGGCCTGACTCCGTTCCTGCTTCCCCCGGATTTCCAGGGACCGGGAGATACCCTCGGCGGCCCGTTCGTCAACCGTCTTCACCAGTTCCTCCGCGGGAACCTGGAGGACAAACTCCCGCGGGACGGGCGCCACTTCGGCGCGAAGTTCATTCTGGAGATCGATCATCGGACCGAGCGCCCCCTGGCCGAACTCCAGCGCGCGGAGAATGGTCTCCTCGTCGAGCCCGGCGGCCGAACCTTCGACCATATTGATCGATTCTTTCGAACCGACCAGGATGATATCCATCCGGCTCTCTTCCAGTTCAGCCAGGGTGGGGTTGATGACGAAATCTTCGCCGATCATCCCGATCCTGACTCCGGCCACCGGACCCCCGAAGGGAATCCCGGAGACCATCAGGGCGGCCGAGGCGCCGTTGACCGCCAGGATATCGGGGTCGTTCTGCCCGTCGGCCGAAAGCACCCAGGCCGTGATCTGGATATTATTGCGTATCCCTTCGGGAAAGAGCGCCCGCAGCGGCCGGTCGATCACCCGGTCGGTCAGGATCTCCTTCTCGGTCGGGCGGCCTTCCCTCTTGAAGAACCCGCCCGGGATCTTCCCCGCCGCGGGCATCTTTTCCCGGTAATCTATGGTCAGGGGAAGAAAATCCGTCCCCTCCCGGCAGTCCTGCGCCGCCACCGCCGCCACCAGGACCACGGTCCCTTCGCAGGCTACGGTTACCGCTCCATCCGCCTGGCGGGCCAGTTCCCCGGTGGCGATTTCCAGGGTTCGATTTCCCATCTGACAGGTTTTCTTAATCTCCATGATATTTTCTACTCCTTAACCCGTCCCAATCGGACAGGGTGATTTACGTTCACTTTCTCAAGCCCAACTTGCTGACCACTTCGCGGTATTTCTGGGGGTCGGTTCTCTTCAGGTAATTAAGATGCCGCGCCCGGCGGCTGACCATAATCCGGAGCGAGCGCTGGGAACGAAAATCCTTGTGATGGGATTTCATATGCTCGGTCAGGTCGTTGATCTTGCCGGTCAGGATCGCGATCTGGACCCCGGAAGACCCGGTATCAGTCTCGTGATAACCAAGCTCATCGATCGCGGACCGGCTTCTGGTCTCGGTGCTGTTCATCCTGGTTGCTCCTTGTAATTTTGTTGATGCTCAGATCAGGTTCGACTGGCTGGCGGAGGAAGACGAAGATTCGGGTGGGGAGGAAGAGGGCCGGACGGCCCGAGAACAATGGCCACGGAAACTGCTTTCCCCTATTCGCTCAACTTTAACCGAGAACGGGCCCGCCGTTCATCGTCCTTCATCCGCAAGACAAGTTCTTGTTCATTCTTGAAGGTTATATCTCCTCTCAGCCTTTTTATCAAGTAAACTTTTATCCTCCGCCCGCCCAATCCGGCCGTCCAGTCAAAGATATGGGCTTCCGCGACCACCGGATTGGGCGACGGCGAGGGAAAGGTGGGGCTGCGGCCGACATAGAGCAAGCCTCCCCGGGGAGGGAAACCGGCCGAGATCCGCGCGGCGTAAACCCCCGAGGCGGGAAGGAGCTGATCCGGAAAGAAGTTAGCCGTCGGATAGCCGAGCTTCCGGCCCCGGCCCCGTCCCCTGACCACCCGACCGGTCAGGCAGTAGGGACGTCCGAGCAGGCGCGTCGCCTCGGAGATCCGGCCGGCCTCGATCTCGTCGCGGATCAGGGAACTTCTGACCTCCCGCCCGCCGACGGTCACCGAGGGTACCTCCATGACCGGGAAACCCTCCTCCCTCCCCCGGCGACGGAGCAGGTCAACCGTACCCGACCGCCCGGCCCCGAAACGGAATCCCTCGCCCACGCAGATTCCCCGGATCCCCAGCCGGCCGACCAGAATCCGATCGATGAATTCCCGCGGAGCGAGGTGGGAGAGAGAACTGTTGAAATCAACCAGCCAGCAGGCGGATATTCCGATCCGCCGGAAATATTCCAGCCGTTGATCGATGGTAGTCAGAAGCCGGCTCCCACCCTGGCGGCCGGAGAGACGGGTATGGTTCCGAAAAGTAATGACCCCCGCCGCCCCTTCCCGCCCCCCGACCCGAACCACGGTCTCGAGGATCTTCTGGTGCCCGAGATGGCAACCATCGAAATTCCCAATCCCCACCACCGGCCTCAGCGCGATCTTACGGAAGGAGGTGAATATTTTCATCGTAAAATTTTTCTGCGAAAAAATTCAGTGTTGAAGTATTGACCCCGTAAGGCAGAGGATCAAATTTACGGCTCTTCCGTCTCCGCCAGGAGAATAATCTTTTTCGACAGGGCTTCCCGGGTTTCTTCCAGGAGCCGGGTCAGCGGAATCGCCCCCTCGACCCGGAATGGGCCGACGGCGGTCCGGCGCAGATCTTCCAGGCAACCCCCGCAGCCGAGATCCCGGCCCAGGTCGTGAGCCAGGGTCCGGATATAGGTCCCCTTGGAGCATCTGATCCGAAGTCCGATTCTTTCTTCCCCGAGGAATATCAGATCCAGACGGCTGATCGTCACCCGCCGGGGCGGGCGCTCTACTTCTTCTCCCCGCCGGGCGATCTGATAGAGCCGCTCTCCTTGGTGTTTGAGCGCCGAAACCATCGGGGGGACCTGTTCGATCTCGCCCCGGAAGCGCTCCAGGGCGGCCTCGACGGTTTCGGCGGCCAAGAGGGGGACCCGACCACGGTGGAGGATCCGGCCGGTGAGGTCCTGAGTATCGGTCTCGATCCCCAGCCGAACCACTGCCTCGTATTCTTTCTCTGCTCCGAGCAGGAACCCGGCCTGTTTCGTTCCCCGGTTGACCAGGAGAATCAGCAGACCGGTCGCCGGGGGGTCGAGACTCCCGCCGTGCCCCAGTTTGGCGATCCGAAAGCGCTTTTTCAGCCGGTCGACCACCCGGAAACTGGTCAACCCGGCCGGCTTGTCGACCAGAAGAAAACCATCCGGAAGGAGCCGATCCCGGTTCACGCGCCGCCCGCGGCCGGAGGCCGGGGGAGTTCCGACAGGTACTCCTCCACGGCGGCGATCACCCGGGAGACCACGCCGGTCAAATCCCCCGCCAGCTCGGCCCCGGCGGCGGCGGGGTGTCCGCCGCCCCCGAAGCGGGCGGCGATCCGGTTAACGTCGATCAGATCCGGCTCCTTGGAACGGAAGGAGACCTTGACCCCGTCTTCGAGCTCGGTGAAGAGCAGCGCCACCCGGGTGGAGACTATATCCCGGGGATAGGCGATCAGGTTCTCGGTAACATCGGAACCGTCATTGTACCGGGCGAGCATCTCCCGGCTGATCCGGATGAAGGCGATTTGTTTGGCGGCGGCAAACTCCAGGGTGGCCAGGGCTTCGCCGAGAAATTTCAAGGGCGCGGTCGAGTAAAAATTATAGACCTTCTTGTAGATCTCGTAGGGAACGAGCCCGGTCTCCACCAACTTCCCGGCCAGGTGGAAGATCCGGGCGCCCGACTCCGGCGTCACCATATACTGGAATTTCCCCATATCGGTCAGGATGGCCACGTAGATCGGCAGGGCTATCTCCCGATCCAGTTCGACCTCCAGGGGATGGACCAGGTGATAGATCATCTCCCCCACCGAGGAACTCTCCGGAGCCACCCAGACCACGTCCCCGAAACGGCTGTTGGAGACGTGATGATCGATGTTGACCAGGGTCCCGGCGACGGAGAGATGCTTCTCCACCTCCCCCACCCGTTCGGGTCGGGGGGAATCCAGGACGACGGCGACCTCGGGGGAAAAGGGAAGCCGGCCGGAAATCCGGACCCGGTCCGCCCCGGGGAGAAACCGGAAATTCTCCGGTACCGGGCTCCCGTTGCAAATGACCGTCTGCTTCCCCATCCGGTCAAGGATCCCGGCCAGGGCGAGCTCGGATCCGATCGCGTCGCCGTCGGGCCGCAGATGGGAAGTGATCAGGAAACGGCTCCGCTCACGGAAGAGGCGGACCAGCGATGGGGGAACCTTCATCCGTTTCTTCTCCTTCCCGGGCCGTTTTTAGTAGACGCTCAATCCGGGCGTCGATTTCAACCGCGGGGTCGAGTTCAAACTTGATCACCGGGGTATAGCGGGCACTCATCCGCGAACCGAGTTCCCGCTGAAAAAAACTCCGCGCACTGTGCAGTCCCTCCAGAGTGCGCCCGATTTCAGCCTCTCCTCCCAGCACACTGACATAAACCCGGGCGCTCTTCAGATCTCCCGCTGCTTCCACTCTCTGGACGCTGACAAAACCGATCCGCGGATCATTGGCCCCCGCCCGGAGAACATCTCCGAGGATCCGTTTGACCTGCTCCTCCAACTTCAGCTGGCGCCGGCTCTTACCCTTTTCTGCTCCGAATGATTTCATGACCGAAAAAAACCGGGCGGACGGAAAAAGATCTCCGGGAGAAGACGTAAGGCGGGGGAAAAGGCGGGAAGGGTCGGATCGGGGGTCAGGGGCGACGAGAACCCCGACTTACAGTTTCTGGGCCACTTTCTCCACCTCATAAGCCACCAGCCGGTCGTCCACCTCGAAGTCCTTGAAATTGCCCAAGCTGATCCCGCACTCCTTGCCGGCGGTCACTTCCTCCACCGTCTCCTTGAAGCGCTTGAGCGAGGTAACCACATCTTCGGCCACCGCTTCCTCCCCCCGCATCACCCTGACTCGGCCGGTCCGTTTGATTTTGCCCCGTTCCACGACCGACCCGGCCACCGTTCCCAGGCCGGAGATCTTAAAGATCTCCTTCACCCGGGCTTCGCCCAGGATCACTTCCCTGGATTCCGGTTCCAGAAGTCCTTCCAAGGCCTTGCGGATATCATCAACCACCTTATAGATAACCCGGTAGCTGCGGATATCGACCCCTTCCTCTTCGGCCAGGCGGCTGACCTTGGCCGGTACGGGCACCTGGAAACCGATGATCACCGCTTCGGAGGCGGCGGCCAGCATTACGTCGGATTCACTGATCGCGCCCACCCCGGAATGAATTATGTTCAGCCTGACCTTTTCGTTGCTTCCGGGGATCTCGTTCAGGGAGGCCTCGACCGCCTCCACCGAACCCTGCACATCGCCCTTGAGCAGAAGCGTCAGCTCCCGGACCTCGTCGGCGGCCAGATGCTGAAAGATGTCTTCCAGTTTCACTCTCCGGGAATCGTCCCAGGATTTCTCCCGGACCTCTGCCTGCCGCAATTCGCTGATCTCCCGGGCCCGGGCCTCGTTCTCCATCACCTGGAAGACCGCACCGGCCTCGGGGACCCCGGTCAGGCCCATAACCTCGACCGGGGTGGAGGGTCCGGACGAGGAGACCGGCCGGCCGTCTTCATCAAAGAGCGCCTTGACTTTGGCGGAGAAGGCGCCGCAAACCAGACTGTCCCCCCGGCGGAGAGTCCCCTTGGTGACCAGGACCGTGGCCACCGGACCCCGGCCAGGGGTTATCTTGGCCTCGATGACCACTCCGGAAGCGGGGCCGTCGGGGTCAGCCTTCAGTTCCATCATCTCCGCCTGCAGCAAAACCATTTCCAGCAGCCGGTCCAGGCCGGCGCCGGTGGTGGCCGAGACCTCGACGACGAGCGTCTCCCCCCCCATCTCTTCCGGGGTGAGATTCTTCTCGGCCAGCTGGCGGCGCACCCGGTCGGGACGGGCGGTGCTCTTGTCGATCTTGTTCAGGGCGACCACGATCGGAACCCCGGCCGCCCGGGCGTGGTTGATGGCTTCCTCGGTCTGGGGCATCACACCCTCATCGGCCGCCACTACCAGAATGACGATATCGGTCAGCTGCGCGCCCCGGACCCGCATCGTGGTGAAGGCGGCGTGGCCGGGGGTGTCCAGGAAGGTGATGGTCCCCCTCTCCGTGGTCATCCGGTAAGCCCCAATATGCTGGGTGATCCCCCCCGCCTCCCCCGAAGTAATCCGCGACTTCCTGATCTTATCCAAAATCGAGGTCTTCCCGTGATCGATATGACCCATCAGGGTGATGACCGGATGGCGCGGACGGAGATTCTCTCCGGCCGGCGGCTCCTTCGAAGCGGCGGTCTTTCCCTTTTCTGAAGCTGGCGCGGCTTCCGCCCGTTCCGGGGTATAGGGGACGATCTCCCGGCCATATTCGCTCCCCAGGATCAGGGCCGTCTCCTCATCGAGGAACTGGTTGAGGGAAGCAAAGACCCCCATTTCCAGGAGTTTCTTGATCAGGATATTCGGCCTCTGCCCGATATAATCGGCCAGCTGCCGGACGGTAACCGGGAACTTGATCACCACCTCTTCCCGGCCGGAAGCTTCCCCGGAGGGCGGCTCAGGCACGGCGGGAGGGGCCTCGGGAGTCTCTTCCGCTGGAGCCGGACCGGCCGACTCCGCCGGGGGTTCGGGCTCCGGGAGTTTTTCCACCTCCGGCGGGGCCGTCAGCTCCCGCCGGACCTGCTCCACCTGCTCCTCCTGGAGGGAGGAGGAATGGGAGGAGACCTCGATCCCCATCTCTTTCAACCGGGAGAGGAGTTCCTTGCTGGTTAACGACAGTTCTTTGGCCAGGGCATAAACGCGCATAATTATCCAGGTCTCGGGTCGATTTAAATTTCTGCCATCCTCACAGGATTGGGCTGCTCCTAATTCATGATTTCTCCGGGTTTTCCCCGGCGTCGCGGGCAAGCTTGATCAAAGCCTGAGCGGTCTTTTCGCCGATTCCCTCAACTTCCATCAGGTCCCCCGGGTCGGAGATGGCGATCACCGGCAATCCGGTGAACCCGGCCTCTACCAGATTTCGGGCCATCTTCTCCCCCACCCCCGGGATCGCGGAGAGATCGGCGATCGCCGATTTTACCCCCTTGAGGACTTCTCCCTCCCGGTAGATATCGATCTTCCATCCGGTCAGGCGGGACGAGAGACGGACGTTCTGGCCCTTCTTGCCGATGGCCAGTGAGAGCTGATCTTCATCCACGATCACCTCGCTTTCTCCTTTGGCCGGGTCGATGGTCACCTGTTTCAGCTTGGCCGGGCTGAGGGCGTTGGTGATGAAGGTGACCGGATCGGAATCCCAACGGATAATGTCGATCTTCTCGCCGTTGAGCTCCCGGACCACGGACTTAACCCGGTTCCCGCGCAGGCCGACGCAGGCTCCAACACTGTCCACCTTGTCCTTATCCGAGTAAACCGCGATCTTGGTCCGGTAACCGGGCTCGCGGGCGATACCTTTGATCTCGACCGTTCCCTCATCAATCTCGGGAACCTCCAGTTCAAAGAGCCGCTTGATGAAGCTGGGATGGGTCCGGGAAAGGATCACTTCCGGACCCCGGGCCCCATCCCGGACCGCCAGAATATAGGCCCGGACCCGGCTGCCCAGGCGGTAATCCTCATGGTGGCACTGCTCCCGGGGGGGCATCACACCCTCAGTCCGGCCCAAATCGATGATCACGTTCTGCCGGTCGTAATGCCGGACCACTCCGCTGACAATCTCACCGACTCTGGTCTGATACTCACCGAAAACCACGTCTTTTTCCGCCTCCCGGATCTTCTGAACCACCACCTGCTTGGCGGTCTGGGCGGCAATCCTCCCGAAATTTTTCGGGGTGACTTCCTTGACCACTTCATCGCCGACCTTCGCACCGGGATCGATCTTCCGCGCTTCGGCCAGGGTAATCTCCCCGAAGGGATCGGATACCCGTTCGGCCACAATCAGGCGGGAGAAGGCCTTGATATCCCCGGTCTTGGGATCGATCGTCACCTCCAGGTCCCGAGCCGGGCCGAAACTCTTCTTCGAAGCCGAGAGCAGCGAGGATTGAATCGCTTCAATCAGCACTTCGCGGGAAATTCCCTTCTCCCTTTCCATGCTGTCGAGGACGGCAATTAAATCGGCATTCATGATATCACCTAGTTATCTATCCGGGTCATTCGGGATATTTTACCCGCCAGCCCGTTACAAATCAAAAGAGTGGGCGGCAACCCACTCTTGCGCGGCACCAAAAACTCTGATTCCTACCACCCGATCTTGACCATTAATACCCGACTTCAAGAGCCGGGTCAAGGGAAAAATCGAAGATAGGGAACAGGGAATGGGGATTGGGGAATGGAGGCTACTCGTAGCGGAGGGCTTCAATCGGGGAGAGGCGGGCCGCCTGGCGGGCCGGCCAGAGTCCGAAGACCAGTCCGACCAGGACCGAAAAGGCGGTGGCGAGAATTACCGAGAAGGGGGTGACCCTGACCACCCACCCGGCCAGGGAAGAGAGCAGCCAGGAGATACCCGCCCCGAGGAGCACTCCGGCCAGGCCGCCGCTCAGGGTCATTACCACCGCCTCAATCAGGAACTGGACCAGGATATCCCGCCGGGACGCCCCGACCGCCTTGCGGATCCCGATCTCCCGGGTCCGCTCGGTTACCGAGACCAGCATGATGTTCATGATCCCGATCCCGCCCACCACCAGAGAGATGGCAGCGATCGAACCCAGCAAAAGACTCATCGTTTTCGTGGTGGCCTGGATAGTCTCCTGGATTTCCGCCATATTCCGAATCCGGAAGGCGTTCTCCCCGTCGGCCCCCAGACGATGCCGCCGGATGATCAACTCCCGCAAAGCTTGCTCGGCCGGTTCCATTAGTTCGGCGGAGACTACCTCCACGTCGATGTCCTCGACATATTCCTTCCCCAGGACCCGGTACATCGCGGTGGTCACCGGGATCAGGACCTCGTCGTCGCGGTCGCGCCAGGACGAGCCCCCTTTCTCGGGGAGAACTCCCACCACCCGGAAGTTCTGGCGGTTGATTTTGATCTCTTCTCCCACCGGGTAGGTCCCGTCGAACAGTTCCCGGACGATGGTCGCCCCGACGACGGCAACCCGCTCCCGCCGTCTCAGTTCCTCCTCGGTGAAGAATCTCCCCGCCACCGGAATCGACGCCCTCATCTCGGGGTAATCGATCCCCACCCCCTCGATCCTGGTGTTCCAGTTCCGGTTTCCCCAGACCAGCTGTCCCCGGCCATCCACCGAGGACGAAACCCGGCGGATATAGGGCAGGCTTCCCATCGCCTCGGCGTCCTGGAGGGTGAACCGGGCGACCGAGCCCGCCTCCATTCTCACCCCGCGCACCTGGCGGGAACCGGGACGGATCGACAGGAGGTTCGAGCCCAGGCGGGCCAGGTCTTCTTCGATGGCCTGTTTGGCGCCGGAACCCAGGGCCAGCATGGCGATCACCGCCCCCACCCCGATCAGGATTCCCAGCATTGAGAGGAACGAACGAAGCCGGTGGGAGAAGACCGCCCGGAGGGACTCCCGAAAGTGGTCCTTCAAGACCGCCCGGCCGGAAGGGGAGGGCGAACCGGGCCGCACCGGGGACGCCGGCTCGGAGACCGGCGCTGGCGCGGGAAGTTCTCCCTCCCGCCGGCGGTCGGAAATAACTTCTCCATCCCGCATCCGGATCACCCGACCGGCCCGCTTCGCCAGTTCCTCCTCATGGGTGACCATAATCACCGTCTTTCCCTGGCGGTTGAGCTTCTCCAGGAGGCGGATGATCTCCTCCCCGTTAACACTGTCGAGGTTGCCGGTGGGCTCGTCGGCGAAGATGATCGCCGGATCGTTGACCAGGGAACGGGCGATCGCCACCCGCTGACGTTCGCCGCCGGATAGTTCGTTGGGCAGGTGAGATGCCCGCTCGATCAGCCCGACTTCCCGGATCCGGGCCCGTGCTTCCTCTCGGAAAGAACTCCGGCCGGCGTAGAGGAGGGGAAGTTCGGCGTTCTCCAGGGCGGTATTGATCGGGAGCAGATGGAACTGCTGGAAGACGAATCCCATTCGGCGGTTCCGCAGGTAGGCCAGTTCATTGTCGGACAGACCGCCGACATCCTGTCCCTCCAGTCGGTAGGTGCCCCCGTCCGGCCGGTCGAGCAGCCCGAGAATATGCAGGAAGGTGGACTTTCCGGAACCGGAAGGCCCCATCACGGCGACAAATTCCCCCCGATTGATGGTCAGGGTGCAGCCGGCCAGGGCACGGACCGTGGTCGGCCCCAGTTGGTAGAACCGCCGGACGTCTACCAGTTCAATGATCGGCTCGACAGCCATATCCACCTGCCCTTAAAAACAATTCACCGCAAAGACGCAAAGAACGCAAAGGAACGCAAAGGTTTTTTTTGAGATTCATTTCCGATAGCCATTTCAAATTCTGCATCATCAGAATCTTGGAAGTGAGTAAGAATCGCCGATTACCTACTTTCTATTTTCTTTGCGATTCTTGGCGTCCTTTGCGTCTTTGCGGTTCAAGATTTTTCGGTTGGGGGGAGGTCAGCGGCGACGGCCCATCAGGGGGTTGCTTCCGCCGGAGTTGCGGACCGAGGCACTGAACCGAGGCGAAACAGCGATCAGGACTCGGTCTTCTGACCCCACTCCGGAGACGATCTCCACCCGATCCCCGTCAGAGAGGCCGGTCTTCACCCGCCGGCGCTCCGGGGATTGTTTTCCTTCCCCGGCGACCAGAACCGTGGCCCCTCCCTGACCCCGGGCCACCGCTTCCCGGGGCAGGGTCAGCACATCCCGCTTGATCTCCTGAACGATCTCGACATTGGCGGTCATCCCCGAACGGAAGATCTCGGGAACGCTCCGGGGAAGGATATCGACTTCGTAAATGGTCACGTTGCTGACCAGCTGCGACTCGAAAGCGATGTGATCGACCGTGGAGAGAACTTTCGTCTCCGGGTAGGCGTCGAGACTGATGGTGGCCTCCTGGCCCTTCTTCACCTTGCCGATGTCGGTCTCGTCAACCTGGGCCTTGACGATCAGCCGGTCGGAGATGACCAGAATGACATCGTTGCCGCTCACGGTCTGCCCCGGTTCGACCGATCGTACGATCACCTCGCCGGCGATCGGGGCGATCAGGGGACTGGGCCGGTATACCTCTTCCCAGTACTTCAGGGTCTCGTCGTCCCGGAACCGGGCGGCGTCGAGGAGGGAGGCCCGGTCGGAGGAACTGAGGATGGCCAGGATCGATCCCGCCTCCACCCGGTCGCCCTCCCTGACCCTGATCTCCTCCACCCGGCCGGAGATCGGAGGCTTGACCTCAAGCCGGTTCTGGGGCTCGACCACCCCGGTGGTGGAGATGGTGATCCGGATCTCGCCCCGGACGGGGGTGATCTCCCGGTAGAGCTGCTCCTCCCCTCCCCGCCCCAGGAAATACCACCCCGCTGCCCCGCCAACCGCCAGAACCGCCAGGATGATAATTATTTTAATTTTCGTTTTTTTCATCAGCCCGTCCTTCCCGTTCCGGCGCCTCCGGCGCGATTTTTTTCACCGCAAAGACGCAAAGAGCGCAGAGATACGCAGAGGAATTTTAAAGTTTAAGTTCGGAATCCCTTACCGTTCCGATGCCCCTGATAATTTCGAGGTTATATTCCAGGTGGAAAAGAAACTAAAAAAACTCTTTGCGCCCCTTTGCGTCCTCTGCGTCTTTGCGGTGAATTAATTTTATTTAAGGAGATCAGAACTCCGGGGGTTGCCCGGCGGGGAAGCCCTCCAGGGTCACCCCCTGGGCCAGGAGCCAGGCGGCCTCGGCGTTCAGCGCCCCGGCCCGGACCTCCAGGAGCGACTTGCGGGAGCGAACCATATTATCCTCGATGATGATCCAGTTGTCGAAAGAGAGGATTCCGGTCGAGTACTGGGCCTCGGCGATCCGGGAACGTTCTTCGTCCGCTTCCTGGAAGAGGAGGCGGATAACAACCCGCTCTCGGGCATCGAGGTAATTTTTCCAGGCCTGCTCCAGGGAGAGCCGGGTATCGTAGAGACCCGAGCGCAATTTCTCCTCCGATTGGCGCAGGACCGAGTTGACCCGGCTCAGGTCGTCGATCCGTTTTCCCCCCTCGAAGATGGGCAGGGAGAGACTCAGGCCCAGGCTCCAGCTCTCGTTTTCGGGGGGCCAGCTGGAGTCAGAGCGGCCGATCCGGGCGCTGCCGGAGATTGAGGGCGAGAAACCCGCCCGGGAGGATTTCACGGCGTACCGGGCAGCTTCCAGATCGGCCCGGAGCTTGAGCACCGTGGGGTTGAGTTCGAGAATCTCCTCCATCTCCGGCTCGGGTTCGAGGGGGGTCGCCGGCTCGAACTCTCCCTGGGCGACCAGGGGCCGGTATTCCGAACGGCCCAGCTCCTTGCAAAGTCTCTGCTGGGAGAGCCGAATGTCCCGTCCGGCCTGTTCCCGGTCGAAACGGGCCTGGGCCAGGTTGGCCTGCGCGGTCATCAGGGCTCCCCGGTGCTCGCGTCCGGCGTCGTAGCGCAGGCTGACCATCTCGGACTGCTGGACCCGGCGCTGGAGTATCTCCTCGGTCAGGGTCTGCAGTTCCTGAGCCTGGAGGAGATCGATAAAGGCGGTCCGGAGATTGTGCCGGATCCGGGCGGAGTTGTTCGCGTAGTCGAACTGGGCCGCAATCAGGTTCTCCTCGGCCGCCCAGGTATCGTACCAGCTCCCGAGACCGTCGAAGAAGAGCTGCGAACCCTGGAGCGAATAGCCGTAGGAGGTCGGGTCTTCGTCCTGGCTGGACCGGTCAACGGACGCCGATCCCCGGACCTGGGGGAGAAGTCCGCTCCGACTCTGGCCCACCCGGGCCCGGGCCTGCTCCACCGACTCCCGGGCGGCCAGGAGTTCGGGCTGCTGGAGGAGAGCTTCCCGGACGCAGTCCTCCCAGGTAATCACCTCCTCTCCCCGGGCCGGCCCGGAGATAACCGCCAGGAGGAGCCAGGCGGCCGAAATGACAAGGCAAGTCGTTTTGATCATCTGCCGTTTCCGGGATTCTGGCCCGGTCCTTTGAATGCACGATACCCCGCTTATCAAACGCCGCCGCCGGGCAAAGGTTTAATCCGGATGTTCCGGCGAGAGATCACCTCCGCTCTCCAGCGCGGCTAATCCAGCAACTTCTCGACCAGAGCAGGGACTTCTTCCGGCGGGACGGAGTGAACCTCCTCCGAGCGGCGGGCCTTGACCTCCATCAGGCCGGTCTGCAAAAACTTCTTCCCGATGGTGATCCGGACCGGGATGCCGACCAGGTCGGCGTCGTTGAACTTCACCCCGGCCGAGACCGGGCGGTCGTCATAGAGGACATCCCGACCATTTTCTTCCAGGCGGGCGAGTAGGTCCTCGGCCGCCCGGGCCACCTCCGGTTGGTCGGGAGCCAGAGTCAAAAGCAGAACCTGGTAGGGGGCCACCGCGGCCGGCCAGATAATCCCTTTTTCGTCGTGGTGCTGCTCGATGACCGCCGCTACCGTCCGGCTGACCCCAATCCCGTAGCAGCCCATAATCGCCGGGCAGTCGTCCCCCGCCTCGTCCTTAAAGATTGCCCCCAGCGTTTGGCTGTACTTGGTTCCCAGCTTGAAGACGTGGCCGACCTCGATCCCCCGCCGGATTTCCAGCGGGGTTGAACAGGAGGGACAGGGGTCGCCGGCGACGGCGACCGCCAGGTCGGCGTATTCCAGGGGGGGACAGTCTCGATCGATATTGACGTGAAGCAGGTGCAGATCCTCCCGATTCCCTCCGGTAATTCCGTCGGCGATCCGAGAGACGCTGAAATCGGCCAGAATCCGAAGTCCTGAAAGTCCCACCGGGCCGGCAAATCCCGGAGGGGCGCCGGTGACCGCGCGGATCGTCTCCTCACCGGCCAGAACCGCCTCGGAACCGCCGAGACGGCGGGCCAGTTTGCTCGCGTTCACCTCGCGGTCGCCCCGAATCAGCACCACCACCGGTTCCCCGGAGACAAGATAAATCATCGTCTTGAGAAAACGGGCGGGCTCCGCGCCGAGGAATTTGCTCAGTTCTTCGACCGTCCGCAACCCCGGGGTGGCAACCTCCTCCAATTCTTCTTCGGTCCGGCGGGGAGAAACCGGCCCTCCGCCGACGGCGGCCTGTTCGACATTGGCGGCGTAGGCGCAGCTCGGGCAGACCGCGATCGCGTCCTCGCCGGTTTCGGCCGGGACCATGAACTCGTGCGATCCCCGTCCCCCCATCATTCCGGTATCCGCTTCCACCGGCATCGCCTCCAGGCCGCAACGGGCGAAGATGCGCCGATAGGCCTCGTACATGGAACGGTAACTGCGGTCGGCGCCGGCCTCGTCGAGGTCGAAACTGTACGCGTCCTTCATCAGGAATTCGCGGCAGCGCATTACCCCGAACCGGGGGCGGATCTCATCCCGGAACTTGGAGTTGATCTGGTAGAGGTTGATCGGAAGCTGCCGATAGGAACTGATTTCCCCGGCGACCAGAGCGGTCACCACCTCTTCGTGAGTGGGGCCCAGGACCAGCTCCCGGCCCTGGTGGGTCCGGACCTTGAGCATTACGTCATCCATCGCCTCCCAGCGGCCGCTCTTCTCCCAGAGGCCGCGGGGCTGGAGAATCGGCATCAAGATCTCCCGCGCTCCGGCCCGATCCATCTCCTCCCTGATAATGGCCTCCACCTTCCGCAGGACCCTCAAGCCCAGCGGCAACCAGGTATAGAGCCCGGAGGCCAGTTTGCGGAGCAGACCGGCCCGGAGCATCAAGCGATGACTGGGGATTTCGGCTTCCTGCGGGTCGTCCCGCCGGGTGTTGATCAGGGTTTCGGTCCACTTCATAATCATTCACTCCTTGGAATTTCTTAACCTCCGTAAGGTATTTTTCAAAATCCGCCCAATCCGCTTAATCCGCGGTTAAAAATTCTTCAGTCGGATCCGCGGTTTTTCTTCCGCAACTCCCGATACCGCTCCCGGTGCCTCTCGGCCCCGAGCGGGTTGTCCAGATAATCGCGGTAGAGACGGTAGAGCCGATAGTGCGGATCGGGATCATCGGGAGCCAGACTGCTCCAGGCCCGATAGTGGGCGGCCGCCTGCTGATAATCCTCCTGATCCCGCAGCAGATCCCCCAGCTTGCGATGGTAATAATCCGCCCGCTCGGGATCAGCGGCGAGGAGTCCCCGGTAGACCCCGGCCAACTGCCGGGAATAATCCCCGGCCAGTTCCTCCAATTTCCCCTTCTCGGCCAGGAAGATCGCCTTTTCCAGATAGACCGCCGAGGGACTCCCCTCCCCCCGTTCCGTCTCCCTCAGCTGAAACGCTTCCCGGTAGGCTCGGGTGGCCTCCTCTTCCCGGTCGAGGCGCGATAGCAGCCGGCCGATTCTTTCCCAGAGTCGCGCCCGCCGGGTGGAGTCGAGACCGGAAAGAAGGGCATGATACCCGTCCAGGGCCTCTTCCAACTTCCCCTGGCGCTCCAAAAGAAGGGCGAGCCGAATAGCGGCGTCGCCCTCTTCTCCGTCTTCCAGTTCGGATACCCGTTCCAGCTCGGCCCGGGCCTCGTCCGGTCGTCCCGCCCGCTCCAGCAGGGTGGAAATCCACAGCGAGATCGCGGATCGATCCGCCCCCGGCCGGGCTTGCGCCTCGCGGTAAAGGTCAATCGCTCGGTCGGGCTCCCCCCGGGACCGGTAGTAGTCGGCTTCCTGGAGCAGCGCCCGACTCCCCCCCTCTCCCTCCAGTTCCACCGCTTGGCGATATTTATCGGCGGCGGCCTGGTGATCTCCCATCTCCTCATAAATCCCGGCGATCCGGAGGTGATAATCAACCGCCGAGGACGGACGGGTCTTGATCCGCTCACGATAGCCGTCGATCAGCATCCGGTAGTATGGTTCGGCTTCCTCTCGTTTCCCCCGATCGGCGAGGAGGCGGGCGATATCCCTCAGATACCGATCCCGGGAAACTTTCTCCGTCCAGTAGAGAAACCGGTACTGCTGGAGCAGGAGATCTTCCCGCCCTTCCTCCTCCCAGGCTTCCAGCTGCCGGCGGCGACGCTGGGCGAAGGTCTCCGGAGCGGACTCCCTCGCCAGCTCCAGTTCCACTTCCGCCTCCTCGTCCCGGCCCAGACGGCGGTAAATGCCGGCCAGCCGACGGTGATAGAAGTCAGTCCGGGAAGGCTCGAAGACCATCGCGTGCCGGTAAAGGGTGATCGCCTTTTCCGGCTGGCCGGAGTCTAGGTAGACCGCGGCCAACCGGTCTCGAATGGAGGAGGAACCGGGCTGCCGGAGCGCCCGGAGCTTCAAATCGAGGATTTCCTGCTGAAACCGGAGTCGATTCAGGACCGGGGTGGGCGAAAACTCAGGGGCGGGAGTGCTTCCGGCCAGCGACCAGGGCAGGATCCAGAGAGCGAGAAAGATTAACCCGGCCCGGGCCACTGGATGGGAGGGCCGAAGGCGGGCGGAATTAACCTCGATCGGGATCATCCTGATACCCCCCGGCGGGATCAGCTCTTCCTGGCCCGTGGTTTCCCGGCTACGGAGAAAGTCAGCTGCCGGTTCTTCAGGCCGACCCTGACCGTGCTCTCCGGAATAACCTTACCCCGGAGAATCAATTCGGCCAGCGGATCTTCCAGCCCTTTTTCCAGGGCCCGGCGGAGGGGCCGGGCGCCCATCTTGTAGTCGTAGTGATCCGAGATCAGGAATTCCTTGGCCGGGCGAGTTATCTCCAGTCCGGCCCCCTGCTCGGCCAGACGCGATCGGACCTCCACCAGCTCCAGATCGAGAATCCGGATCAGGTGCTCACGGGTCAACTGGTGAAAGACGATGATGTCGTCCACCCGGTTGAGAAATTCCGGCTTGAAGAGCTTTTTCACCTCGCCGAGCACGGCGTCCTTGATCTCCTGGTACTGGTCCTGCCGGGTCCGGGCGCCGAAACCTACGGTGGTTTCCTTGCGGATCAGGTCGGCCCCGGCGTTGGAGGTCATAATCACCACGGTGTTGCGGAAGTCGACCGCTCGTCCCCAGTTGTCGGTCAGGGTCCCCTCTTCGAGAATCTGGAGGAGAATTCCCATCACTTCCGGGTGGGCTTTCTCGACCTCGTCGAAGAGAACCACCGAGTAGGGGCGGCGGCGGACTTGCTCCGTCAGCTGGCCGCCTTCCTCGTAGCCTACGTAACCGGGGGGCGAGCCGACCATCCGGGAAACGGCGAACTTCTCCATATACTCGGACATATCGAGCTGGATCAAGGCCTCCTCGTCGCCGAACATGAATTCGGCCAGGGCGCGGGCCAAGTAGGTTTTTCCCACCCCGGTCGGACCGAGGAAGATAAAAGACCCGATCGGCCGGCGCGGATCCTTCAGCCGGGCCCGGGACCGGCGCAGGGACCGGGAGATCGCGCCGATCGCCTCGTCCTGCCCGATGACGCGCTGGTGGATCGCTTCCTCCATTCTCAACAGTTTCTCCGTCTCCTCCTCTTCCATCCGGGAAACCGGAATCCCGGTCCACTTCGAGAGAACTCGGGCCACCTCCTCTTCGTCGACCTTAACCCGTCGGGCCGCCCCGGCGTCCCTCCAGCGGGAGAGGCGGGCCGCGAGTTTCTCCTCGGACCGCTTCTCCTCGTCCCGGAGGCGGGCCGCCTCCTCGAAGTCCTGATCCTTGACCGCCTGCTCCTTGCGCTCCCGGATCAGGGCAACCTTCTGTTCCATCTTCTTCAGGGACGGGGGGCGGGTCATCACCTTGATCCGGGCCCGGGCGGCGGCTTCGTCGATCAGGTCGATCGCCTTGTCCGGGAGGTAACGTCCGGGGAGATACCGGTCGGAGAGTTCGGCGGCGGCGCTGATCGCCCGGTCGGTGATGGCGGCGTTATGATGCTCCTCGTATTTCTTCCGCAGTCCCTTGAGAATCTCGACGGTTTCCTTGACCGTGTTGGGGGCGACTCGAATGGTCTGGAAGCGCCGTTCCAGGGCGGCGTCCTTCTCGATGTACTTGCGGTACTCGTTCATGGTGGTGGCCCCGATGCACTGGATCTCGCCCCGGGAGAGAGCAGGCTTGAGGATGTTGGAGGCGTCCATCGCCCCCTCGGCGGCTCCAGCCCCGACAATGGTGTGCAACTCGTCGATGAAGAGCAATACGTTCCCATCGCGCTTGATCTCATCCATTACCGCCTTCAGCCGTTCCTCAAACTGGCCCCGGTACTTGCTCCCGGCCACCATCAGAACCAGATCGAGGGTGATCAACTTCTTCCGACGGAGAATCTCGGGGACCTCTCCGGCGACGATCTTCTGGGCCATCCCTTCGGCAATGGCGGTCTTGCCCACCCCGGCCTCCCCAATCAAAACCGGGTTATTCTTGGTCCGCCGGCAGAGGATCTGGCTGACCCTTTCCACCTCGAGTTCCCGGCCGATAATCGGGTCGAGTTTGCCCGCCCGGGCCAGCTCGGTCAGATCGCGGCCGAAAGCCTTCAGGGCCGGACTCTTGCCCGCCTTCTTTTTCCCCGGCGCCGGTCGGGTGGTGGGCGAAGGTGCACCGTATTCCGACTTCAGCTTGTCCAGCACCCGGCGGCGGGTCTGCTCCAGGTCCACCCCCAGGTTGGCGAGAACCCGGGCCGCCACCCCCTCCCCTTCCCGGATCAAACCGAGCAAGATATGTTCGGTGCCGATATAGCTGTGCTGGAGCTGCTGGGCCTCCTCCAGGGCCAGTTCGATCACCCGGCGAGCCTTGACAGTCAGCGGTACTTCGCCGATCACCTTGGTCTCCGGACCGGCCCCGACCGCCCGTTCGATCTCCAGCCAGAGGGTCTCGAAGTCCACCCCCATCTCCCTTAAGACGTCCACCGCTACCCCCTGCCCCAGCTTGACCAGTCCGAGGAGGATGTGCTCGGTGCCGATATAGTTATGATTGAAACGATCCGCTTCCTTGCGGGCCAACAGGATAACCTGCCGCGCCCGGGGGGTGAATTTTTCAAACATCTTAGTCTTCCTTATCGGGTGGGGCCAGTCGTTCCCGGATCAACCGGGCCCGGAGAGCGTCCCGCTTCACCGCGGTCAGCTCGCTCCCGGCCAGCTTCTGGAGATGAGCGGGCTGCGACTGAATAAAAATTTGGTTGAGGGTCCGGCGGGGAATGGCTTCCAGAATCCCGAGATCCACTCCCATCCGGAGGAGGGAGAGGAGGCCGATGGTCTCCTCGGATGAAATCAGCCGGGCCTGCCCGAGGAGGGAACGGGCCCGGTAGACCCGGTCTTCCAGCTTGAGCAACTGGCCTTCGAGAAGCTGTTTGCGCCCGGCGCGCTCGTGGACTATGATCTTTAAGACGATCCTTTCCAGGTCGCCGATAATCTCCGCTTCCGATTTCCCCAGGGTGACCTGATTGGAGACCTGGAAAATATTGCCCGAAGCCGGCGAACCCTCGCCGTAAAGTCCCCGGGCCGCCAGGCCGAGCTTGCCCAGGGCCTGGATGATCTTCCCGATCTGGCGCTGGAGGACCAAGGCCGGGAGGTGCATCATCACCGAAGCTCTCATCCCGGTTCCGACATTGCTGGGGCAGGCGGTCAGATAGCCAAGTTCATCCGTCCACTCGAAAGCCAGTTCCCGCTCCAGCAAGCTGTCAATCCTGTCGATGGATTCCCAGCAGTCTCGCAGACTCAGACCGGAACGGATAACCTGGACACGGATATGGTCTTCCTCGTTGATCATCAGGCTGACGATCTCGTCCTGACCTACCATCACCCCCCCCTGCCCCTCCGCCGAAAGCTCGCGGCTGATCAGGTGCCGTTCCAGCAGGAACTGGCGGTCGAGCGGAGCTAATTCCTCCAGCCGGAAGACCAGGGGATCATCGATGATCTCCGCCCGGCGGACCCCAGAGACGATCTCGTCAAAGAGGCGGCGCCGGCGGGCGGGTTCCAGTCTCCGGGAAAAGTTATATCCCCGAATATTCCGGGCCAGGCGAAGACGGCTGGAAAAGACAATGTCCGCCTCCGGGCCGTCACCGGAGAGCCAGGGGGCAGTATTCTGCAGGAATCGGGTCGTCATCGGTCGCGCCCGGGCGCTTCCTCTCCGCCCTTGAGCGCCGCGATCCGATCCCGAAGCCGGGCGGCCTTCTCGTAATCTTCGGCGGCCACGGCTTTCTCCACCTCTTTCTTCAGCCGGGCGATTCGGGACCGGAGATCCTCGACGGTCCGGGAGGAAGCTTTGCCCTTCCCCGCCGGCCGGGCCGGGGCGCCGGCGACCGGAATCTTCCCGACATGGCGGTCGCCCCGGTGGAGAGCCTTGAGGAGAGGCGCCAGGTTGGCCGAAAACGTCCGGTAGCACTCCCCGCAGCCCAGCCGGCCTCCTTCCCGCAGCTCCTTCAGGGTCAATCCGCAGTGGGGACAAGCGAGATCCTCGTCCTCGGCCGAATGCGGGGACGCCGCCAGGCTGCTGATCAGCTCGGCCATCGCGTCGGAGGGGGTAAGGGCAAAACCCTTCTCCCGGGCGCAGGCTTCGCAGAGATGGTACTCGACCATCTTCCCGTCAACGAACTCGGTATAGTGGACGGTAACTTCGTTCTTGCCGCAGTTGGGACAGATCATATTAAAATTTTTCCTGGGGAAAAATTTTAGTGATTTAATATTCATTCCAGGGAATCGAATAATCCTCCCCGGCAAATGGGGTTGTTCCGAGCAAGCAGCCGACCACTGCTTACTGCTCACTGCTCACTGCTTACCGATTACTGATTACCCACCTCCGTCCCTTCTTCCCGGGTCAGGCGGTGGTATTCTTGCATCAGGTCGCGGGTGAGCGGGCCGGGCTGGCCGTCACCGATCTGCCGCCCATCAACCCTAACCACGGGGACGATTTCGGCGGCGGTCCCGGTCAGGAAACACTCATCGGCGATAAAGAGATCGTGGCGGGTCATCACCAGCTGCTTAACGTCTATTCCCCTCTCCCGGGCCATCTCGATCACGACATTTCGGGTGACCCCTTCCAAGACCCCCATACTGATCGACGGGGTGAGGATCGCCCCCTTGCGGACGGCGAAGATGTTATCCCCGGCGCACTCGGAGACGAAACCGAAGGAGTTGAGCATAATCGCCTCCTCCACTCCCGCGTTGATCGCCTCGATTTTGGCCAGGATGTTGTTCAGATAATTGAGCGACTTAATCCGGGGATTGATTGCTTCCGGAAGATTCCTCTGGGTCGCCACCGTAACCGTTGCCAACCCCTGGTCGTAGAGTTCGGGAGGGTAGAGCGCGATCTTATCAACGATGATGATCAGACCGGATTTTCCGCAGGTATAAGGGTTCAATCCCAGGTTGCCGACTCCCCTGGTGATCAAGAGACGGATGTAGGCGTCAGCCAAACCGTTACGGCGGACGGTCTCCAAGACCGCGGCTTTCATCTCTTCCAGCGGAAGGGGGACGGCGAGGTCGATCGACTTGGCCGATTCGTAAAGCCTCTCCAGATGCTCATCGAACTTGAAGATCTTTCCGGCGTAAACCCGGATCCCCTCGAAAACCCCATCGCCGTAAAGGAGGCCGTGATCAAAGACCGATATCCTGGCATCCTCCTTCTCAAAGTATTCCCCGTTAACGTAGACTTGCATATCTCATCCCTCCCCTTGAATACCTTTCACGGACACCTTTATAGACAGCTGAATAATTTCGCTCCCCCACCTCGCCCTCTTTTTTTCTGACAGGATAACAGGATCTACCGGATAGGGGAAAGGACTGATTCTTATCCTTATTTATCCCGTTATTCTGTCGAAAACAATCCGGTTATCCCGTCTCCTCGATCCGCCCGTCCCGGATCCGGATAATCCGGGGCGCCCATTCGGCGACCTGCTTGTCGTGGGAGACCACCAGCAGGGTCTTCCCTGTCTCGGAATGCAGTTTCTCCAGCAGCTTGAGCAACTCACCGCCGGAATGGGAGTCGAGGTTGCCGGTGGGCTCGTCGGCGAGAATCAGATCCGGGTCATTGGCCAGGGCCCGGGCCACCGCCACCCGCTGCTGCTCGCCCCCGGAGAGCTGGGAAGGATAATGCTCCATCCTTTCGCTCATCCCAACCAGATCGAGCAGCCGGGCGGCGGTGTCCCTTAACCGTCCGTTGAGAGCGCCCCCGGCGGAGCGGATCCGGCGGGGCATAACCACGTTCTCCCAGGCCCGGAATTCCGGCAGGAGATGGAAGAACTGGAAGACAAAGCCGATTCTTTCGCTGCGCAGACGAGCCCGGGCCCGGCGGCCCAGGCGGAAGATGTCCTCACCGTCCAGTTCCACCCGTCCGGCGGTCGGCGAATCCAGGGCCCCGAGAATATGGAGGAGCGTACTCTTCCCCGCCCCCGAGGGACCGGAGAGCACGGCAACCTCCCCTTTCTTCAAGGATAGATCGATCCCCCGCAGGATGGGGAGACTGCGTCTGCCCACCCGAAAGACCCGGGTTACTCCCCGGGCGGCGAGAAAAACTTCCGCCTGATTATCCCGTTGTCGGTTTTCCATCCTCGTAACAGTCCGATTGAATTGCCGCTTTTAAAACCCGGGCCGGATTAAGATCTCCGCGATTATTCGTAACGCAAGGCCTGGACCGGCTCCATCCGGGCGGCCCGCCAGGCCGGATAGAGTGAGGCCAGGATGCTGATCAGCAAAGCGCAGCCGGCGATCACGGCCGTCTCCAGCGGGTTGATCCGGGCCGGGATGCTCTCGAAGTAATACACGTCGGGGGGAAAGACCTCGATCCCGAATCGGGCGGAGATGAAGTCGGCGACATCGTTGATCCGGGCGATCAAAAGCAGGCCGGCCACCACTCCGGCCAGGGTGCCGAAAAGGCCGATCAGCAACCCCTGGAGCGTGAAGATCTTCCGGACCATCGCCTCAGTCGCGCCCAGGGCCTTGAAGATCCCGATCGCGCGGGTCTTCTCCTTGACCGAGACGATCAGGGTACTGGCGATGTTCAGGGAAGCCACCACGGTAATCAGCATCACGATCAGAAACATCAGGTTCTTCTCCACCTGGATGGCGGCGAAGAGCGGCTTGTTAAGTTCCATCCAGCTCCGGATCTGGTAGCGGGGCGGAGGAAGTAGCTTCTCGATCTCCAGCTTGACCGCGTGGGCAAACTCGACGTCGTCGATCTTGAGACCGATCCCGTTGACGCCATCTCCGAAACCAAACAGTTCGGCGGCCGCCGCCAGGTTGACATAGGCCAGTTCCAGGTCATACTGCGCCATCCCCGACTTGAAGATTCCCGCCACCGCAAATCCCTGTCGGCGGGCCCCGGCCGCGCCGGGGAGGAGTCCCCGGCCGGGGGAGATGATGATCACCCGGTCACCCAGCTGGAGACCGCAGATCCGGGCGAACTGAGCCCCGACGAGGATCTCGTCCTCGGCCAGATTCAGCCTCCCTTCCTGGATGTACTCACCAAGGCGGCTGACCCGGACCTCCGCCTCCGGATCGATCCCCCGAAGGTTGACACCCAGGGCCCGGGTCCGGGTGCGCAGGATGACCTGGCCGGCGATAAAGGGAGCGGCGGCCTCTACCCGGTCTATATCCTCGGCCAAGGTAATCAACCGGGGATAATCCTCGATCAGTCCGGAGGAGGTGATGACCACGTTGCCGTAGACCCCGAGGAATTTCTCTTTCAGCTCCCGGTCAAAGCCGCTCATCACCGACATAACCACCATCAGGGTCATCACTCCCACCGCCACGCCGGTGACGGAGATGACGGTAATCAGGGAGACAAAGGATTCCTTGCCTCGGAAACGGAGGAAACGCAGCCCGGTCCAGATGGTGAAGGGAAACATCGGATATTCAGTATTTATTATCCGGTTACCGGCCTCAACTGGGGAAAGAGGATGACATCCCGGATCGAGGAGGCCCCGGTCAGGAGCATCACCAGGCGGTCAACCCCGATCCCGGTTCCGCCAGCCGGCGGCATCCCCGACTCCATCGCCTCCAGAAAGTCCTCGTCTATCTGTCCGCCGGTTCCGGGCCCCTCCGGGGAGCGAGCGGCGGCTTGTTTCCGAAAGCGGTCTCGCTGCTCCAGCGGATCGTTCAGTTCCGAGTATCCCGGGGCCAGTTCGGTCCCGTTGACGACCAGCTCAAAGACATCCACCGCCTCCGGGTCGTTTTCCTTCAATCGGGCCAGGGGGACCAGGGGAGCGGGGAATTCCAGGACAAAGGTCGGCTGGAGCAGGGAGGGCTCGATGCATTTCTCATAGATCTCATGAGTGATCTCCAGCGGGGTCATCTCCTCCGTGACCTCCAGGCCGCGCCGGATCGCCTCGGCGGCCATCTCTTCCCGGTTGCGGGAAAACCAATCGGCGCCCCCGATAAAGTCAGCCACCAGCTCGCGGTAGCGGACCCTCCGCCAGGGCGGGGTCAGATCGATCACCTCCTCCCCGTGGACGGGAGCGAGGTCTCCGCGAACAGTCTGGCTGACTCCGGTAACCAGGGCCTCGACCAGTTCCATCATCGACCGGCAATCCCCGAAGGCCTCGTAGATCTCGAGCATAGTGAATTCCGGGTTATGGCTCCGGGAGAGCCCCTCGTTGCGAAAATTCCGGTTCAGCTCGTAGATCTTCTCGAAGCCTCCGACCAGCAGCCGCTTCAGGTAAAGTTCAGGGGCGATTCGAAGAAACATCGGGGTGTCGAGTGCGGTATAGAAGGTCTCAAAGGGGCGAGCCGCGGCACCGCCCGGGAGCGGCTGCATCATCGGAGTTTCCACCTCGAGAAACCCCCGCCGGTCCAGGAAGCTGCGAATCTCCCGGATAATCCGACAGCGGAGCCGGAAGAGATCCGCCACCTCCCGGTTGGCGATCAGGTCGAGATATCGGCGGCGGTAGCGGGTCTCCCGATCCTTCAGGCCGTGCCACTTTTCCGGAGGCGGCTGGAGCGCCTTGCTCAGCAGAACCAGCTCCCTGACCAGGACGCTGATCTCTCCTTTCCGGGTCGTGAAGAGTTCACCCTTCACCCCCACGATATCTCCCAGGTCAAGACGATCAAGCACTTCCAGTTCCCGCCCGGTCAGGTTGTCCCTCCTCAGGTAAAGCTGAATCTTGCCGGTGGCGTCGACGAGGTCGGCGAAGACGGTCTTCCCGTGGCCCCGAATCGCGGCCAGACGGCCGGCCATCGCCACGCCCCGTCCTTCCGAGTAATCGGAATGACAGTCAGCCGCCCGGACATTCCGCTCGAAGCTTCCTCCGAAGGGATCCACACCGAGGGAGCGCAGCTCCTCGATCTTCTTCAGCCGCTGAGCTCGCAAGTCTTCCATTTTACTGCTTCCTTAGCTGATATTGAACTTACTCCGACCATCAAACGAGTCGGCTTACTGGTTACCGATTACTGATTACCGCCCGCAGTCGTCCGCAGATACTCCAATATGAATGGGTCGATGTCCCCGTCCATCACGCCCTTGATATCCCCAACCGTCAACCCGGTCCGGTGATCCTTAACCATTGTATAGGGCTGGAAGACGTAAGAGCGGATCTGACTCCCCCATTCGATCTTCTTTTGATCTTCGTAATGCTCAGCCAGTGCCTTTTCTTTTTCTTCCAGTTCCAGCTGATGGAGCCGGGACTTCAAAACCTTCATCGCCTGAACCCGGTTCTTGTGCTGGGACCGTTCGTTCTGGCACTGGACAACGATCCCGGTCGGGATATGGGTGATCCGAACGGCGGAGTCGGTTACGTTGACATGCTGCCCCCCGGCCCCGGAAGAGCGGTAGGTGTCCACCCGCAGATCCTTATCCTCGATCTTGATCTCGATCTCCTCTCCCACCTCCGGGATTACGTCCACCGATACGAACGAGGTATGCCGGCGCTGGTTGGAATCAAAGGGGGAGATGCGGACCAGCCGGTGCACCCCCCGCTCGGACTTCAGGTATCCGAAGACCCGGCCCCCGGTGACCAGGGCCAGAAGGCTCTTGATCCCCGCTTCATCCCCCGGAGTCAGACTGAGCACCCGGGCCGAGTAGCCCCTGTCCTCGAACCAGCGGCTGTACATCCGCCAGAGCATCTCAGCCCAATCGCAAGATTCGGTGCCGCCGGCCCCCGACTGGAGGGAGAAGTAGGCGTTGCTGTTGTCTTCCGGCCGGGAGAGCATCGCCCCCAGCTCCAGGCGATCGAGGCGGTCGGCCAGCTTCCCCACCTCGGCGGCGATCTCGCCCGCCAACCCCTCGTCCTCCCGGGCCATCCCGGCCAGTTCTTCCAGGTCGGAGATCTCCCCGCCCAGAGCTTCCCAAGGGTCGATCAGATCCCGGATTTCCTTCAATTCCCGGACGGTATCCTGGGCCTGTTCCCGATTATCCCAGAATCCCGGCCGGGTCATCTCCAGTTCAAGTTCCTTCAGGCGTTCCCGCCGGCCGGGCAGGTCAAAGATACCCCCTGATCCGGGCGTATCTCTCCCGGATCTCTTTCAGCCTTTCATTTACTTCCTCGGACATTAATCTCCCTCAGACAAGATCATAGCTGATTATCCCTCAACCTCGCCCCCTTGATTTGGACGGGATAACAGGATCAACGGGATGGAATTTTCCCGCATTCCGGATTATTCGGTTATCCGGCCCCAAAAAACAGCATCCTGATATCCCCCCTCCAAAAAAAATATCCTGTCGATCCTGTTATCCTGTCTAAAATTATCCTGTTAATCCTGTCAATAAACTTCTCGTTATCCTCCCCGAACCGGAGCAGTCGCTTATCTTGTCACCCGGGGAAAGAAAAGACAATAAAAGAAATCCCGGCCGGTCAGGCGCCGCCACGGCTCCTGATCGGCAGCAAGCCCAGGGTGGCACAGAGGGCCAGACCGAGGCAGATCCAGGAGAAGACGTCTCCGTACTCGCGATAAAAGGAGGACCGCGGGCGGGGATAAACGGAAGCGGTCGCCCAGCCGGAGACAAAGAGTTTCCGCCCCCTTTCGTCAGACACCTCGCCGACCACCCTCCCCCAGGGGTCGATAATGCACGAATACCCGGTGTTGGCGGCCCGGGCCAGGTAGACCCGATTTTCCACCGCCCGAAAGAAGGCGGCAAAGGCGTGCTGAAAGGGAGCGGGGGTATCCCCGAACCAGGCGTCGTTGGTAACGTTGACCAGGAGGTCCGCCCCCCGGAGGGCCAGCTCCCGCGAGGGTCCGGGAAAGATATCCTCGTAACAGATCAGGACCCCGATCCGGGCCGGCGGTCGGCCGGGCGAGGCGAGGTCGGAGAGAGGGAAGGCCGGATACCCCGGGCCGGGAGAGAAATCCTCCTCCCAGGGGACCACCCGGCCGAGAAAGGGAAAGACGGACCGCAAGGGGGTGTATTCGCCGAAGGGAACCAGGTGAACCTTGTCGTAGCGGAACCGGGGACCTCCCCGGGGGGAGATCAGATAGGCACTGTTGAAATGTCCGCCCTCGTCCCGATAGTCGCCCCCGAACAGCAGGTAAGCCCCGCTGCGGGACGCCAGGTCTTCCAGGCGCCGTCGAACGGCCGGCGTCTCTTCCAGATAATAAGGCAGGGCCGATTCCGGCCAGATCAGCAGGTCGCTGGACCGGGCCAGGGCCCGGAGACTGAGATCGAGGTAAGTCCGGAGATGGGCGGGGGCAAGGGCGGGCACCCACTTCAATTCCTGGCGGATCGCCCCCTGGACCACCGTCACCTCGAGGGATCCGGAGACCGGTTCCTCCCCGCCCGACCGCAGGGTATGCCGACCGTAAAGGAGGGCGGCACTGAGGAGGAGGAAGGCGGGGAGGAGCCCCCCCGGGCGGGGTAGTTTCCCCGGCCCGCGCCGGGCTCGGAGAAAGACCACCGCGGAGGCGATTACTGTGTTGACCAAGACTAAAAGAAAACCCACCCCGTATACCCCGGTCAGGGAACCAACCTGGATCAGGGGAAGATTGCGGACCTGGCTGATGCCCAAAAGGTTCCAGGGAAAACCGGAGAGCAGGTGGGTCCTCAGGTACTCGAGAACGACCCACCCGGAGGGGGCCGCCCACCACAGCCAGCCCGGACGCCGGGACGAGAGGAGCGCGAACCAGCCCGACCAGACGGCGGGATAGAGGGCCAGGTAGAAAGCGAGGACCAGATAACCGGGCACGGTTACCAGATGCAGCCAGTATAGACCTCCATACCCCCAGACCACCCCCGCCAGGAGGCCGAGGGAAAAACCCTTTCGGGGCGGCCGCTGCCAGAGGGCCGCCAGCAGCGGGACCAGGGCGATCCAGGCCACCGGGCCGAGGGAGAAGGAGAGGAAGGGAAGGGTGAGGAGGACGCCGCTCAGGAGGGCGAGGAATATGCTGGGCCGGGACATACCAGGGACCTAAAGGACGAAAATGACTGAAAGGGAACCAGGGGGAGCGGGAAACAAGAATATTAGAGAAAAATTATCAACTCTGCGCGCCATCCAAGGACTTCCGCTGAAGTACAAAAAAAACTAAAATTTTCCCCAGGAAAATTTTAACGGCCACAGCATTTCTTGAATTTCTTCCCGCTTCCGCAGGGACAGGGGTCGTTGGGCCCCGTCTTCTGCCCCTCCCGCCGGAAGGGGCCGGAGGGGGCGGAGGCCGGTTCCGGCGCCGGCGCGGCCGGCGGGAAACCCGGGGGAGCTTCCCGCCCCGCCAATTCCGGGGCCGGGGATCGCTCCCGGCGGCCCCCGGAGAAGGCCCGGACCGACTCGTGGATCAGGCTGCCGCTGGACGACTCCACTGGGGGGCGAACGGTGCTGCGGAAGATATTGGCCGCCACCTCCTGCTTCAGGCTGTTCTCCATCGCCGAGAACATCTTGAAGCTCTCCTGGTTGTAGGCAATCAGAGGATCGACCTGGGCATAGGCTCTCAGCGAGATGCCCTGTCTCAACTCGTCCATCGAATAGAGGTGCTCCTGCCAGAGACGGTCGATCACGCCCAGGATAACCAATTTCTCCAGCCGGCGCATGTTCTCCTTGCCCTCGTACTCCTCCTTGAATTCGTAAACCCGGCTGACCATTTCCAGGATCCGGTCGACCAGGGCGGATTGATCAAGACCGGCTTCTTCGCGCCAGCGGGCTTCGTTGATTCTGATCGGGAAGGTGGTGGAGATCCAGGAACTCAGGCTCCGCCAGTCCCATTCTCCGGGAGGGGCTTCGGCCGGACAGTAAGCGGAAACCTTCTCCTCGATCACCTCCTCGATAATCGCCATTATCCCCCGCCGGGGATGGAAGCTGTCGATGATGCTGTTGCGGAAACTGTAAATTTCCTCGCGCTGTTTGTTGATGATGTCGTCGTACTTGAGGATCTGTTCGCGAATCGAGAAATTGTGGGCCTCGACCCTCTTCTGGGCGGTCACGATCGCCCGGGTCAGGAGCGGGTGGGTCATCTCCTCTCCTTCCTCCAGGCCCATCTTGGACATAATCCCGGCGATCCGGTCGGAGCCGAAGAGGCGCATCAGGTCGTCTTCCAGGGAGAGGTAGAATCTCGAGGAGCCGGGGTCACCCTGCCGGGCGCAGCGCCCCCGCAGCTGGAGATCGATCCGCCGGGCTTCGTGCCGCTCGGTCCCGACGATGTGAAGCCCTCCAAGTTCAATCACCCCCGGACCGAGCTTGATGTCGGTCCCCCGGCCGGCCATATTGGTGGAGATGGTAACCGCCTCCCGCTGACCCGCCCGGGCCACCACCTCGGCTTCCCGCTGATGATAGCGGGCGTTGAGAACCTGGTGGGGCACCTTCCTTCTTTTCAGGAGCCGGCTCAGGATCTCCGAAGTCTCGACCGTAATCGTTCCCACCAGGACCGGCTGGCCACGCCGATGACAGTCGGCGATCTCCTCGACCACTGCCTGGAATTTCTCGTTTTTGGTCTTGTAGATCCGGTCGTTGTAATTGGTCCGGGCAATCGGCCGGTTGGTGGGGATGACCACCACGTCGAGACTGTAGATCTTGTCGAACTCCACCGCCTCGGTGGCCGCCGTCCCGGTCATCCCGGCCAGTTTCTCGTACATCCGGAAGTAGTTTTGGATGGTGATCGAGGCCAGGGTCTGGGTCTCTCGTTCGATGGTGACGTTCTCCTTGGCCTCCAGGGCTTGGTGGAGCCCGTCGCTGTACCGCCGCCCCGGCATCAGGCGGCCGGTGAACTCGTCGACAATCACCACCTGGTTGTTGTCAATCACGTAGTTGACATCCTTCTCGAAGAGGGCCAAGGCCCGCAGGGAGGTCAAGGCGTTGTGAATCTTCTCGCTCTTTAAGTTGACCTCCTCTTCCAGGTAACGGAGACGCCGGGCCTTCTCTTCCTCCGGCAGGGAGGGATCATCCTCGAGCTCCTGTTTCACCACCAGGAAATCCGGGAGGACGAACTCCTCGGGATCGCCCGGGGAAAGGGCCCGGTGCCCCTTCTCGGTGATGTCGATCTCGTGGGCCCGTTCATTGATGGTGAAGAAGAGTTCCTCCCTTAAGCTCCGGCCTTCGTCCGCCCGGGGTGACTGCTTGGATTTGGAGTCGAGTTCGGTCTCGTTCTTCTGCAAGGCCCGGCGTACTTCCGGCTGTTCGAGAAGGCTCATCAGCTGCTTGTTCAGGGGAGCCCCCTTCCTGACCTGGTAAAACTTCCGGTAGGCTTCCTCCTCGTCGCCCTGGTCGAGTAGATCCTTCCCTTCCTTGAAGAGGCGATTGCAGAGGAGGCTCTGCTTTCGGGCCAGTTCTTTCATCCGGGGCATCACTTCCTTGAAGCGGTGAGTGGAGACAGAGACCGGTCCGGAGATGATCAGGGGGGTCCGGGCCTCGTCGATCAGGATACTGTCCACCTCGTCGATAATGGCGTAGTAGTGGCCCCGCTGGAGTTCGTCCTTCTTTTTGTTGTAATAGATATATTTTCTCTGGACCTGTTCCTCTTGCCGACGGGCCATGTTGTCCCGCAGGTAATCAAACCCGAATTCATTGTTGGTCCCGTAGGTGATGTCGCAGCGGTAGGCCTCCTGCCGTTCGGGTGGGGACATCCCGCCCTGGATACAACCGACCGAGACGCCCAGGAATTCGTAGATCGCCCCCATCCATTCCCGGTCGCGGCGGGCCAGGTAGTCGTTAACCGTGACCAGGTGAACGTTCTTGCCGGCCAGGGCGTTAAGGTAAAGGGGCATCGAGGCGACCAGGGTTTTGCCCTCTCCGGTCGCCATCTCGGCGATCTTGCCCTGGTGGAGGACGATCGCCCCGATCAGCTGGACGTCAAAGGGGATCATATCCCAGACGATCTCCTGACCGCAGACAGAGATGATCCGGCCCTTCAGCCGGCGGCAGACGTTCTTGACCGCCGCGTAGGCCTCGGGTAGCAGTTCATCAAGCGCTGATCTCTCTTCCTGGCGGAGCTGGCCGATCAGCCGACGCTCCTCGACCTGCAATTCGTTCTCCTCGTCCGGAGGCAATTCGCCGGCCCGGGCGGCCTGAATCTTCTCCAGTTCGTTCCGGGTCGGGGCGGTGGCGGCGGCGAAGCGGCTACGGAATTCGTCGGTCTTGGCCCGGATCTCAGCGTCGGTGAAGGCCTGGTATTCCTCTTCCCGCCGATTGATCTCATCGACCAGCGGCTGCAGTTTCTTCCGGTCCCGGTCAAACTTGGTCCCGAAAATGGCTTTAAGGATGCTCACGGCGATTCATAAACCGCGGATTCGGCGGATCGGGCGGATTTTTTCTTTTCTGAATCCGCATAATCCGTTTAATCCGCGGTTATTATTTTTGCTTCTTCTTTTTTAATCCGCGGTCAGGGTTTGATTGATCAGCGATCCGATCAGCGGGGGATCTTCAGCTCCTGGCCGACCCGGAGGGCGTGGGGACTCTCCAGCTGGTCCCGGTTGGCCTCGAAGATCCGTTTCCAGGCGTTCGGATCACCGTATAACTTCCGGGCGATCCCGGCCAGGGTGTCTCCCCCGCTCACGGTGTAGGAAGCGGTTGCGGCCCTCCCGGCCGGTTGGGGGGACGGAACCGGGGTCGGTATTGGGGAAGCTGCCGGGGGAGGAGAAGTCTCCTCCCGGTCCGGACGCCGAGCGGATTGAGACCGGTCGGGGGCCGGTACGGCCGGAACTGTGCCCTCGGCGAGAGCATCCTCCAGCCATCCCCGGACCAGGGGAGCCCTCTCCGTGTCGGGTTCGAGCCGCAGACATTCCTGGTAATAAAAAGCCGCCCGCTTCTTATCCTTCAGATTGTCGTCGTAAATCAGCCCCAGCTTGAGACAGGCCTCGGAGTTCTCCGGGTTGATCACCAGGGCCTTGAGATACATTTCCGCCGCCCGCTGATAATCTCCCTGGTCGTAAAAAAACTCGGCCTTGCCGAAGTGCTCGGAGATGGTGGCCGCCGACTCTTCCCCGTTCGGGGTCCGCCCGCAGCCGGCGGAGAGGCAGAGCAGACAACCGGCCAGAATGACCGTAAGGACAGCCGGGGGGAAGGGTGGGAATGTGCGTTTCATTGCCAGTCTCGTCTGCCGGATTACTGGATGCCCAGCCGCTGCCGCAGCTCCCGGGCCGACGGGCTGCCGGGGGCGAGTTCAAGATAGCGTAGTCCGTGGGGCCGGGCCAAATTTTTCATCCGGTAATGATAATAATAAAGGTTAAAGAGGGAGAGCTGGGCCTGGGGGAAGTCCGGGTTCAATCGGGCGGCCTGCTTGAAGGCGGCCAGGGCCTGATCCGGCCGATCCTCCTGCTGGAAGGTCACCCCCAGATTGTAGAACGCCTGATAGAATTCTGGCCGGCGACGGATAGCTTGCAGGTATTCCTCCCGGGCCCGGGCGTATCTTCCCTCCCTCTGATAGACCGTTCCCCGGTTATAATGTTCAACTGCGGAAATTTCGCGGGCGGGGCCGGGGCGGCGGAATGGAGTCGGGCGGGGCGCGACGGGCGGCGGGGTGGGAACCGGCCGGAGTTTCTCGGCGGCCAGTTTAGACTGCCCCCCCCGGGGGAAGAGTTCCTGGTACCTGCGGTAATAGAAACGAGCCCGGTCGGGACGGCCCATCTCCTCCCCGTAAATCCGGGCCAGTTCGATATAGTCTTCCTCCACCTCCGGCCGAAGTTCCAGGCATCTTTCCAGCTGGCGGGCCGCTTCCGGATATTCTCCCCTCTCCCGCAGCCGTCGGGCAAAGTTATGATGGGCTTTCCAGAGGCCCTCTTCGGCCTCGGCGGTCATGCCTTCCTCCCGGGCCTTGAGGTAATAATCAATCGACCGCTCAAAATTCCCGGAGGTCAGCGAACCGGCCCCGAGGAGGATGTAGGTCCGGCCCAGGAACTGCCCGACCGGGGCCGCGGGATCGAGATCCCGGGCCCGGACCAGGGCCTCCTCCGCCCCAGGGTAATCGCCCGCGGCCAGAAGCGCGGTTCCTAGACCGATCTGGGCCGGCAGATTTCCCGGGTCGGCTTTTAGACAAAGCCGATAGACCTCGGCCGCCCGTTTGAAATCCCCTTCCCGGGCCAGCCGGTCACCTTGAAGGCGATATTCCTCAGCACCAAGGGCCGCCGGAGCGGGTTCGGGCGTTGAAGGAGCCGGAACGGGTGACGGGGTGAGGACTGCAGCATCCGCAGCGGGCGGCGCCGGGGCCAGGGAGGGGCGGAGAGCACTCAGGCGGGAGATCGCCTCTCCCGCCCGGGAAGAACCCGGACGGAGTTTGAGGAAGGTCTCGTAATGCGCCACCGCCGACTCTGGATCGTTCAGGAAGCGGTCAGAGAGTCGGGCCAGCCGGTAATGCGCCTCGCCCGAGTTCGGGTCCAGCTCCAGCGCCCGGCGGTATTCCACCGCCGCCGGGCGATACTGGCCGGCGGCTTCATACTCTTCCCCCTGCCGTAGGTAGTCATCGCGGGTGAAGATGCCGGCTTCGGTGGCCGAGACCAGGCCTGATTTCTCCAGCAGTCTCTTCAACTCCACCCGTTCCCGCCCGTCGGGCCGGGCCCGGAAGTATTCGAGCAGGGTATCCACTCCCCGACGGGTCTCCTGCCGCAAGAGCAGGGAACTAACCCCGAAATTATAAAGGATCTCCGGATGACGGGAATCGGCGGAGAGCGCTTTCTCGAACTCCTGGAAGGCTTCCTCCCGATCGCCCTGCCGCCAGAGCAGAACCCCCAGGTTATTGTATCCGGGAGCCGGGTCTTCCGGTTCGGTCTTCAGGTAAGCCCGAAAATAATATTCCGCCGTCCGCGGATCACCCCTCCTCAGGGTGACCACCCCCATCCGGTAGAGCGCGGGCGCAAACCCGGGATCGAGCTCGATGGCCTGCCGGTAATACCGGCTGGCCTGTTTCAGATCTTCCAGATCCCAGTACAGACCGGCCAGGTTATACGCCGGAACCGGATCTTCCCCGCCCGTCTCCACCGCCAGAGCCATCTCCTCAATCGCCCGGGAATAAAGATTCTGGGCCCGATAGATCTGTCCCAGAGCGGCGCGGGCCCGGCTGCTTTCCGGTTCCATCTGGAGCAGGCGGCGCATCTCCCCCACCGCCTGGTCGTATTTCTTCTGCCGGGCCAGCCGCAGCCCTTGCCGGTAGGTCCGGTCGGCCCGGTTCCCGCATGCCGTCGGCCAAGAACAGGCGAGGGCCAACAGAACGGCCAGGATTTGATTACGGTTTTTCTTCATCCTCCCACCATTGTTCCCAAACCCGGATTTCCTGCCGACGCAGGAGGGGATCCCCTTCCCAGGTTAAGGGAAAATCCCTTCCGGAGATCTTCTTCAGCGCTTCCCAGCTGGCCTTTCTGACGTGGGGATCCGGGTCCTCAAGCGCTTCGAGCAGCGGTTCCACGGCGGACTTTTCTCCAAAGAGGCCGAGGACGTAAGCCGCGTTGTCGCGCGTGCGGGGCTGGGGATCCTGCAGGAGGGAGATAATCCCCGGGAGGGCCGACCGCGAGCGCATCGCTCCCAGATACCAGCAAGCCTGGAAGCGGAAATCCTCGTACTGGCTCGACAATCCCTCGATCAACACCCCCTCCCCCGAGTAATCTCCCAGTTCGTAGAGGGCGGAGGCGGCGGAAAAACGGACCGGCTCTTCGGAATCGTCCAGGGCCCGCCGGAGCGGACCGATCGTCCGAGGATCGCCGATATTATTCAGGGCCAGAGTGACCTCGATCCGGACCAGAAGCGAGGGGTCGTCGAGCAGGCGGTCGAGCAGCTCAATGGCATCCGGCAGCCCGTGGTCGCCGAGAAAACGGACCGCTTCCAACCGGACGTCCTCGTCCGAATCGGAGAGGGCCGCTTCGGCCTGGGAGAAATTCGTGATCGGGTCAGGGTCGGGGGCGGCAGCGGGAGAGATGGCGCTGCACCCGACCAAAGCGCAGAGGCAGACAATGCCGGGCCAATCAGCGTTCCGGCGGCGGGGATGCCTCATCTTCTCCTCCCTCTGTGATTGAATTTATCTCTTCCGCCCAGTTCTCCTCCATGCCTCGGTCATCGCCCTCGATGATGGCCTGCCGGTCGGCAAAGTAGCGGCGCTCGAGCCGGGTCAGTCCCAAATTCAACTCCTGCTGGTACTGAATGGCCAGGACTTCGTTGGGCGCGTTCTTGACCCTCTGCTCTGTCCTTTGGACCAGGGCTGTTCTCCGCCCCTCGTAAGCTCGCTCCAGAAATTCCAGCTGGGAGCGATGTTCTTCCAGATCGGGGGGGATCCGGGAGATAACTATCCGGACCAGCAAGAAGATTCCGGCCGCAATCAGAAGGATGACCAGGAGCTTGAGGAACCGCCCCCCCCATCCGACAGGCAGCCTTTCATCCATCATTATCTCACTCGATTCCGAAGATACCTCCGGCGATAATCGGAGAGAGCTTGACTACCAGGCCGGCGAAGACCACGCTAACCATCGCCATCAGCTTGATCAGGATGTTGAGCGAGGGACCGGAGGTATCCTTGAAGGGATCACCGACCGTGTCGCCCACCACCGCCGCCTTGTGGGTATCGGAACCCTTCCCTCCGAACTTCCCCTTCTCGATGTACTTCTTGGCGTTGTCCCAGGCGCCGCCGGAGTTGTTGAGCATACAGGCCAGGGCGAACCCGGTGGTCAAACCCCCGGCCAGCAACCCCATTACCCCAGCCACTCCGAGGATGATCCCGGTGATCAGGGGGACAATAATCGCGAGCAAGGACGGAATTACCATCTCTCTCTGGGCGCCGGCGGTGGAGATGGCCACGCAGCGGGCGTAATCGGGCTTGCTCGTCCCTTCCAGGATCCCCGGAATCTCCTTGAACTGTTTCCTCACCTCCTCGACCATCGCCCCGGCGGCCCTCCCCACCGCCTTCATCGTCATCGCGCAGAAGATAAACGACATCATCGACCCGAGAAAAATCCCGCAGAGCAGAAGCGGGTTTAGCAGGGTAATATCGTAGGTTTCGAGAAAACCGGACACCCCGGCGGTCGCCGTCGCCGCGCCTTCGCCGGCCGCCTTCCCCGCCCAGAGCTTGACCTGGTCCATATAGGCGGCCAGGAGCGCCATCGCGGTCAGGGCGGCAGAGCCGATCGCGAACCCCTTGCCGGTGGCGGCGGTGGTATTCCCCATCGCGTCCAAGGCGTCGGTCCGTTCCCTGACTTTAGGCGGCAGCCCCGACATCTCGGCGTTGCCGCCGGCGTTGTCGGCGATCGGGCCGTAGGCGTCGGTGGCCAGGGTAATTCCCAGGGTGGAGAGCATCCCGACGGCGGCAAAGCCGATCCCGTAAAGACCGGAAGCCATATGGGAGAACCCGCCGGCGAAACCGTAGGCGCAAAGGATCCCGACCACGATCGTGACCACCGGGATCCCGGTCGAGAACATCCCCACCGCCATCCCGTCGATAATCGCGGTTGCCGGTCCCATCTTGGCCTGCTCGGCGATCCCTCGGGTCGGGCGGTACTCATCGCTGGTATAATGCTCGGTGGCCTGGCCGATGATCACCCCGGCGAAGAGTCCCGCGGTGACCGAACCGAAGATCCCCCAGGGGATGTATCCGGCCAGGGCCATTCCGGCGACCGCGGCCAGGACCAGGACGGTCGAGCCCATCGTCCCAGTGAGCAAGGCGCGGAGGAGCGACTTCTGGCTGGCCTCCTCCCGGGTCCGGACCATGAAAATCCCGACAATCGAGAACAGAATACCTAGCCCGGCCACGATCATCGGGGCGGTCACCGCCCGGATCCCCCCGAATAAGCCGGAAGCCAGGGGGAGGGAGGCTCCCAGCGCGGCGGTGGCCAGAATCGACCCGTAATAGGATTCATAGAGGTCGGCGCCCATCCCGGCAACGTCGCCGACATTATCGCCGACGTTATCGGCGATGGTGGCGGGGTTGCGCGGGTCGTCCTCAGGGATCCCGGCCTCCACCTTCCCGACCAAATCGGCGCCGACATCGGCCGCCTTGGTGTAGATTCCCCCGCCGACCCGAGCGAAGAGGGCCTGGGTCGAGGCCCCCATCCCGAAGGTGATCATCGTGGTAGTGATGTAGCCCAGTTTGTCGTCGGGATCGAATCCGGCCTTAACCAGGGTCATCCCGAGGAATTCCAGTCCCCGGGTCATATTCGCGGTTGTGTAAACCAGCTTGTCCAAAATCAGGTACCAGATCGAGATGTCGAGCAGACCGAACCCGACCACCACCAGCCCCATCACCGCCCCCGAACGGAAAGCGACTTGGAGCCCGGCGTTAAGGGAATGCCGGCAGCCTTCCGCAGTCCGACCCGAGGCGTTGGTGGCGGTCTTCATCCCGAGAAAGCCGCAGAGGGCGGAGAAGAAACCACCGGTCAGGAAAGCCACCGGAAGAAAAGGATTCTGAATTCCCACAACCGCCATCGCCAAGAAGACGAGAAAGAAGATGCCAAAGACCAGGGCGACCACCCGGTACTGGCGCTGGAGGTAAGCGAAGGCCCCTTCCCGGATGTAGCGGGCGATCTGGCGCATCGTGTCGTTTCCTTCCGAGGTGGCCATCATCCGGCGGTAAAAGAAAAAAGCCGCGATGATCGCCAGCAGGGCCGACAGGGGAGAAATCCACCAGATAACCGGCAGGCTTTCAGCCTCCGCCGCCGCCCGCGAGACCCCCGGGAAGAAAAACAACGCCAGGATTGCGCCGAGAAGGATAGTCAAGTATTTTTTCATAGCAGTAACCCTGTTTTCGGTTTAATCGCCCGCCCCCGGGGCCGGGGAATCCCGTAGTCCCGGCAGAAAGAACGGGGCCCACTGGAGAAGTGAGCCCCGTCGCAGACTGTGAGACATTGCCAACTTCGCCGGATCAGAAGAAATACTTGAATCCGGCGCCCATAATCACACTGTTCAGTTCCTCTTTCTCGATGGGGCCGTCGTCAACGCTGTATCTGAACTCCTCCAGGAACCAGAGGTGCTTGACGTCGATGTTAAAGACCAGGTCCTGGGTGATGCAGTAATCGAAACCGATCGCCACGTGCATTCCGAAGGTGTCCCGGCTGCGAATGTCTACCCCCTCGACATCGCTGTCGAAGTCGGTGAAGATCATACTCGGTCCGAATCCGAGGTAGAGGCCGAACTCCGGGGTAGGCTCCCCCCGGAACTCAAAGGAAAGGTTGATGTAGGTCAGCTTGGACTCCCCGCTGATCGGGTCATTCCAGGTCGGATCGGTATAACCGACCGAGAGAGCGGTAGCGAAGATGGTGCTCACCTGATAGGCGAGAATGCCTTCATAGGCGATCTCGCTGTCCACGCCGTTATTGGAGTAGGGGAAGAAGTAACCGACCCGGGCGCCGATACCGGGGCGGCAGGAGACGGAGATCAGTTCTTTGCCCACGCTATAGGGATCCCATTGATCGACGTGCCCGGCGTCACCCAGACTCCGATCGAGATAGGCCTGCCCCCAGCTCAGCCCGCTGAATCCGAGTATCAGGCATACACCCGCTATCGCCACAACCGATTTTCTCATAGCGCTCTGCTCCTTGTCATGCCCCGTACGGCAGGGGCCAGTTTAGGGGTCAGGCTTACTTTAATGCATTCCGGCTTGAGATAGCAAGAAAAAAAAACCGACTAATGCCGAAGGGGGGATTCGAACCCCCAAGAGGTTTCCCTCACATGGCCCTCAACCATGCGTGTCTGCCATTTCCACCACTTCGGCCGGGTGTCCAATCAATCCGCGACGGGCCCGGATTGACCGGATCGCAGCTTATAGACCCTCATCCGGGCCCGGAATATACAGAAAACAATCCGTTGTGACAATGTTCTTCTGCCGGGTTACCGATGCGGCCGCGGCACTCAAGGGACGGAGCAATTTCAGCAGCGGGATAACCTTGCCCCGGTAGGCCCGCTCCGAAACCAGGGGTTCCTCGGGGGCCAGGCGCTGATAGGCGAAATACCATTCGGCGACCGACCGCAGGGAAGCAAAGAACTCCTCCGCCTCAAGGTAGATCAGGGCGAACGCTCCCTCATCCAGTTCAGAGACGGTCCGCCGGAAGAGCGGGTCGCTCTCGACCGACTGAACCTCCGCCGCCCCGAGATCGATCATTTGCTTCAGCATCGGCCGGGAACCGGCGACGATCAGTTCCCCACCTGTCAGGGCGTAGCCCGGTTCGCCGAAGAACAGTCCGGGGAAGGAGGTCAGATCGACTCCCCGATAGATTTCCCGAACCGGGCTCAAACCGCGGGCCAGGACCGCCCAGGAGACCACCTTGTTCATCACCGATTTCGCCGCCGCCGGATCGGATACCCGGTTGACCAGGGCGAAGGGGGGAAGTGGCAGGAACTCCTCCCCCGTGACGCCGCCCAGGACCAGCGACCAGTTCTCACCCAGAGCCGGGAGGATAGCACGCCGGAGGCTGAGTCCGGATTCCTCCTCCCAAACGCTGAGGCCGGGGAAGTCCTGTCCGAAACGGACCCCCAGGCCGGAGAGCAGGCCGGAGATGTACTCCCCGGCGGAGACGGGGTCGAGGGCGAAGAATCCGTAGAGCATCCCGCCGGCGGGAAGCGGAATCGGGGAGCCGGATGGGGCGCCGGAACAGTCGTCATCCATTTTCAGGACAGCCCGCAGACGGCAATGGAGACCGTTCCGGTATCCCACCCGTCCGCCGATCATTCGGCAGGACTGCAGGGACTGCGCCAGGACCTCTCCCCAGGCCACCGCTTCTGCCACCGGGCCGGGCGGTAGACCGCGGCCGATTCCCTTCTCCAACCGGTCCGGGTTCAGGTAGAACTCGATGGAGGTCACAGCGGGGAAACCGCGGCCGTCAAGGGCCGCGGAAAACTCCGGCAAGCCGATCAGCGAACCACCCTCGCCCCGGGCGAGGTCGACCGCCTCTTCGACCAGGGACTGGGGCTCATCGGAAACCGCCGCCAGCAGGAAGCCGTCGATCACCGTGTAGGCGACTTCGAGGGGGAAGTTTGCCGTCGGGGGAATAACCACAACCGTCCGGCCCCCGTATCTTTCCTGGCGGGTCCGCCGATCCGATACGTCCCGCAGGGAATCACCCAGCCGGAGGGCCAATTCGGCCAGCCGCGCCCTCAATCCGAGGTGGGCCGCCACCAGGAGCGCCGGCGCGGCAGCCTCGCCGGAGGGAACAATCGCCAGGGCGAAATCCCGACCTGCCACCTCCATGATCCGCGACCGGCTGAGCTGGAACCCCAGGCGGGACTCGAGATCCTGCCGGGCTGACTGCAAATCCTGACCGATCCCTTCCTCCCGCCAGAGCGATGAAGCGGCCAGCCGCCGAAAAGTCCGGCTGGGGGCGAGCCGGTCCCAGGCCGCCGCCATTGAACGGAAACGGAGCATCAACCCGGCCCGGGCCGGGATCAAGCTGTCCGGGGATCGGTCCCGAAGGAGATCGCGGGGCAGCGAAAGCAGATCGATCAAACCGCGCCCGGCGACCGGGGGCAGGCGGAGACTCTGGGGCCAGAAGAGGAACAAAACCGCCGCCGCCAGCACGCCGGCCAGAATGATGACCCAGGGTTTTTTCATGACGATTCGATGGCCAAGAGAATACTTCCCCGGTGGGAAGTTGGACCGCCGTTAATCTATCGCTTTTACCTTCTGGCCCACAAGAACTATTCGACGGCGAAACAGGCCGCCCGGTGGCCGGGTGCGACCTCGCGCAGCACCGGCGAGGTGCCGCGGCAACGATCCTGCCGGCGCGGGCAGCGGGGATAGAAGAGACAGCCGGAGAACTGTTCCGCCGCCTTGACGGGTTCCCGGGCTGGTTCGGCCCCGGGCGGCGGCGCGGAAGGGTCAGGGATCGGGATTGAGGCCAGTAGGGCGCGGGTGTAGGGATGGATCGGGACGCGGTAAAGATCGCGGCTGGAAGCTTCTTCGACGATCCGGCCCCGGTACATCACCGCCACCCGGTCCGCGATATGTTCGACCACGGAGAGGTCGTGGGCGATGAACAAGTAGGCGAGGGAAAACTCCTCCTGGAGGTCGGCCAGGAGATTGAGAATCTGGGCCTGGATCGAAACGTCGAGCGAGGAGACCGGTTCATCGCAGATGATCAAGGACGGGTTAAGGGCGAGGGCGCGGGCGATCCCGATCCGCTGGCGCTGGCCCCCGGAAAACTCGTGGGGGTAAAGGGCGGCGGCTTCCGGAGAGAGTCCCACGGTCTTGAGCAGCCGGGTCACTCGCTCCCGCCGCTCCCGCCGGGTCCCGATGCGGAAGTTGACCAGGCCCTCCGAGACTATATCCTCCACCCGCATCCGGGGATTGAGCGAACCATAGGGATCCTGGAAGATGATCTGCATCTCTCGCCGGGCCCGCTTCATCTCCCGCACCCCCATCCGGAAGAGATCCCGACCCCGAAAGAGCGCCTCGCCGGTGTCAGCCGGAACGAGCCGCAAGAGCAGCCGGCCCAGGGTGGTCTTGCCCGAACCCGTCTCCCCCACCAGCCCCAGGGTCCGGCCCCTCTCAATCCGGAGACTGACCCCGTCCACCGCCCGGATGAATCCGGTGGTCCTCCGCAGGAACCCCCGCCGGACCGGGAAATACTTCTTCAGATCCCGCGCTTCAAGCAGAATCTCGCTCTCTTCGTTCGCTGTCGTCATTTCTCTTCCCATCTTACCACAGACTATTTTTTGAACCGCAAAGAACGCAAAGATCGCAAAGAACCGCCCGAAGGTTTCTGAACGTGGGAGCGGGATCAGAGATCCCGCTCCACTCTATGCCGTTAAGTTTAAAGCTGATGCAACCCCGGGTCGCCGATTGTCTGGCAGCACTGCTTCGGTGCTGAACCACTGCTGTCGCTTGATGGTTATCTCCGCCAGGTAATGTTGATCGATCCGCGTGGTTGATCCAAGATGTTGTTCCTTGGGCATAAGCACCAGGATTAGGATGGCGATGATCGCAACTGTGATCGTAATGGTTCTGACTATCTTCTTCATTTCATTGCATCAATCTTGCTATTAACAAGATCCTATTTCACCATATGTTCTTTTCTCTTGGCGTCCTTTGCGTTCTCTGCGGTTCATTATTTCAGGGGAAAGTGGCACTCCACCCGGTGGCCGGGCTCGACTTCCCTGACCGCCGGTTTCTCCCGACGGCAGATCTCCTCGGCCTTAGGGCAGCGGGGATGGAAGGGGCAGCCGGAGGGAATCCGGCTTAGGGCGGGCACGGTCCCTCGGACAGTCGTCAACCGCCGCTTCCTCTCTCCCAGCCGGGGAACGGAATCAAGCAGAGCCTGGGTATAGGGGTGGCAGGGGTTAGAGTATAGGCTCCGGGTGGAGGCGGTCTCCACGATCCTTCCCAAGTACATCACCGCCACCCGTTCAGTGGCCTGGGCGACCACTCCCAGGTCGTGGGTGACCAGGAGGACCGCCATCTCGTAACGATCCCGCAGCCGGGAGATCAATTCCAGGATCCGGGCCTGAACGGTAACGTCCAGGGCGGTGGTCGGTTCGTCGGCGATCAGAACCCGGGGACGGCAGGCCAGGGCGATGGCGATCATCACCCGCTGGCGCTGCCCCCCCGAAAGCTGGTGGGGATAATCGTGGTAACGAGAGACCGGATCGGAGATTTCGACGTCTTGGAGCAGCCCGACCGCCCGGTCGCGGGCGGCCTTCCCTCCCACCCTCTCATGGACCAGGATCGCTTCGCGGATCTGGTCCCCGATCTTGAAGACCGGGTTGAGGGAGGTCATCGGTTCCTGGAAGATCATCCCCATCTCCCGTCCCCGAATCTGCCGCATCTTCTTCTCCGCCAGAGCGGTGATCTCCACCGGATTCCCATCCCGGTTGCTCAGCCGGACGCTCCCGGCGACGATCCGACCCGAGGGAGGTAACAGCCGCATCAGGGAGAGGGCGGTCACCGTCTTGCCGCAGCCCGACTCCCCGACCAGTCCCAGGGTCCGGCCACGCTGGAGGGAGAAGTCCACTCCCCGGACGGCCTTGAGTACCGAGTTGCCGATCTCAAAGTAAGTGTGCAGATCGTTGACCTCGAGTATCGCTTCCATCATCTCTCCTTCCCTTGTCGCGGGTCCAGGGCGTCACGGACAGCGTCTCCGAAGATATGCAGGGAGAGGCTGATCAGGAAGATGGCGCCGGACGCCGACGCCAGCTGCCACCAGACCCCCCGGAAAAGCTCCAGTTTGGCGTCATCGATCATCACCCCCCAGCTGGGGACGTTCTTCACTCCCAGCCCGAGGAAGCTTAAGATCACCTCGGCGTGGATATAACTGATGAACCCGAGAGAGAAGGTGATCACCACCAGGTGAAAGACGTTGGGCAGGATCTGCCTGACGATCACCCGGCGGGGGGAGGATCCCAGGGCCCGGGCGGCCAGGACGTACTCCCGGTCGCGATGCTTGATCGTCTCCCCCCGGATCAGCCGGCAGAGTCCGACCCAACCGGTCAGACCGAGGGCCAGGTAGACGGCGTTGATCCCCCGGATCCGGAATTCGACCCCGAGGAAAGAAAACACCCGGTCCTGAAGGACGAAAGCAAAAGCCAGGATCAGGATGATGTAGGGTATCGACTGCAGGGTGCTGTAAAGCCAGGTGATCAGATCATCCATCCTCCCCCCGAAATACCCCGCCAGGAGCCCCAAGATCAGGCCGATGGAGCCGGAGAGGAGCGAGGCGCTCAGGGCAACCGTCACCGCAACCCGGGTCCCGTAGATTGTCTTGGCCAGCACGTCCCTCCCGTAGATGTCGGTCCCAAAGGGGTGGGCCCGGGAGGGTGACTGGTAAGTCTGCTGGAAATTTTCGGTCTCCCAGTCGGGGACCCTCCATCCGGTAGAGACCCAGAGGGCAATCGCCAGGTAGAAGACGATCACGGCCAGGCAGATCACGGCCCGGGGCTGCCGGAGGACGGTGCCGGATGCCGTTCGCCAGTAACCGGGGATTTTACCTCCAGGTTTCATAGTCACTTCAGCGACACCCGGGGATCGACCAGGGCGTAGAGAAGATCGGTGGCCAGCAGAGCTCCCAGGTAGATCACGGAACTGACGAAGGTCAGGGCGTTGATGACCGGCCAGTCGGAACTGGCTACCGCGTCAACCAGCATAAATCCCAGCCCCGGGATGGCAAAGAATCTCTCGAGCAGGAGGGACCCGAGGAAGAGGAAGGGGACCACCACCACCACCTGGGTGATGATCGGGATCAGGGCGTTCTTCAAAACGTGGCCGAACATCACCCCCCCCTCCCCCACCCCCTTGGCCCGCGCGGTCCGGACGTAGTCGGCCCGAGTCTCGTCGAGGATCACGGTCCGGTAGAAACGAACCCCCGCCCCCAGGCCGGCCGACACCCCGAGCAAAACGGGGAGAGCAACATACCGGACCACCGCGAATCCGAACTGCTCCGGGTAACCGTAAATCGGGAACAGCCCCCAGCGGCCGGCCAGGAAGACCTGTCCGAAGATGATCAGGGCGAGATAGGGTATGGAGATGCCGATCACCGAGAGGATCACCACCGCCCGGTCGAATGCCCCCCCCTGGCGGAAGGCGCAGAGCATCGCGATGGTGATCTGGAGGAAAAGCCCGATGATGAAAGCGGGAACGGTCAGGGAGAGGGAGGGGCCGGCCCCGGTCCAGATCATCTCGGAGATCGTCCGGTGATACTGCTCGGAGCGGCCGAAGCGGAAGGTGAAGGTGGAATAAAGATGGGCGAAGAGCTGGTTGCAGAGAAACCCCCGGAAATCCCCCTTGAGGAGCCGGCCCGGCGGCGGCCAGAGCGGCCGGTCGAAGCCGAGCTGGCGGCGGAGCTGGGCCTTCTGCTCCTCGGTGGCGTACTTCCCCGCCACCCGGTCGACCGGGTCGCCTCCGACCACCCGGAAGAGGAAAAAGGTGATCAGAGAGATCCCGACCAGGATGGGGACCAGGTAAGCGAGACGCCGAATGAAGTAGGCCAGCATAACTTTCAGAGGGGCTGGGAGGGATCAATTCGCTGGTACTTGATCGTCCCGGGGAGGAAATCGTGGGGATAGTAATTCTTGAGCCGGTCGTGGTAGAGCGCGTAGACCACCCGATAGGTGGTCAGCAGCCAGGGGCAGTCCTCGATCACGATATCCTCCATCCGGTGATAGAGCGGGATTCTCCTGTCGGGATCGGCGAGGGCGAGCGCCCGCTCGTAGAGTTCGTCGAACCGCGGGTTGTGGTAATTGCTGGTGTTGGGGCCGGGAGAACGGTTGGGCCCGTAAAAGAGGAGGAGAAAGTTCTGCCCGTCGGGATAGTCGGCCACCCAACCCAGGGAGAAGAGCTGGTGAGAACGGGCCTTGGCCGCGTCCTGGAACTTCGGCCAGGTCATATAGTCGACCTCCACCTCCAGTCCCAAGCCCCGCATCTGGATCCGGAAGAATTCTCCCTGCTGCCGGGCTGTGGTGTCGGTCCCCGGAATCGCCAGCTTCAAGACCGGGATCTCCCCCCCGGCAATCATCCGAGCCTCTTCCAGCAGTTCCCGAGCCCGGACCGGATCGTACCGGGTGTAGGGGTTTGCCCTCTCTTCCCGGAAGCCGGGGATCAGCGGAGGGATGGGCCCGGACGGTATGCTTCCCCGCCCGTTGAGGAAGGTTTCGATGTAGGTCGCGCGGTCGAAGGCCAGGCTCATCGCCTGGCGCAGCGGCTTATTCTCTCCGACCACCGGATCGTCCATATTGAAACCATAGTAGAAGATCGCGGGATCTTCGGCTTTGAGCAGCCGGATCCCCCGAGCCGCCATGGCCGGGGAAAGCTCCCGGTCGGTGGTAATCACCCCGGCGAAGTTGTCCTTGGGAATGCCGGCGGAGTCGATCTTACCGGCCAGGAAAGAAAGCCAGTAGGGCTGGGACTCCTCGATCACGGTCCACTCGATCCGGTCGATAAAGGGGATCCGCCGGCCGGCATCCTCGAGCAATCCCCGGGCGGCCAGTTCCGGCGCCGCCCGGTCGGGATAAAAATCCTCCCGAAAGTTCTCATTGCGGACCAGCGAGAAGCGGTTGGAGCGGAAATTGCCGGCCAACCGGAAGGGGCCGGTTCCAACGGGGTGGTTGACCAGGTCGCGGCCGTAGTAATCCAGGGCCTCCCGAGCCACCGGGGCGGTGGGGAGATGGGCCAGCCAGTAGAGGAGAAAGTTATGGGGCCGGATCAGCTTTATCTCCAAGGTGCGGGGATCGGGGGCCTGCAGACCCGCCACCGGGCGGTCATAGTCAACCTTCTCCACCCCCGCGGTGTATTCCCGGAACTCGTCAAGCCCCTCAACATAACCGGCGAAGATCGCCGGGTAGTTGGTTGAACGGTTGTGAAGATCGGCCATCCGCTTCCAGGCCAGGATGAAATCCCCGGCCGTAAGTTCCCGCCCCCGCCCGCCGGGGAAACAGGGATCGTCGGCAAAATATACCCCGGGTTGGATCCTGATGGTGTACTTCCTCCCGTCCGGGGAGATCTCGGGCATTCCCGCGGCCAGCTGGGGAACCAGGCGATAGGGGCGCTCCAGGTAAGCGTAAGTGTAGAGGGTCTCGAAGATCTGCCCGGCCACCGAGGAGCTGGTGGTGTCGCCGATATCCTGCGGGTCGAGGCCCCGAATCTTCGACATCAGGGCCGCCCGCCGGACCATCGCCCCCCCCTCCGGATTCCCGGAGGGGCGGTGGAAGAAGGGAACGGAGAGGAAGAGCCCGAGCAGCGCCAGGGAAATCACCCCGAGTGCGAGCCAGATCTTCATCTTACAATTTTCGGCGCAAAATTGTAGTTTGGGGGTTGATCACGCGTTGGAATCGGGCCTGTTCCGTATGCGTTATAGCAATCGGCGGCAATTAAGCATAGGAGAATATTGTCGGGGGATAAACACTCGAGAGGGAATTATGCGGGTGGTTTGGGTTTTCATCCGGGTCAGTCCGGAGACGATTTGACCTTGCGGATCGCCCGCCGGCGATGTATGGTTAAGGGTGGATTGGTTGGGGGATGGGGCTTGCCCGCCTCCAGTCGGAGATATCGGCCCCCACCGGATCCGAATAAATATCATCGAGTTCAACCGGGATACAAGAACAGGGGAAAAAGTGAAAAAAATACTGGTGGCCGAGGACGACGAGATCTCCCGGGACATTATCGTCAAGCTGGTGGAATCTATGGGCTGCATCACCGTCCAGAGCGCCAACGGCAAGACCGCCCTATCCATCCTGCTGGATAATCCGGATATCTCTCTGCTGATCTGCGATGTGATGATGCCGGAACTGGACGGAATAATGCTGATCAAGATTTTGCGGGGAAAGCAGAATTTCGAGAATCTGCCGATCATTATCATCTCGGGGGTGGCGGTGATAAATGAAATCAACCATCTGATGGAACTCGGCCCCACGGTCTTCCTGGACAAGCCCCTCGACACCTCCAAGTTAAAGGCGGAGATCACCGAAATGCTGGCAGCCGGCTGAAGCCGGCAGCGCCGGGCGCCATCCTCCCCCCACCCTTTTCTCCAGACCAGGAATGACCTCGCCCGCAGCGGAAACCTCGGATCACTTCACCCCACCCCTCTCCCTTCAGCGGGCGGATTCCCTCTTCCGGGAAGGAGATTACCAAGGGGCCTTGAGCCGATACGAAGAGATCCTCAATCGCGACCCGGAAGCCGAAATCTCCCTCCTGGTCAAGGCCGCCCTCCTGGCCCGCCGCGGCCGACCCGACCAGGCCCAGCTTTACCTGGAAAAGCATCTCGAACTCTTCCCCCGGGACGCCGAGGGCTGGAAGCTCAAGAGCCGCCTGGCCGCTGCGGACGGGATGGAACGAGAAGCCCTGACCGCTATCGAACGGGCTTTGCAACTGAGCCCGGATGACGTTGAATTACTCCTCTTCAAGGGCTACCTGCTGGCGGACATCTTCCAGGAATACGAACGGGCCGTCCGCTGTTACGACCAGGCCCTCCGGCAGAGGCCGCGCGACCCGGTAATTTGGCGCCAGAAGGGACGGGCCCTGCACAACCTCGACCGGTTCAAGCCGGCAATTGTCTGTTATAACAAGGCACTGCGCCGGGACCGGAGGAACGCCGAACTCTGGAAGGACAAGGGAGATTCTTTCAACTGCCTGGCTCTGGGGCGGCAGGCTCTCGCCTGCTACCGGAAAGCTCTCCGCCTGAAACCGAAACGAGCAGCCTTCTGGCATATCGCCGCCCTTACCCACGACGACCTGGGTCAGAACCGGAAATCCCGCTACTGCTTCCAGCGGGTGCTGGAATTCGGGACGGCTGAGGAAGCCGAACTGGTTAACGAGGCGAAGATCGCCCTGGCTTCCTCAGAGGAAAAATAATTACCACAGAGGCAGAGAGAACACAGAGAGTTCCATCAAACTCCGACTGAAAAATTCCTCTTTGATCTCTCCGTCTCCGAGGCGACAATCATCCGGAAGCCCGGAGAAAACGGATAATCTCCTCGATATCCGGGACCTCGGAGATCCGGTAGGCCTTCACCAGCTCGATTCTCCCCTCCTCGTCGACGATAATATTGGCCCGGCCGGAGATGCCATCCTTCTCCCTGAATAGCGCGTACCGCTTCGCCACCTCCCCGTGGGGCCAGAAATCGGCCAGGAGGGCGGTCCGCTCTATCCCCAGGCTCCCGGCCCAGGCCTTCTTGGAGGCGGGGCTGTCCACGCTGATCCCCAGCGCCCGGGTGTTGAGTTTCGCCAAAGACGCCGCCTTCACCTCCAGGGTCCGCATCTGGATCTCGCAGACCCCGGTCCAGGCCAGGGGGTGAAAGGAGAGAAGAACCTTCTGCCCCCTCAAGCCGGCCAGGGAGACGGATTCCTCGTTCTGGTCCGGAAGGGAAAAATCCGGGGCCGCTGCGCCGATCTTCAGAACCGATTCTTGCAAGGTAACCTCCTTTTCCGGGCCGATCCCGGTGGTCAGGCGCCAGACGCTTCCGGCTGCCGCGGCAGTTTGCCCCCGAATCCGGCGGCGGCCTCGAAGGCCGAGGCCGTCCGGATGATCCTCCCCTCCTCGAAGGGGGGGGCGATCACCTGGAGACCGACCGGAAGATTGCGTTCGTCGAATCCGCCGTTGATGGAGATGGCCGGCAGCCCGGCCAGGTTGACAGCGATGGTGAAGAGGTCGGAGAGGTACATCTGCAGAGGATCGGCGCTCCGGGAGCCGATCTCGAAGGCGGTGGTGGGCGAGGTGGGCATCAGGACGGCGTCGCAGAGTTCGAAGGCCCTGTCGAAGTCATCCTTGATCAGCCGCCGGGCCTTCAGCGCCCGGCCGTAGTAGGCCTCGTGGTAACCGGCGCTGAGCACGTAGGTTCCCAGGAGGATCCTCCGCTTCACCTCCTCCCCGAAGCCGTCGCGGCGGGTTGCCTCGTACATCCCGGTCAGGTCATTGGCCCCCGCCGCCCGGCGTCCGTACTGGACCCCGTCGAAGCGGGCCAGGTTGGAGCTGGCCTCGGCGGTGGAGATGATGTAGTAGCAGGCGACCGAGTGGGGGATCCGGGGGAGATCGATCTCGACCGTCTCCGCCCCCAGGCTCCGAAAGAGTTCGCGGCTCTCCCGGAAGGCCTTCTCCACCCCCGGCTCCAGTCCTTCGCCGAAACACTGCCGGGGGAAGCCCAGCTTCATCCCGGCGATATCTTTTCCCAGTTCGTCGCGGTAACGGGGAACCTCCACCGGAGCGGAGGTGGAGTCGAGCGGGTCGTGTCCGGAGATTGCTTCCAGGAGCAGGGCGATGTCCCCGACCGACCGGGCGAAGGGTCCGATCTGGTCGAGGGAGGAGGCGTAGGCGACCAGGCCGTACCGGGAGACCCGCCCGTAGGTCGGCTTCATCCCCGCCACCCCGCAAAAAGCCGCCGGCTGCCGGATCGATCCCCCGGTATCCGAGCCGAGGGCCGCCGGGGCTTCGCCGGCCGCAACCGCTGCCGCCGATCCCCCGCTCGACCCCCCGGGGACGCGGTTCAGATCCCAGGGGTTCCGGGTGACGTGGAAACCGGAGTTCTCGGTCGAGGACCCCATCGCGAACTCGTCCATATTGGTCTGCCCGAGAAAGACCGCTCCGGCCTCCCTGAGCTGGCGGACGACGGTGGCGTCGTAAGGGGAGATGAAACCTTCGAGGATCTTCGAGCCGCAGGTGATCTCTCTCCCCGCCACGCAGATCAGGTCCTTGAGGGCGACCGGGACCCCGGCCAGGATGCCCGGATCCTGGCCGGCGGCAATCTTTTGGTCCACGGCGGCGGCCATCTTTCGGGCCCCCTCGTTGTCCACCCGGATGAAACTCCCGACCAGGGGCTCCACCTCGGCAATCCGTTCCAGGCAGGCCTCAGCCACCTCCAGGGCGGAGATTTCCCGGCCCGCAACCAGACGGGCCGTCTCCCGGGCCGTCAGTTCATTGAGGGCAGTCATCTCTGGAAACCTTTAATCCCGGCCGGGGACTCTCCTCCCCGGCCTTCCGACCGTTCTCATTCTATCACCGGGGGGACCTTGAAGAAGCCGTCTTGCCGAGCGGGGGCATTGGCCAGGGCTCCCTCCTGTCCCAGGCCGGGGCGGGGGGTGTCGTCTCTCAGCACGTTCTTCAGGGGAAGAACGTGGGAGAGGGGCTCGACCCCCTCCAGGGGGAGTTCGTCGAGCTTCTCCATATAGAGGAGGACGTCGTTGAGCTGGCGGCCGAACTTCTCCTTCTCCTCCTCGGAGAGGCCGAGACGGGCCAGGCGGGCTACCGCCTCAATCTCGGCGGGGTCGATCTTCTTCTTAGTCATCGTCGTTTGTACCCGATGATGCTTTATCCAGCCTCGGCGAAACTGCTGCTGCCGAAAAATTTGATGTCATCGCCGGTACCGGAATGTTCCCCACCGGCCTCGGACCGGTGAGATTGCTTCGTCGGCCCGAATGCCTTCGGGCCTCCTCGCAATGACCGGGAAACCGGGGGAGTCCTCCCCTGTTGAATCCGTCGCTCCTCTTCTCGCAATGATCTGACAACCGGCAACCAACCTATCTGCCGGTCGGTCTTTCCAGGGCGGAGGCCAGCCGGACGAAGTCCCCGGCCGCCAGTTCTTCCGGGCGGGAACGGGGGTCGATCCCCGCCTCCCGGCAGGCCGCGCAAATCTGCTCCTCACTATATCCCAGCCCCCCCTCCCCGGCCAGCGCGTTTTTCAGCATCTTCCTCCGCTTCCCGAAGGCAGCCCTAACCACCGCGGAGAGAAAATGTCCGCCGCCGGGAGGCAGCGTGGGGTCGGGGATCATCTTCAGGCGCAGAACCACCGAGTCGACCCGGGGCCGGGGGTAGAAGGAGTTGCGGCTGACCGCGGCGATGATCTCCGGCCGGGAGTACACGGCGGTCAGGACGGAGAGCCGCCCGTAGCGCTTACCGCCCGGGGGGGAGACGATCCGCTCCCCGACTTCCTTCTGGACGGTCAGCACCATCAGGGAAATGCCGAGCCTCGACTCCAGCAGCCGGGCCAGGATCGGGCCGGAGACGGAGTAAGGGAGGTTGGCCACCACCTTCGGTTCTCCGGCCGGCCCGGCACCCGCGGATAATTTCCCGGCCAAGGCACCGAGGCCAACGGCGAGGAAATCCTCCTCGACAATCTCCAGGTTTTCGCAGTCCGCCGTCTCTTCCCTCAGGATCCGGGCCAGGATCGGGTCTTGTTCCACGGCGACCACCCGTTCGGCCCGAGAGCAGATTTCCCGGGTCAGGGCCCCGGGTCCGGGGCCGATCTCCAGCACCGCGTCCCCCCGGCCCAGCCCGGCCGCGGCCACGATCGCCTCCCCCCGGTTGCGGTCGATCAGGAAGTTCTGTCCCCGGCTCTTGCGGGGAGAAAAACCAGCGGCGGCGAGGCACGAGCGGAGATAGGCGGGCCGGAAGAGGCGGTTGCGGTCGGGACCGGGTGGCCGGGGAGAATCCAAAGGAAACTGTTTATTCATTGGCGACAATCCGCCGCGACAACTGCAGCTTAATTCATATAACCCAACGCTTTCAGCTGTCTTGACAGTTCCTTATCCGGGGTAAATACCTTTTTCGGATCCCGGCTGATCTCCGCCCGAAACCGCTCGGTTTCTCCCCGCACCCGCCCGGCCAATGCCAGCATTGTCGCTAATACGTCCTCCCGAAAAAATAGATTATCCTGCTCATTGCCGTCGTTTCCAAGGTTAAACAGAGACAGGTTTCCCTTCTTCCAGCGCAGACCGGGGCGCCGGGCAATCGCTTTCTCTCGGAATTCATCAGCCTTTTCGCGATCCCCCTTTTCATAATACAAGGATGATAATTCAACGAATACCCGGCTTTCATCCGCGCCAGATTTTATCGCGTCAAGAAATGATCGTGCGGCTTTGGAAAACCGGCCGATCCTACGATAATACCTTCCCCAGGCGATCGCTAATTCCCCGTCATCCCCGGCAAGAATACCAATCTTCCTCAATATAGCTTCGGCCCGTTCATATTGTTCAGTATTAAGGTAAATATCGACCAACAGCAGATAACCAGTCCGACGGCGAGGATAATACCGGATTAATTTCTGGAACATTGATATCGCTTCCTCTGTTCGACCCCGCATCTTGTAATAATTACCCAGGGCCCGATAGAGCCAGACTTGCTCGGGATGTTTCTCCAGGATCTCCCGCCCCACTCCGGCGGCGGCTTCAACCCGACCGATGACCCGGCCCAGCTCCACGAACTTCCTGAACTTCTCGAAATCCGGGGGGGAATTTCTGAGGGCGACGGAAAAAGCATCAAAGGACAATCCGTTGTTATCCGGACAGTGATTGACTTGGGTGGGATGATCCGGCAAACCCCTTTCCTCTGCTGACCGAATCGGAGTTTTTAAGGGACCGGGGGATATAGGTGCCTCCCCCGGAAGGGGCTTGGCCATCAAGGCTTCTGTTGAATCATCGTGAACGATGCAGCTATAGCCATCCTGGAAAATTTTAATCGAGTAACTGTCGATAACTTCGTGATGAGACTTGGTTCCGTAACTGCTGATGACCGGGGAATAGCTTCCCTTTTTCGTGATCAGGGGCAGGAAAGAAACTCCCTGGACCGGCTCCGGGATGGAGATATCGAGCATCTGAAATAAGGTCGGCATTACGTCCATCAGCCGAACCGGGTTTTCGATCACGGTGCCGGCAAACATCCCTCCCGGGAATTTGATTAATAACGGAACGTGGAGATGCTCAACCCATAATCTCCCATGCTGTTTTCCCCCGTGTTCATAAAATTCCTCCCCGTGATCGGAGAGCAGTATTATTATCGAATTTTCATAGATATTATTCTGTTTCAGCAGGTCTATAACACTTTTGAACACAAGATCGGAGTAATAGACTCCGCCGTCATAGAGAGAGATAATGTGTTGCCGGTGGCCCGCCTCAGCCAACTCCACCTTTTTCCAAAATTGATCACTGTCCCCGATTCTCCTATCCTCTTCCCGATTATTGGAAGAAAAGGGTAAGCCTTCCACCTTTTCTTTGAGAAATCTGGTTCGAATATCCCTCGGTCCTTTTACGTAGGGATCGTGGCAGATATAATGATGAAGGAATAAGAAAACCGGCTCTTCCCTTCTCCGACATTCCTGCAAGCGCCGCTGAATGGGGCCACAGACCGTTTTGAAAATCGGCCAGTCCGCTCCTGATATAAACCATTGTTCAAACAACGGCAAATATTCATCAAATCCACGATCGAACCCCATCTCCGCGGCTACCTGCCCCTGGCCGTGAAACCCTAGGGTCCGGTATCCGTTCCTCTTGAGAAGTTCGGCCATCGTTGTGATCTTTTCCGGGAGGATATGAGCAATCCCCTCGGGAGAAACATTATTCACGCCGTGAACGGGAGGAGATAACGCGGTGAAGAGTGTCATATGCGAGGGCGCTGTAATCGGCGACTGGCTGAAGGCATTGGCGAAGCGGACGGCTCCCCGGGCAAATTCATCGATGGCCGGGGAGGTCTCGCTGCCGCAGCCATAACAGCCGAGATGATCGGCGCGAAGAGTATCAATCGAGAAGAGAATAATGTTCGGCTGATCGGGAACCGGAGGAGCGGAACTCCAACCGGGAATGGTGAGACCGGACGCCGCCAAACCGCAGAGCACGAGGCAGACAGCGGGGATTTTCCTCCATCTATCCATCGCCGGAGATCAGGCGGGAGGCAACCACCATCGCCTCGATCATCGAGGTCGGATCAGCGATCCCCTGCCCGGCGATATCGTAGGCCGTCCCGTGGTCGGGGGAGGTGCGGACGATCGGGAGGCCGAGAGTGATATTTACCCCGGTTTCAAAGGCAACCATCTTCAGGGGGATCAACCCCTGGTCGTGGTACATCACCACCGCGACATCAAAACGGCCCCGGGTTAAGTGATAAAAGAGCGTGTCCGGGGGGAGCGGGCCGGCGGCGTCAATCCCCTCCGCCCGGCACTCCTCCACCGCCGGGAAGATCACTTTTTCCTCCTCGTCCCCGAAGATCCCCCCCTCCCCGGCGTGGGGGTTGAGGCCGGCGACCGCGATCCGGGGACGGGGGAAGCCGAAGTTGATCATCGCCTCTCGGGCCAGGCGGATGGTACGGGCGATTCCTTCCCGGGTGAGCAATCCGCTAATCTCTTTCAAGGGAACGTGGACGGTGGCCAGGACCACCCGGATTCCCCCGCCGACCAGCATCATCCGGCAGTCGGCGCCTCCGGTCAGCGAAGCGAGATAATCGGTGTGGCCCTGGAAGGGGTAGCCGGCCCGTCTGATCCCTTCCTTGTTCAGCGGGGCGGTGACCAGTCCGTCGGCCCGGCCGGATCGGATCAGCTCCACCCCCCGGGCAACCGCCCGCATCGCCGCGCCGGCCCAGGCCGGATCGATCGTTCCGGGGCGGGGAAGCCGCCCGGGCAAATCTTCCAGGGGGAGGAGGTGAAGTCCCCGCTCCCCCCAGTCCACCCGGTCCGGATCGGCCACCACCCTCAGCGGCTGCCCGGATCCGAAGGACTCCATCAGCGGGATGAAAATCCGCTCGTCACCGATCACCAGGGGCGAGCAGATCTTCTCCAGACCGGGGGAGACCAGCGCCTTGACCGCCACCTCGGGGCCGATTCCGGCGGCGTCGCCCATCGAGATAACCAGCCTTTTCGGAAAAGCATTCGCCATCGCCTTCAAAATCCGTCTTCAGAATTCTCCCGCAACCGACCGGGGGTGATAATTATTCGCCCGAACAACGCTGTTCCGGCGAGGGGGAGGGACTGGGAGCCGGAGACGAAAAGGGGACCGGAGAGGTGACCTCATCCCCCACCACCACATAGGCACCCGACTTCAGATCCCTGATCCAGGACTGGTAACGCTGCTGGTACTCCTGCCGGTAAAGTTCCTCCTCGATCTCTTCCCAGGCCTCGTCCAGGGGGGTGAGGGCGGCTTCCTTCTTCCCGGCGCAATATAGAATATAAAATCCCTCATCGGCCTCGATGATGGAACTGTGTTCCCCCACTTTCAGCCCGAAGGCGATCTCTTCCAGCTGGGACTTCCAGCGACCTTTCTCGATGAAACCGAAATCACCCCCCTCCTCCGCCCTCGGGCCGCTGGAATGGCGCCGGGCCAGCTCGGCAAAGTCTCCATCCGCTTCAAGTTCCCCGAGCAGGGAATCCGCCAGGGCGCGGGCGGAGGATTTCATCTCCGGGGTATCCCCGGCCGGGATCAGAATCAGGCTGATCCGAACCATCTCCTCCTCCCGATACTCGGCCTCGTGCTCCCGGTAATAATCGATGATCCGCCGGGGGGCGATATTGATCATGCCGGAGACCCTCTGGTAGGTCAGGGCCTGAACCTTGTAGCGGTCCTCCAGCATCTTCCGGTATTCTTTTTCCGTGATCCCCTCCTGCCGGAGAGCCTCTTCGAAATCTTCGGGATCGGCGAATCGGTTCTTCTCCTCCTCGAACATCCTGTCCACCTCCATCCGGTCAATTTGGAATCCTTCCATTGACTGTACTTCCTGGAGGATGAGCTGGTTCTCGATCCAACTGCTGATCGCCGCCTGGCGGGTCTGTTCCATCCGCAGGGTCAGTTCCGAACCGTGGAAGGTGGCTTCATACTGGCGGTAGAGGGGGGCCAGCGTCCGGTCCAGTTCGCTGGTGGTGAGGATGGTATCGTTTACCCGGGCCTCGATTCTCTCTTCTCCCGGAGGAGCGAGGAAGAGCGCGGCCGCCAGGCCGATGGAGCAGGCGGAGAGAATCATCTGATTTCCGAAGTGGCCCCCGGAGGGGCGAAGAGGGCCTGGTTTTGCTCGGCCTGGAGACTCTGGATCAGGGGCCGGTTTCTCTCGACCGGAACAGAGGCGGCGATCCCGGACTTGATCTTCTCCAGTCGCGCCTTTCTTCTCTCCGCCAGCAGGCGCACTTCAATCTCCTCCCGGCTCTCCTCGAGCGTCTTTTCCCGGGGAGGCTTGAGATCGGTGACCTGGAGCAGGTGGTAACCGTAATCGGTCTTGAGCGGACCGCTCACCTCTCCCCTCTCGACTTCCCGGATGGTGGGCAAAAACTGCGGTATATACTGTTCGATATAGGCCTCGGAAAGGTAACCGAGATCGCCCCCCCGCTCCGCGTTCTCGCTCTGAGAGACATCCCGGGCCACCGCCGCGAAGTCCTCCCCTTGTTCCAAGCGCATCCGGACCTCCCGGCACCGCTCAAGTGCCTCCTCCTCGGTGACTTCATCGCCGAACCGGATCAGGATGTGGCTTATCCGGATCAGTTCGGGAACGGAGAAAAGCTCGCGGTGGACGGTCCAGTATTCCTCCACTTCTTCCGGGGAGGGGGCCGTCACGTTGAGCACTTCTTGTTCCAGCAGTCTCTGCACCAACAGCCCCTCGCGGAATCTCTCGACTTCCCGTTGAAATTCCGCGTCCCCGTCCAGTTTCCTCCGGCGGGCCTCCGCCAGAAGAAGTTTTTCCGCGATCATGTCCTCCAGAAATTTCTCCACGCTGTCCGGGGGCACCCCGGGCGGCAGGGGCGGCTGATTGACCCACTCCCGCCGGAAATCCTCGAGTGAGATGTCCGTGTCACCCACCCGGGCCAGGACATTTTCCGGTCTCTCCTCCGGACCGCAGCCGGGGAAAGAAGCGGCGGCCAGGCAGCAGATCAATGACAGCACCGGGGAAATTAATTTCTTCATGCGGGTTACCTCCCTTGAAGATAACGGTTGTGGATGCGCGGGCAGCCGGTTGAAACCGAATGACTTTGTAGCATCCACCAGAGCGTGATTCAACATTTTTTCCTCCGTCCCGCTCTTGACAGCCGGAACAAGATGATTTAGATTGCCCCCTTCATCCCGCCGAAGTGGTGAAACTGGCAGACACGCATGGTTCAGGGCCATGTGAGGGCAACCTCGTGGGGGTTCGAATCCCCCCTTCGGCATTCACTTTCCCTCCGCGGCTTGCAGCCGATCGATTATCTCCTCCGCCAGGGCGGGACCGATCCCCGGGAGCGAGATTAGGCCTTCTGGCCCGGCCGCCCGGATTTTCTCCAGACTGCCGAAGCGGTCCAGGAGCCGCCGCTTCAATACCGGCCCGACCCCTTTGATCCGGTCCAGCGGCGAGCTCAGAACCTCCTTTCGGCGGCGACGCCGGTGGTAACCGATGGCGAACCGGTGCGCCTCGTCCCGGATCCGGGCCAGGAGGAGTAGTTCCGGAGAGCCGGGGCGGAGGGGGACGGGATTCTTCCGTCCGGGGATGAAAACCCGGTCGGGGACCGTCCGGCCCGAAGCCCGGCGCCTCTCCTTGGCCAGGGCCACCAGGTCGGGACGACCCGTTTCTTGCGACCGGATAACCCGGAGGGCGGCATTGAGCTGCCCCTTACCCCCATCCACCACGATCAAATCCGGACCGCCCCCCTCCCTCTGAACCCGGTTCAGACGGCGGGAGAGGATCTCGGCCAACATCGCGCAATCGTCGGGACCGGCGCCGGAACGAATCCGGTAACGCCGGTAACCGCCGGGGAATTTTTTTCCGTCGAGGAAGGCCACGCCGGCCCCCACCGGTTCCCTCCCCCCCAGATTGGATATATCATAACACTCGATACGCCGGGGGAGACGGCTCAGCCGCAACTTCTCTCGGAGGTTCCGCAAAACCTCGTCCGCCGCCGGCTGGAGCCGGCGGGACCGCAACTCGGCCCGGGCGTTCTTCCGGGCCAGTTCGAGCCACCCGAGTTTCGCCCCCCGGTGGGGAACGGTGAGAACGATCGGGCCCCTTTTCCATTCGCGGAGGATTTCCTTAAGCGGCCCGGGGGAGGCCGGCTCCGGGGAGAGGATGATCTCGTCGGGCAGGGGCCGGGGAGGAGCGTAGTACTGGGTGAGAAAAGAAGTGATCGCCTCGGCCGGGGCGGGGAAGAGGCGGTCGTAAAAGAATGAGGGGCCGTCCAGCATCTTTCCGCCCCGAAGAAAGAGCACCCGGAAGACGCTGCAGCCTTGATCCCCCTCCAGGGCGATCACGTCCCGGTCCCGGCGATCGACCCGGTTGACATTCTGTTTCTCCAGCGTCTCCTCGATCGCCCGAAGCCGGTCACGTGTCCGGGCGGCGGCCTCGTACTGCAGCCGATCTGACTCCTCCTTCATCTGACGGCGGAGGGTCCGAAAGAGTTCCTGTTTCCGCCCCCGGAGAAAGAGAATCAAGCCGTCGATGTTCCGACGATACTCCCCGGGGGAGATTTTGTCCCGGCAGGGGGCCGGACACCGGCCGAGCTGATGATAGAGACAGGGGCGGGAACGGTGCTGGAAGGCGCTGTCGGAGCAGATCCGGTAGGGAAAAAGTTTCTGGAGAAAGCGCAGGGTGTTCTTCAGCGCGCGGCCGGCGACATAGGGACCGAAATAAAGCGCGCCGTCGGCCTTCACTCGCCGGACGAGAGCCGGCCGGGGAAAGGGGTGCTGGAGGTCGATCCGGATACTGGAATAGGTTTTGTCATCTCGGAAGTAAAGGTTGTAACGCGGCCGGTACTTCTTGATCAGGTTGTTCTCCAGGATCAGGGCCTCTTTCTCATTGTCGGTAACCAGGGTGTCGATGGACGCCAACCGAGCCAGCAGCGCCGGGATCTGGGGGCGCTGGTCCCCGGAACGGCGAAAATAGCTGGCCACCCGGCTCCGGAGGTTGGATGCCTTCCCCACGTAAAGGACCCGGCCGGATTTGTCCTTCATCAGGTAGACTCCAGGCAGGGAGGGGAGGTTTTTGACTGCATCTTTTTCCATCATCTCTTCCATCTAACGCAAATCCAGGTCGAGATCCTGGAGGCGGAGCCACCGGTCCCGGACCGTGGCGGCCTCCTCGAAACGGTACTGACGGGCCAGCTCCTTCATTTCTTTCTCCAGCTTTTTCATCTCCCGAGCCGCCGCTTTCGGATCCAGGTAAGTCCCCGGCCCCTCGGCCACTTCCGGGGGCGGGACATAGTCGGCCTCGTAAACGGAGTGGAGGATATCCGAGATGTTCTTCCGGATCGACTCCGGAGTAATCCCATGCCGGCGGTTATACTCCGCCTGTCGGCGGCGCCGGCGGTTGGTCTCGGCGATCGCCGACCGCATCGCCCCGGTCTCTTTTTCCGCGTACATCAAAACCGTCCCGTTCAGGTTGCGGGCCGCCCGACCGCAGGTCTGGATCAGGGATCGTTCCGAGCGAAGAAACCCCTCCCGATCGGCGTCGAGGATCGCCACCAGGGAGACCTCGGGGAGATCGAGTCCCTCGCGCAGAAGGTTGATCCCGATCAGGACGTCAAATTCTCCCCGCCTCAGATCACGGATGATCTCAGACCGCTCCAGGGTGGTGATGTCGGAGTGGAGGTACTTAACCCGGATCCCGTGCTCCCGGTAATACTCGCTTAAGTGTTCGGCCAGGCGCTTGGTCAGGGTGGTAACCAGGACCCGCTCTTTCCGCTCCGCCCTCCGGCGGATCTCTCCGAGCAGATCGTCCACCTGGTTCTCGGCCGGTCTCAGGATAATCTCGGGATCAATCAGGCCGGTCGGACGGATGATCTGCTCCACCACCTCCGACCCGCTCTTCACCCTCTCGTACTCGGCCGGAGTGGCCGAAACATAGACCACCCGGCGGACCCGGCGCTCGAACTCGGCAAAGCTCAAGGGACGGTTATCCAGAGCGGAGGGGAGGCGGAAACCGTACCGGACCAGGGTCTGTTTCCGGGCCCGGTCGCCCCGAAACATCCCGCCGATCTGGGGTATCGAGATATGGCTCTCATCGACAAAGAGCAGGTAATCTTCGGGGAAATAATCAAGCAAGGTTGCAGGCGGCGACCCCGCCGGGCGGCCGTCGAGATGGCGCGAATAGTTCTCGATCCCGGAGCAGAATCCGGCCTCTTCCATCATCTCCAGGTCAAACCGGGTCCGACTCTCCAGACGCTGGGCCTCAAGCAGCTTTCCCCGCCCTTTCAGGACCTTCAGCCTCTCAGCCAGCTCGACCCGGATCGAGGCCATCGCCCGCTCCAGGTTGTCCCGATCGGAGACATAATGGCTGGCCGGAAAGACCATGGCCCGCCCGGGGTTTCCCAAAACATTTCTCCGCAGGGGATCGATCCAGGAGAGCCGCTCGATCTCTTCTCCCCAGAACTCGATCCTCAGGACCCGATCGGCTTCGTAGGCCGGAAAGATTTCGACCGTGTCCCCCCGGACCCGGAAGGTTCCCCGATGGAGGTCGAGATCGTTCCTTTCGTACTGGCCCTGGATCAGTGAACGGAGCAGCTCCCGGCGGGCGAGGACCTGGCCAGCATTGAGCTCGATCACCTGGTCTCGATACTGTTCGGGAGAACCCAGACCGTAAATGCAGGAGACGGAAGCCACGATGATAACATCGCGGCGGGTCCAGAGGGAATAGGTGGCGGAATGACGCATCCGGTCAATCTGCTCGTTGATGGCCGAGTCCTTCTCGATGAAGGTATCGCTGGCCGGGAGATAGGCTTCCGGCTGGTAGTAGTCGTAATAGCTGACAAAGTACCCCACGGCGTTGCGGGGAAATAATTCCCTGAATTCGCCGTAAAGCTGCCCGGCCAGGGTTTTGTTGGGGGCGATAATCAGGCTGGGGCGATTGAGCTCGGCGATCACGTTGGCGATTGTGAAGGTCTTGCCCGACCCGGTCACCCCGAGCAGGGTCTGGTGTTCCCGGCCCCGGCGGATCCCCTCCACCAGCTTGGCGATCGCCCGGGGCTGGTCGCCCTGCGGGAGATAGTCGCTGGTTAGCTGGAAGGTATGTTCAGCCGCTCCCCGGATTTCCGGGACCGTCTTCCGAGTTAACCGGATACCGTCTTTCATCTTCTCGCGCCGAATTGGATTTCCTTAGCCTGAATTATTCACGAAAAATGAAATTTTTCTTGAATATTGTAGGTTATTTTCCCGGACCGGCCAAGTCGGATAGCTTTAACCCGATAGCTTTTTCCTATAAATTTTCCCTTGGCCGGGACCCGGAGCGATGCTATATTTTAGCCCTGCTGACCGGTTCCGCCACCGGTCCCACACCTGGAAAAAGTCGACCCATGAGAAATTTGACCTTCATAGCCCTATCTCTCCCAATGATTCTCTTCGCCCGACCGCCGTTTGCCGCCGGGCAACCCAGGGAGAGAAGGGAGAGAAACCTGGTCCGGGTGCCGGGCCTTGCCATCAGCGAGACCGTCACCGTCCCCGGGTTCTGGCGCCCCCGCTACCGGGCGGGGTATCGCTGGGTCCGGGCGGCCCGCGACGACGTCGGACGCTGGCACGGGGGATACTGGGAACCGCTCCATCGCGAGAAAGAAGAGCAGGTTACCGTCCCCGGTTATTGGGGCCCGCCCGGCCGCCTGGGCTATATCCGGATCACGACCCAGGACCGGCCCGGGGATTACCTGGCCGGTTCCTGGGAACTGATGAACTCCTTTGAGATCCGACGGACGCCCCGGGAGTGGGTCCCCGGCTACTGGAATCGAAGGAGATGGGTCCCCGGCTACTGGCGCCAACCGGAGAAAGAGGGTTATATCTGGGTGGGAGGCTACTACCGGACGGACGGGCGCTGGCAGGAAGCTCGCTGGGAACCGGCGCCGGATGGCAAGGGTTAGAGCAGCAGTCTCCAGACTATCCAGGCGGCCGCCAACAGGCCGACCACACCCCCCCCGATCAGCAGCCTCCTCCGCCTGACCAGGTCGCTGCGGAACTTGGGATGAGCGATGGTCTGGAAGGATCCGGCGCTCAGATAACTGGCCAGCCTTTTCCCGTTGAGATCATCCTGATCATCCCCCTCCCGCTCGGCCGGAAGTCCGTAACCGGAGATCCGCCGGGCCCGCCGCTCCATCTTCTCCCGAGCCCGGATCTCTCGGGAAACCGCCTTTAGTTCCTGCTCCACTTCGGCGATCTGGAAATCCAGGTAACTTTTTCTCCCGATCCGCATAATCCGCTTATCCCGCGGTTATCTTACTGAACTCGGCTCACATTAACAGACCCACCAGCCGGATCAGCACCGCGACCACCAGAGCCAGCAGAGCCGCCGGGAGGAAAAAGAAGAACCCCTTCTTCAGCTGGTCGGCGGGACCGGAGTCGGGCGGGCCGGCCGGGACCACCGCCGCGGAACCCGGCCCAGGCTTGTTTTCTTCCAGACCCCGGGTGCTGAGGGCATCAACCCTACCCCGAGCCGCAGTGTATTCCCGCTTGGCCTTGGCGACCACGGCCAGGGCCCGGCTCAGTTCCCCCTTCAGGTCTTCTTCCCGCCAGGTTTCTTCCCGAATCCCCCTCACTTCGGAGATGATCTTTTCGAACTCCTCCCGGGTCGCCTTGACCATGGTATTGGTCCGGGTCAGCTCGCTCTCCTCCTTGTCCAGAATGGCGATCCCCCTCTCCAGGTTGGTCAGGGCTTCCCGCTTGAGAATGTCCAACTCTTCCCGCTGCCTCTTCAGTTCCTCGAGGTCGGCCTTCCGCCGGGTAAGTTCCTCCTGTTTCTTCTTGAGAAAGGATATGTTACCGGTGGTCTGGTCAACCATCTCGGTCAGGTTGTCGATCGGAGCTTTGCGCGGAATCTCCTCTTCGGCGGGCTTGGTTTCCGACGACGGCTTCGCCTCCGGCTTGACCCCTGCCCTCGTTTTCTCCTTCTCGCTCATATCGTCATTCTCCCCTGGTCTTTGTCCTTTATCCGACGGAAATTACGGGGGTTGCCGCCTCCGAGCCGTCACCCCGAAGATTCCCCCGTCTGTCGATTTCTCTTTCCGGACCACCCTCCGGCGGATAATATCCTTCCCGCGTCAGATCTCCGTAACCGGCGGATGCCACGGTTCAAGGATAATAAGCCCCGTCCGGTCCACGGTCAACAAAACTCTCTCCGCTCCGGGATATGAAGCCAACCTCTTCCATCTGCCGCCATTTCGGGGATTGCGGTGGCTGCCAATTTCAGGATATTCCCTACCGAGTTCAGCTCCAGAGGAAGGAGGAGCGTTGCCGGGTTCTCCGGGACGAGGCCGGCGTGGCGACAGATGTCAGACCGATCATCCCCTCTCCGCAAATCTTCTACTACCGAAACAAGATGGAGTTCACCTTCGGCGCGGAGGAGGGCGGGGTGATCTGCGGTCTCCACCGCCGTGGGAGAAAACGATCGATCCTCCCGGTCAAGGAATGCCTGATCTCCTTTCCCGAGACGGGAGTTATCCTGGAAGCAATTACCACCCTGGCCCGGCAAAGCGGCAGGCCCGCCTACGACCCCTACCGCCACCAGGGATTCTGGAGAAACCTGGTAATCCGGGAGGGCAAGTTCACCGGCGATCTCCTGATCAACCTGGTCACTTCTTCTTCCGGGGAACTGGACCAGGCCGGGTTGTTCTCCGCTCTCAACCGGGTTCTGCCGGAAGGGAGGATCACCTCCCTGATTCACACCGTCAACGACAGCATCTCCAACGCCGTCATCCCCGAGCAATGGGAAGTCCTCCAGGGTAATCCCTTCCTGGAAGAGAGGATAGCCGGCCTGACCTTCCAGATTCCGCCCTTTTCTTTCTTCCAGGTCAATCCGGCGATGATGGAGATATTCTACCGGGAGCTGAAGGAAATACTCCGGCTGAGGGGCCGGGAGAGAATCCTCGACCTCTTCTCCGGGTGCGGCGCCATCGGGCTTGTCCTCTCCCGACCGGCCGATTCGATTCTCGGCATCGAGATCGAACCGGAGGCGGTACAGACCGCCTATCTCAACGCCCGGCGCAACGGAATTGGCAACCTCTCGTTCCGCTCCGGGAAGGTGGCCCGGGTGCTGGCCGAGAACCGCGGAGATTGGCCGGGGAGGTTCGACCTGGTAATCGTCAATCCGCCCCGCTCCGGGATCAGCAGTAAGATCGCCCGGCGGCTGTTGGAACTCGAGGCGGACCGAATCGTCTACTCTTCCTGCAACCCCGAGACCTTCTTTCCCCAGGTCGGGCTACTGGAAAGCCGGTACCGGCCGGTGGTCCTCCAACCATTCGACTTCTTCCCCCATACCCCGCACCTGGAAATGCTGGCGATATTCGAGAAGAAGGGTTAACCAAAAGACGCTTGATTCACATCTTGAAGTTAAGCTCAATCCATGCCTCGTACTCTTACGCTTAATCGTACTCGTACTCGAGATCAAGCCGGGTTGGCGGACGAGTACGAGTAAGAGTAAGAGTAAGAGTAAGAGTAAGAGATAGCGCAAATTTGCAAAAGGTTATGAACAAGGAAACGATCCTCGACCACGCTTTTTACCGTCGCTCCACGGTCCGGGTAGCCCGCGATCTGCTGGGCCAGATCCTGGTCAGGAAGATCAACGGGGAACTTCTCTCCGGCCGGATCGTCGAAACCGAGGCCTATACCGGCCCCGGAGACCCGGCCTCTCACGCCGCCCGGGGCGCGACCCCCCGTTCAGCGATCATGTTCGGCCGGCCGGGACGTGCCTATGTCTACTTTTGTTACGGGATGCACCACCTGCTCAACGTGGTCACGGAGAGGGAGGGGACGGCCGGCGCGGTCCTGATCCGGGCCCTGGAACCGGGGGAAGGTCTTGCCCGGATGCTGAGGAACCGGGAGAGAAATAAACTCAGGGGACTCCTTGACGGACCGGGCAAGTTAACCCAGGCACTGAAGATCGGGCGGGAACTCAACGGCTGGGATTTGACCGGGGGAGGAGAACTCTATATCTTGGGGGGAACACCCCGGATCGGGGAAACCGTCATCGCCGGGCCCCGGATCGGGATCAGAAGAGGCACGAAAAAACTCTGGCGGTTCCGCCTCCATCTTCCCTCCTGATTTCAACTCCGGTAACGCCTTAATCCCGCGCTCCCTCCAGGATCGGGATGATCTCGGTCAAACTGGTGACCTGGTAATCCGGAACCTTGATGTGCGCCTCCGGATCGAACCGGGCCTCCTCGACCTCCCTCTCCAGGGTCTCGATCAATTCCTGTCCGTCCTCCGCCGCCCGCTTCACCAGGAAGGTGGTCATTCCAGCCAGATTGCCCATCATCACGTCGGTCAGGCGATCACCGACCATCGCTGTTTCTTCCGCCTTCAGATCCAACTGCTCGAGAACGATCTCGGCGATCCGGGGGTTGGGTTTCTCCAGGTGCAGACGCAACGAGTCGTTCCAGTCGAAGAAACCCTTCGGCCGGGGAACCCCAGCCTGCTGGGCAAAGGCTTCCATCACCACGTTCTTGGTGGTGAAGGTGGCCACCGCGAACTTGATCCCCTCCCGGTCGAGATAGTTTAAGATCTCAACCGCGTCGGGAAAGAGCCCGGCTTTCCCGGCCCGGGTATAAGCAATCCGCTCCCGTTCATCCACCACACCCTTTACCCTCTGGAATTCGTCCCAACTGGTCTTCAGTCCGATCGTCTCCAGTTTCTCGATGAATCCCTTCCCGGTATAGTAGGCGAGCATATACTCGTCTTCCTTTCCCTCGGGAACCGCGCCGCCGCACTCTTCCACTACCTTGATGAACACATCCCGCCAGTAGATTCTCGGGTTGGGATATACCTTGGCGATCGTGTTGTCGTTATCAAAAACTATACCCTTGAGCCTGACGGCCATAACAACCTCCGGTTGATGATTTCTCCAAGTTTTGCTGTGCTCCCGGCTCGGCCCTGAAACCCGGATACCGATTACCGATCACCGATTACCGTCTGTCGATCTCGCTCCCGGGCGGCAACAGATTGCGCTTGATCTTGCGGATTGCCTCCGCCGCCGTCGCCCGAACGGTTTCGCTGTCATCTTGCAACAGTCCCCGGAGCGGTTCCTCCGCCTCCGGTTCCCCCAGCTCGCCGAGGGCCGCCGCGGCGACCCGGCGGACGCCGGAGTGACGCTCCCGGATCGCCTCCAAGAGCTGATCGACCGCCCGCAGGTCGCCGAGCTTGCCCAGGGACGCCGCCGCCCGGAACCGGACGGCAACCTCATCTTCCTTGAGGGCCAGCAACAACGGTTCCACCACGGTGCTGTCGCCGGATTCTCCCAAGGCCAGGGCGGCTTCGGCCCGGACCCCGACATCCGGATCGGCCAGAAGTTTGAGCAGAGGCTGGGCCGCCCGGGAGTCTTTCAACTTTCCCAGGGCAGCCGCTACCGCCCGGCGGACCCAGCAGTCCCGGTCTTCAGCAGCGGCGATCAGGGAATCAAGCCAGGCGGGATCGTTAAGCCGGCCCAGAACCGCGGCGGCGGTCGCCCGGACCCCACTTTCCCGATCTTGCAGACACCCGGCGACTGCCGGGCCCGCCCGGAGATCATCCAGTCGGCCCAAAATCAGAAGCGCGTTGTTCCGAACTGAGGCGGATTTGTCTTTTAAAGCCGCCATCAATGGTTCCACCGCATCCTTTGATTGCAAGTCGCCCAGGGCCATCGTCGCGCTTACCCTGACCGCCTCGGCGGGATCCTTCAGCACCTCGATCAGGGCGGAGAGAGAAGAGGTATCCCCGATCTTGCCCAGGGCTTCGGCGGCGGAGGAGCGGACGGGAACGGCGGGATCCTGCAGGGCTTCAATCAGGGGGCCGGACGCACGCTGATCCGGAATCCGGGACAGGGCAAGGGCGGCCGCCTGTTTCACCGCATCGGATTCATCCTTCAGGGACTCGATCAGTGGCTCGATCCCCTGCGGGCTCTTCAGTTGCCCCAGGGAATCGGCCGCCGCCCGCCTGACCCAGGACTCCTCATCCCGCAAGGCCTCCACCAGGGGAGCGACCACCCGGGCATCCCCGATCCGGCCCAGCGCGACCGCGGCCGCCCGTCGCAGTTCCCGGTCCGGATCCTGGAGTTTATCCAGCAGGGGATCCACCGCGCGACCCGATCCGACTTTCTCCAGGGAGGAAACCGCCGCCAGGCGGACATCAGTCTGATCGTCCTCCAGCATCCCGATCAGGTGATCCAGCGCCCGCTCGCCGCCGATCGCGCCCAGGGCGGAAACCGCCGCCTCCCGAACCTCGGTCGTCGGATCGGAAAGAACTTCAATCAGGGCCTCGAGGGCCTGTTCGTCGCCGATCGCGCCTAGGGCGGTGCACGCCCGGCACCGGATCTCCCGATCGGGGTCCTTCAGGACGGCGATCAGGGGTTCGATCGCCCGGGGATCGCGGAGGCGAATCAGCAGCTGAACCGCGATCTTTCTGGTTTCCGGATCCTCTTCCGACAAAGCCGCCAACAGGGATTCCGCCGCTCCCCGGTTGACTATATCCTCCAGGGCCCGGATCGCGATCTCCCGATCGAGGGCGGCATCTTCCTGCAGGGAACGCAGCACCTGGGGGACAACGGCGGAGGGCGACATCCGCCCCAGGGCCCGCGCCGCCGTCCGGCGGACCCAGATCTCCGGATCGTGGAGGGCCCTGACCAGCGGCCGGATCGCCGACTCGTCCCCGATCCGGCCCAGGGCGTCCGCCGCGGCCCGGCGGCCGGAAGGTCCCCCCTTCTCCAATTCTTCAATCAGAAGGATCACCGCCTTCTCCTCCTCCAAGCGGCCGAGCATAACGGCCGCGGTTCCCCGAACTGCGGAGGAATTGTCCTGAAGTGCTCGGATCAGGTGACCGGCCACCGCTTCCCCGCCGAGGCGGCCCAGGGCGTCTACCGCGGCCCGGCGCACCCAGCTCTCGGGATCCTTAAGCGTTTCAACCAGTGGTTCCAGGGCCCGCCGGTCGCCCAGCATCCCCAACGCGTTAGCCGCCCGGCTCCGCACCCCCCGATTGGGATGGCGAAGAGACTCGAGCAGGGGGGGAACCGCTCTCACATCCCCGATCCGACCCAGGGCGTCGATGACCTGCCGCTGGACCGGGGGATCGGGATCTTCCAGCAACTCCAGCAGTTTCGGCACCGCCTCGACCGCCTCCATCTTTCCCAGGGTCTGGGCGGCGTTCGCCCGGACGGCGGTGTCCTGATCTTCCAGAGCGGCCAACAGGGTCTCGACCACCTTCCGGTTCTTGAAGGAAGCCAGCAGCTTGGCGGTCAGCTTGCGCACTTGCTGGTTGGCATCGTTCATAATCTCCATCAGCCGATCGACCATTTCTTCGTCCACCAGTTTCTCCAGAGCGCGGGCGGCCGCTCGGGCCACCTCCGGGTCGTCATCCCGGAGGGCGGAAATCACCGTCTCGGCGGCCCGGCGATTCCCGCTCTCTCCCAGGGAGTAAACCGCCGCCGCCCGTACGCCGGTTTCCGGATCGCCGGCGGCCTGGATCAAAGCCGGCACAACCCGGTCTTCCTGCACCCCACTCAGGGCCAGTACCGCCGCCCGCCGGACGTCCCGGTCCCGGTCCTGCAGGGCCCCGGTCAGTTCATCAACCACCCCCGTTCCTCCAATCCGCCCCAGAGCCCGGGCGGCTTCAACCCGGACCGGGGGAGCGTCGTAGAGAAGCGCCTCGGCCAACACTCCGATATCGTCGCTTTCGCCCACGGCTCCCAGAGCGGCGGCGGCGGCGACCCGTTCCTCCAGCAATCCTTCCCGAAGGGTATCCAGGACTACCGGTCGGGCGGCCGGATCGGCGAACCTCTTGCAGGCCACCAGAATCCGGCGGCGGACAGAACCCGAAGCCGCCGGCATCAGATCAAGCAAAGGCTCCAGGGCCGAACGATCGCCGATCTCGGCCAGGGCGGATACGGTATTTTCCACCACCACCGGGAGAGGATCTTTCAGGGATTCGATCAACAAGGGAACCGCTTCCGCTCCGCCGATCCTTCCCAGAGATCGGGCGGCGGCGGCCCGGACTTCGTTGGCATCGTCTTTCAGGGCGGCGAGGAGAAGCGCGGTTGACTTCGGATTACCGATTGAACCAAGGGCCTCGGCCGCCGCCGCCCGGACCAGCGAAGACTCGTCGGTCAGGAGTTTCTCGAGCGGCTCCCGGGCCCTCCCGTCGGAGAGGCGCCCGAGGGCTCCGGCGGCCTTCTGTCTCACTTCTCGTTCCGGATCCCACAGAGCGGCGGCCAGCGGTTCCAGGGCCTCCGGAGAATCAAGCCGGCCCAGGGCCTCGGCAGCCGCCGACCTCACCTTGCGATCCTCGTCGCGAAGCAGCCGGATCAGGGGTCGAACCCCAGCTTCGTCTCCGGAACGCCCCAGGGCCCGGGCCGCCTGGGCCCGGATATCACTCTGCTCGTCGTCAAGCGCGGCCAGCAGAGAATTGATCGAACGGCTGGTACTCACCCTGCCAAGAAGCGAAAGAGCCAGGGCCCGGTCTTCCGGCTGGCCGGTATCGAGAATTTTCTGCAGGGGTTCCACCGCCCGTTCATCGACCAGGTCCTCGAGGATGCGATGGATGTGTTCTTTAACCGCGGCTTCCTGATCCCGGTGCAATTCGATCAGGGGCCCCACCGCGCGGGTATCTTTCAGGTCGCCGAGGGCGTCCAGGGCGCTGAGCTTCAATTCGGGATCTTCCTCCCGGAGGATCTGTAACAGGGGCTTGACCGCCCGGGGATCCCCGATCTTGCCCAGCGCGAAGGCGGCGGCCCGTCGGACGCCGGAATCGTCGTACCGGAGTGCCTGGAGCAGGGTGGGGACTGCAGCCCGCCCCCCGACCCGTTTCAATACCGACGAGGTCAGTTCCCGGATTCGCTCCGCCTCAATTTCTTCCGGGCTCGGCGCGGCCGCCGGTTTCTCATCCGCCGGTTTAGCCTCCTCAAGGTTAAAATCTTCCTCCGGGGCCTCTTCCGCAATCGTAATTTCTTCCAGAACTTCCGGGGCGGCTTCAATCTTCTGCGCTTCCCCGGCCAGCAGGGTGGAGATCAGGGGATCCACTGCTTCATCGGCTCCGATCTCTCCCAGGGCCAGGGCAGCGCTGATCCGGACCTGCGGTTCCTTGTCCTTGAGAGTTCCCACCAGCGGCCGGACCGCCTTCTCCGCGTGGAGTGCGCCCAGGGCGGAGGCGGCGGCGGCGCGAACGGAGGAGGAGGTATCCTGAAGGGCTTCAACCAGGGGGGGAGTCGCGCGGGAAGAACCTATCCGGCCCAGGGCCAGGGCCGCGCTGGATCTGACCTCTTCTTTTTCCTCCCCGCCCAGCAAAGCGATCAGCGGCTCAACGGCTTCCTCGCCGCCGACCGCACCCAAGGCCAGCGTCACGGCCGACCGGACCCGGAGATCCTCATCGGCAACGGCCTGCCGGAGCGCGGGAAACGCCTCCTGGTCTCCGATGACTTCCAGGGCGGCGGCGGACGCCCGGCGAACTTCCGGCTCCTTATCCCGCAACAGGGCGGTTACCGGACCTACCGCCCGGTGATCACCTATCTCCCCCAGGGCGCGGACGGCCGCCGCCCGAACGTCGGTTTCCCCGGCGGAGAGCAGTTCGAGAAGCGGGGCCACGGCCCGAGGGTTACCGATCTCACCCAGGGTCTCCGCCGAGAGAACCCGGATTTCGGGAGAGGGATTACCCAGGGCGGCGATCAGGGTTTCAATGTCATCTTTCAGGCTCATCCGGAATTGATTGTGCCCGTCGCGGTTCGGGAGGCGAACGATAACAAACCCATCATAACATCGCGGGCCTTTCGGGGGAACAGAAAATAACCGCCGGATAAGTCACTCCGGGAATAAAAACATTGTTGAATTCCGTCCGGGCCAATATATTCATAAGAGATCGCACAACCTAAAGGGGGACTGCCCCGCTGATGCGCCGGTACAGCTAGCAGACCGGCAGTGACGCTGATGCCTATCTCATTCATCTACTGGACAACTTCCCCGGAACTGTGCCAGATCGGTCCGGTTACTATCCGCTGGTACGGCCTCCTCTTCGCCCTCGGTTTTTTCCTCGGCTACCTCCTCATCCAGAAAATCTTTCGCCGGGAGGGCGTCCCCGAGAACGACCTGGGGACATTGCTCCTTTACGTACTCGCCGGCGCCCTGATCGGGGCCCGGTTGGGCCATTGCCTTCTCTATGAACCCGCCTATTACCTCAAGCATCCGGAAGAGATCATCCTGGTCTGGCGGGGCGGACTGGCCAGCCACGGCGGCGCGGCGGGAATATTGATCGCCCTCTTCTTCTATACCCGCCACCGTCCGGCCCAATCATACCTCTGGCTGTTGGACCGGCTGGCGATCGCCGTGGCCCTGAGCGGGACTTTGATCCGGATCGGGAATCTCTTCAACTCCGAGATCATCGGAACCGCCAGCGACCTTCCCTGGGCCTTTGTCTTCCCTCGTTCCGGAATCTCTCCGACGGTACCCCGCCACCCGGCCATGCTCTACGAAGCCGCCGCCTACCTTCTGATCTTCTTCCTCCTTTTGATTATCTACCGCCGCCAGGGCCGCCGGGTCCCTCCCGGGGAACTGATCGGACTCTTCCTGCTCACCGCCTTCACTGCCCGGTTCTTCATTGAATATGTTAAGGTTCCCCAGGCGTCCTACCGGCTCCCCTTTCCCTTGCGCGTCGGCCAGCTGCTGAGCCTCCCCGCCGTCGCCGCCGGGTTCATCCTTCTGGCGAACAGCCGAAGACGATCGCTGATAAAACGGAAGTAGGATGATGGAAGCCTCAGCTCCCTTCGGAGATGTCGGTATCCGGACCGGAAGGGGTGATTACCGGTCGCCTCCGCGAACACCGGGCTGGCTGGCCCGGCGTTTCCCGACCGCGGTCTTTTATCTGAAGTTGCTTTGGATTGTCGGTGCGGCCGGCCGGACGGCTCAGCGGCGTGATTACCACGGCCAGGATTGGATCCGGGACAGTCAGAGGACCCTCAAGGCGCTGGAATCGGTCGGGGTCCGGATTACGGTCGAGGGGACTGACAGCTTCATCCGACTGGAAGCGCCCGCCGTCTTCGCGGCTAATCATATGAGTATCCTGGAGACTTTTGTTCTCCCCTCGATAATCCGTCCCCACCGGAGGGTCACCTTCGTAACCAAGAAGGAGCTTCTCGATTACCCGTTCTTCGGCCCGGTTTTGGCCAGCCGCCGCCCGATCGTCGTCTCCCGGCGGGATCCCCGCCGGGATCTCCAGACCGTCCTGGAGAAAGGCGCTGATCGCCTCCGGAAGGGAATCTCGGTCATCGTCTTTCCCCAGAATACCCGAATGGCGGTTTTTGACCCCGACCGGTTCAACTCGCTGGGGGTGAAACTGGCCCGGCGGGCCGGGGCACCCTTGATTCCGATCGCCCTCCAAACGAATGCCTGGGGAACCGGGAAGTGGCTCAAGGACTTTGGCAGAATCTCGCCCGCCATACCGGTCCGGATAGTCTTCGGAACTCCAATCATGGTCCGGGGCGGGGGGCGGGAGGCCCAGTCCGGGCTGATCGACTTTATCTCCCGGCGGCTGGGGTGAAGTGGTCGGTCACAACCAGGAAAACCAGCCCAGATCAAAGATCTCCGACACCGTACCCAGGGCGAGCACGGTGACGTAAGCAATCAAGAGGACCATTCCGACGGCCGGACCGTGTTTCTTGAAAAAAGGAAATTCCGAGCGGAAGAGGCAGTAAGCCAAGCCGACAATCCAGAGCAAGAGCGAGATCACCAGCAGACACTTCTGGGCCAGACTGTACGGTGGGAAGATCCGGGAGAGTCCCCAGAGTCCGCCGAAAATCAGAACCAACAGGATCAAGAAGATCTCCCCGTGGCGGCGTAGATAGGTCATCGTAGCCTCCCTAGTTATTTCCTGAGCCGGACTGTTACTTCGACCGTGGCGTCCACCCGGAGGTCGATATTCCGGCCCGGGAGGAACTTTTCCAGACCAATCCGAATATCCAGTTTCTGTTCCAGTCGCGAAGTGCTGGAAATCACCCGGCCCGCCGGCAGGTCAAAACGGGTCGTCCCGCTCAGCTGGTGGGAAGATGCAAGCAGGCCGGCCCTCCCCTCTCGCTCTTCGTCCGAAATTTCCTGCCGGAAACTTCCGGTGGTATCGAGCAGGGCTATCTCCCGTTGCGGCCCGGAGCGATCGCGCAGGGTGGTCTCAAGTTGGATCGACCATTCTTCGCCCTGGTCCCAGTCCCGGTCGATCCCCGGCCCCGGGATTTCCAGGGTCCTCGACCAGGATGTCCCGAGCGGGACAGGCTGGAGGGGAAACTCGGGCTGCATCCGTTCCAGGAATGAATCAAATTGGAGCGACGGGAAGAGACGCTCAGGGGCTTCGGGAACCCGGGCCATCAGAATCGTTCCCCGGCTGTTGACCTGAAATTCAAATTCTTCCCCGACCACCCCCCGGAGGGGGAAATCGTCATCTTCCCCGGCTACCTCCCTGGTGACTCGGCCTGCTTCCGAGACGAGAAGTTTCCGGTCGGTCAGGTGCACGGATATTTCCCGATTATGAACGGCACTGACCGTGGTCAGGTCAAAATCCCGGTAGCTGAGTAACAGTTTGGCCTCTCCGTCCGGAAAAACCTGGTCGACCCGGAATCGCATCAGATAGCTTCCCTCCAACCGGACCGGGAGGCCGATCCGGTCTTCCTCGGCGTCTTCCCGGCCGTAAGTCATCGTCACCTCCCCCTCTCCCCGCAGGGCAACCTCATAGGTAATTTCCTCGCCCGGCCGGAATTTGTAACGCAAAAGAACGGTTTCCGGCGGCGGGCGGCGGCACCCGGCGGGAAGGCAGATCAGGATGAGCATCCCCAGGCGAAGAATTCCGGACAGGCGCGGACCAGCCCGCCGAGCGGGTCTCAAGCCGGAATCAAAACGGGAGGTCACGGTTTTCTCTCCTTGCTTCGGGGAAGTTTGGGACGGCGCCTAACGTCGGGGGATACCCTGTGATCTCTCCAGCAATTCGCTGACAATCGGCGCCATCTCCTCCTGGCCGGCCAGCAGGCGGAGAGCGGCGATGACGATCTCCTTGTAGAACCAATCCAGACTCGCATCATTGACCATACTGACCAGAGCCTCGGCTGATTCCCGGACCGGGGTATGCGCCAAGTCCCAGATCGCTGCCTGCCGGATCTGGTCGGATTGGCCGGTATCATTGAAGATCCCGACCAGCGGAGCCACGACCCGAGCGTCTTCGATATATCCCAGCAGCTGCATCGCCGTCATCCGGTCCTCTTCCCGGCCCGACCGGACCTGGCTCAGGAGGTACCCCTGGTACCGGTTGTAATTGTGATCAAATCGGCAGAGCGCCTGCGCGGCTCGCATCTTCACCGGGATGGATTCGGAATTCTGCCATATCTTTTCCACCGCGGCCGCCGCCGGACGATAACGGATCAGAGCCAGAATCTCAATCAGGCCGTCGGCCAGCTGATCATCGGCCCCCTCCAGGGCCTTCACCAGCGCGGGGCCGGCCGCTTCCCCCCTCCCGACCAGATCCGCCCGGGCCCGCAGCCGGACCGCCTCATCGGAGTCAGCCAAGCGATCGACGAGGGTGGAAATCTCCGCGGGTTTTTCCCCGGCCGCCTCCTCCTCCTGGCCCGGACAGGTCCCGGAGGCGGCGAGGACGATAAACACCAGAAAAACTACCAAGAAAAGATTTTTCATAAAAGTGCCCCCTGCCCCCTCCCTACCCTCGTTGATGTACCGCCCCTTGACAGCGCACAACGTGAGGAGAAACCCGACTCCTGATCGCCAACTGCCGGGGTCTGCTCACTCCTTGCCTATTACTATATCTCACAATCTTAAACCAACAAAACACTTTTCCCGGCTCATCGGGATGATCCGGGGCGACTCAGTTCCCACTTCTTCAACTCGGGCAGCAAGGCGTAATCGGTCATATTGTAATGAAGGGGAGTGACCGATATAAAATTTTCCAGCAGGGCGGTATGGTCGGAGCCATGGTCGTCGGAGGGGCGGTCCATTTCCCCCCCCAGCCAGTAATACTTACGCCCCCTGAGGTCGACCCGTTCTTCCATCACCTCCTGGAACCGAGCGATCCCCTGATGGGTCACCTTGACCCCGCGGATCTCCCCGGCGGGCACGGCGGGAACGTTGACGTTGAGGAGGAGCCGGGACGGTTCCTTTCGGCCCAATACCTGCTCCGCCAAGGAGCCGGCGAAGCGGGCGGCCGCGCCGTAATCCGGGTTGACAAAGGTCCCCAGGGAGACGGCAATCGCCCGGATCCCCAGGATGGCCGCTTCGGTGGCGGCCGAGACAGTCCCGGAATAAATCACGTTGGTGCCGGTATTCGGACCCAGGTTGATCCCCGAGACGACCAGGTCCGGGGTCCGGTCGAGGAGGGCTTTCACCGCGACCTTGACCGAGTCAGCCGGGGTCCCGTTGACCCCGTAACCGTACAGGCTGTCGTCGCGAAAGACCTTGGTGGCCCGGAGCGGCTCGGTCAGGGTGATGGAATGTCCCGCCGCCGAACGCTCGGAGTCGGGGGCGACGATCGCCACGTCGCCCAGGCGTCTGATCTCTTCCCAGAGGGCGTAGAGTCCCCCGGCGTTAATTCCGTCGTCGTTGGTCAGCAATATGTATGGTCGGCCCATAAACGTTATCTCCTCTTTCCCGGGCGGCCGGAACGGATCCTCTTCCAGACCGCCCAGATAAACCACCGGCAGTACTCCGGACCAACCTTGCAGAGCTTGAAATGCGACTTTCCCTCGGCCCGGTCCTGCCAGACCGTGGGAACCTCGGCGATCCGGAATCCCGCCAGGTGGGCCTTCACGGTCAGCTCCAGACCGGTGGTGTAGTTGTCCGACCTGAGGATGCCCACCCGGTCGAGGATCTCCGCCCGGTACATCTTGTAAGCGTTGGTGGCGTCGTTGGTCGGCAGCCCGACCAGCAGTTTCAGGGACCACCCGAGCAGCCGGGAGAGGAAATGCTTCAGTCGATCCCGGTGCTCCCCTTCCCCGCCGGGGATATAGCGGGAAGCCGAGACCAGGTCGTACCCCTCCTTGATCTTCTCCAGCATCGCCGGGATAGCGCTGACATCGTCGGCCAGATCGGCCATCACCACCACGATCACCCCGCTCTCGACCTCCTCATACCCCCGGTTGATGCACCGGCCCAGTCCGTGATTGCCCCGGCGATTGATCAAGACAATATCATCATTCTCTTCCTGGAGTTTCCTGACGATATGCTCCGTCCGGTCGGTCGAGTTGTCGTTGACCACGATCAGCTTGTGGGGAATCTTGACCCGGTCCTGGATCTCCCGAATGGTCTTGATGGTCTGGGAGATGTTGAGTTCCTCGTTGTAAGCCGGAACTATGATATTGAGAAAGTAAGGATTATTCATCTCCCTTCTCCAGAATGATGGTCACCGGCCCGGCGTTCTCCAGCCGGACCAGCATATCGGCCCCGAAAACCCCCTTTTTCGGGGGAAACCCCAGGTCCTCCAGCCGACGGCAGAAATACTCATAGAGCTGCTCTCCCTCTTCGGGGGCGGCGGCGGCGCTGAAGCCCGGCCGCCGGCCGCGGCGGCAGTCCCCGTAAAGGGTGAACTGGGAGACGACCAGGACCTCCCCCCCGATATCCCCCAGGGCGAAATTCATCTTTCCTTCCGAATCGGGGAAGATCCGCAACCCGACCGTCTTCTCGGCCAGGTAGTCGGCCTCCCCCTCGCCGTCGCCCCCACCGACCCCGAGCAAGACCAGCATCCCCGGACCGATCCGGGAGACTTCTTTTTCCTCCACCTCGACTGTCGCCGTTCTCACGCGTTGAATCACGGCTTTCATTACCTTATATTATCTCTCCCGGGATAATTTTCAATCCAATTCAGGTAGGGGCACGGCATGCCGTGTCCCTGCGAATCGTCGCTTGGATGACACCGCCAACAGAAAACAACGGCCGCCGGACCTGCCGGACCTGTCCCCGGCTCTGCCCGGTTGATTGGGCGGATCCGCTCCGGGGCTACTGCCGGACCGGCGACGGGGCAGGGGTGGCGGCGATCTGCCTCCACCGGGGGGAGGAACCCCCTGTCTCCGGTCCCGAGGGAATCTGCAATGTCTTCTTCGCCCACTGCAACCTTAGGTGTCTCTTCTGCCAGAACTACCAGATCAGCCGCAACCGCACTCCCCTCCCCCGCGTCCTGGATTCCCTGGAAAACATTATCCCGGCAATCGAAGAGATCCTCGACCGGGGGGCGAGGGCGGTGGGCTTCGTCTCCCCCTCCCACCGGATCCCCTGGATGGTCCGGGTCATCCGGGAACTGCGCCGCCGGGGAAGAAACCCGGCGATGGTAATGAACACCAACTGCTACGACCGGGCGGAGACGATCGCCGATCTGGAGAGCGAGATCGACCTCTACCTCCCCGACCTCAAGTACCTCGACGAGGACCTCGCCCTCCGCTGGTCGGGGGCGGGCGACTACCCCGGGGTAGCGACAGCGGCCTTGCGGGAGATGTTCCGGCAGAAGGGTGCCGCACTGAACCTGGACGAGAAAGGGGCGGCGACCGGCGGCCTGATCGTCCGCCACCTGGTCCTGCCGGGGGCGGTGGAAAACTCCCGGGCCTGTCTGCGATTCATCGCCGAGGAGCTCTCCCCCGACGTTCACCTCTCCCTAATGGCTCAGTATCACCCGACCCCGGACGTCCGCGGCCACCCCGTCCTGGACCGGACCTTGCGGGCGGAGGAGTACGGCGAGGTGCTCGCGGAAATGGAACGGCTGGGGTTCCACCGCGGCTGGATCCAGGAACTGGAGAGCCACAGGGCCTTCCTCCCCGACTTCAGTCGCTCAGAGGTCTTCACGACGAAGCAATCTCAACCCGGATCCGGTCCCCGGCCTTCACCCCACCCCCGGTGATCACCTTCGCAAAGATCCCCTCCCGGGGCATCACGCAGTCTCCGGTCAGCCGCCGGATGGCGCACCCGGTATGACACTCCTTACCGATCTGGGTCACCTCGAGGACAACCTCCTCTCCAACCCGCAGCAGGGACCCCACCGGCAGGATGTAAAGCGTCAGCCCCCGGGTGAGCAGGTTTTCGGCGAAGTCCCCGGGCCGGAAGGAAACCGCCGCCGCGGGGCCGGAATCCCACAGGGAGGCGGCCAGCTTCTCCGTGCTCTCCGCCGCCAGAAGGCTGACCTGGCGATGCCAGCGACCGGAGTGGGCGTCCCCCTCCAGCCCCCAACCGGAGCGGAGACGGGCTTGCCCGACATTCTCCTTCCGGACCCCCTTCCGGTCGCTTAAACAGACCGCGACCACCTCCCCCCGCAATTCCTGCTCATTCATAGCCTAACCTCGCCCCGCAGCCAGTCAAGGTACTCCCGGCTCCCTCCGACCAGGGGAAGGGCGACGATCTCCGGGACCTCGTAACCGTGGATCTCCTTCACCGTGGCGATCAACCCCTCCAGCAGCTCCCGAGTGGTCTTGGCGATCAGGAGTAACTCCTCGGCCCGATCAATCTCTCCCCGCCACCAGAAATAGGACTCCCCTTTGGGGTGAATCCCGACGCAGGCCGCCTGACGCTTCTCCAACAGGGTCCGGGCGATCTTCCTCGCCTCCTCCCTCTCCGGGCTGGTCACCATCACCACGACAAATTCATTCATACCAAACACCTCGGACGGAAAAAATGAACCGCAGAGAACACAGAGAAATTTTCACCGCAAAGACGCAAAGAACGCAAAGAGATTTGTAGTTATTTTACTCCGAGAGGAATACTGATACCGGGTTACTACCAATATTGAACCAGCCTGTGGTTACCAAATTGAAACGCTTATCTTCCTTTGCGTTCTTTGCGTCTTTGCGGTGATGACTTTTTTGGGACGTCCTTGGGTGAATTCTTTCAGGTACAGCGCAGGCTGCGCAGACGGTTGAGCGCCGCGGCGACCTCGAACCGGCGGGGCCGGGCGAGGTTTCCCTTCTTGTAAACGCTGGCGATATCCAGTCCCTCCCGGTCAAGATCCGCCTCCACCAGGTCCAGGACCTCCCCCAGCGTCTTGTGCCCGTCAATATATCTCTCGCGGGCGTAGTTGAGGATCTCCCCGATCGCCCGGGTCTGGCTGACATCCACCAGCTGCTCGACGGCGGAGAGGTCGATCCAGTTCTCGCCGAAGCCGATAAGTTTGGGGCTCTTGGCCGAGATCTTTACCTGCTTCTTCGCCCCCCGACGGGGGTCGATGCTCTCGGGCCGGGGACAGCGGGACCGGACCGTCCCGAAGGTCTCCCCACCCTCGAAATTCCGGCGGGTGGAGAAGTCTTCGGCGATCCGTCGGGCCTCGACGGTCCGGTCGCGGGGGACGTATTCGTCCATCATAATCACGGTATCGGCGACGTCGAAATAATCCCCGCTCCCCCCCATCACCAGGACGGTGGAGACCCCATGGTTGCGGTAGAGCTGCCGGACCTTGTCCAGGAAAGGAGTGATGGGCTCCTTGTCCCGGGCAACCAGGGCCTGCATCCGACCGTCCCGGATCATGAAGTTGGTGGCCGAGGTATCCTCGTCGATCAGCAACAGCCGGCTCCCCGCTTCCAGGGCTTCCATAATATTGGCCGCCTGGGAGGTCGATCCGCTGGCGTCGGAAGATGAGAAGTCGCGGGTATCGAGACCCCGGGGGAGATCCCGGATAAAGGGGCTGATGTCGACCGAGGAGATCGAGCGGCCGTCCTCGGCCCGGATCTTCACCCCGGAAGGGTCGGTTACCACCAGTTCCCGGCCGTCGCCGGGGATGTGATCGTAGACCCCCTTCTCCAGGGCGTCGAGCAGGGTCGACTTGCCGTGGTAACCGCCGCCCACGACCAGGGTCACCCCGACCGGGATCCCCATCCCCCGGACCTTTCCCCCCCGGGGACAATCGAACTCGACTTCCAGTCCGGACGGGGACTGGAAGGGGACGGCCTCTCCCGGCGGCAGCGAACGGTCGTCCACGCCGGAGCGGCGGGGCAGGATCGCACCGTTGCCGACAAAGGCCACCAGCTTCTTCTCCGGCAGCGAGCGGCGGATAGAGTCGGCGTCCTCGGCGACGGCGACGAACTTCTCCAGGATTTCCCGGTCGAGGGCGGAAGCGATCAGGATTTTCCCGACCAGTTCGGGAACCTCCTCGAAAAAGATCTCCTCCGCCTGGCGGCCCAGGATCTTCCTCCCCCGGGCCGGAAGACCGACCACGAATCGGGCCTCGACCCGGTCGGGACCGACCGACATCGCTGTCCGCTGGAGGATCTCCTGGGAGGGGGGGTCGATAGCCAGCAGTCCGCTGTGCCCGGTCCCCCTCCTTCCCTTGACCACCATTTCGGCCTGGCGGAGAAAGTGGCGGGTCAGGCAGTCCTCCAGAGCGAGCCGGCGGACCGGGGTATCGTACAATTCGGGGGGGAAACCGGCTTTGACCTGGTCTACCCGGACCGACGCCTGACTGGGGGGAGCGAACGGGTCGGGCTGTACGTAATCGATGGCCAGGAGAAAATTATCGAAGTCGTAAACGCCCTTCAGGTCCCGGTAGAAACTATAGGGCTTGGAGTCGATCCGGCGAAGAGTCTCGCGCAGCTGCGCTTGTGTTTTCATCCAAGATCTTCCGCGAATTTTACCACGGCTACTTTTCCGCGGAGGTGGAACTCGGGGTGACCGTTTTTTTCTTCTCCGAGGAAGATTTCTTCTCCGGGGGCTTGAACGCCTCCTTATCCTTCTTCTCTCCTTCCCGGTAACTCTGGGATCGGTAGTCGGTCTGGTAAAACCCCGACCCCTTGAAGATTACCCCGGCGCCGGGGCCGATCAGTCTCCGCAATCTCCCCCCGCAGCGCGGACAGCGGGTGAGCTTGCGCGCCTTGATACTCTGGAATTTCTCGAATCGGTAGCCGCAATCATCGCAGCCGTAATCGTAGGTGGGCATCTTCTCGCTTCCTTATCCGGTTTTCCTTCGGGAATGAAGGATAATAGGCGGATATTGCTCCTTGTCAAGAAAGTTGCCGCCGGATTAAAATGCTCCTGATGAACGAGCTGGAATTTCAAAACTTTCTCTCCGAAAAGAGAGAGGTGGTAGATCTCGCCCTGGCCGACCTCCTGGAACGCGCCGGTTCCGTTAATCCACGGCTGGGGGAGGCGATCCGATACTCACTCCTCGGTGAAGGGAAACGGATCCGCCCGATCCTCTGTCTCAGCACCTGCCGGGCGGCCTCCGGGGTGGAGGCTCCGGCCCTGACCACGGCCTGCGCCCTGGAGATGATCCACTGCTACTCCCTGATCCACGACGATCTCCCGGCGATGGACGACGACGATCTCCGGCGGGGCCGCCCCTCCCTCCACCGAGCCTTTGACGAGGGCACCGCCATCCTGGCCGGGGACGCTCTTTTAACTCTGGCCTTCGAGACCGTCGCCCGCGACCGGGCACTTTCCGCCGGCCGGGCTCGGGAGATCATCGCCGAATTGGCCCAAGCGGCCGGGCAGCGGGGGATGGTGGGAGGGCAGCAGGCTGACCTGGACGCGGCGGGGCGGGCGATCAGCCGGGAGGAACTGGCCCGGATCCACGCCGGCAAGACCGGCGCCCTGATGGTCGCCGCCGTAACTAGCGGGACAATCGCCGGCGGCGGCAAGGTGGAACTGGTCGCCCGGATGCGCGACTACGGCCGCCAGATCGGGCTGGCCTTCCAGATCAAGGACGACCTCCTTGACGTCGAGGGAGAAGAGAAGGAACTGGGTAAGGCCGTCGGCCAGGACTCCCGGGGAAAGAAGGCCACCTATCCCGCTCTCTGGGGCCTGTCCCGGAGCCGGGAGGAACTGCAGGGGGCGGTCCGGCAGGCCCACCGAGCCCTGGATGGACTGGGAGAAGAGGCCGAGCCGCTGAGATGGATCGCCGACTTTATCGCCCGGCGACGGAGCTGACCTTCTTCCGCAGCCACTCGCTCCACCGTCCTGTCCCCTCCCCCGTCCGGCAGGAGATCTCGACCACCTCCAGGTCGGGGTTGATCTCCCTCAACCCCCCGTAAAAGGAATCCCGATCGAAGTCACTGTGAGGGATGAGGTCGATCTTGTTCAGGATCACCACCTCGGCCTCCCGGAAAAGCAAGGGATACTTGGTCGGCTTGTCATCCCCCTCGGCCACGCTCACCAGCCCGATCTTGGCCGTCTCCCCGAGATCGAAGCTGACCGGACAGACCAGGTTGCCGACGTTCTCGATGATCAGCAGATCGAGCCCGGACAGGTCGATCGCCGGCAGGGCCTCCTTGATCATCAGCGGGCTCAGATGGCACCCACGGCCGGTATTGATCTGCAGCGCCGCCAGTCCCAGGCGCCGGAGCCGGACGGTATCCTTGTCCGAGGCTAGGTCGCCCTCGATCACCCCGATCTTCAGCTCCTCGCCCAGTTCCCGGTGGGCCGCCTCGATCAGGGAAGTTTTTCCTGAACCCGGCGAGCCGATCAGGTTGAAGACGGCCACGTGGTGTTGCTGGAAAAGTTTCCGGTTCTCTCCCCCGATCCGGTCTTCTTCTTTGAGAATGTCTTCCTTGATCGCGATCTTCATCTTAAAATTTTCCTGCAGAAAATTTTAGTATCGGGGTTTTTGTCCGCGGGCGATCAGGCTCACTTCTTCCCGCCCACCGCTTACCGCTCACTGCTTACCGCTTACTATTCCCCATCCCCTACTCCCCCTCCAGGCAATCGAGAAAGAGCTCGTCCCCGGAGAGGATCTCCAGATCGGTGGATCCGCACTCGCCGCAGGTGAAGGCCAGGTCATCCCCGGCCTTCCCCGCCCCGCAGCTCCGGCAGCGCACCGCCAGGGGGATCTCCTCGATCTTCAGCTCGGCCCCGGCGAACTCCGTCTCCCCGATCAGATGCCGGAAGGCGGTCTGGAGCGTCTCCGGAACCACCTGCCGCAGCACCCCGACCTTGACGTGAACCTCGGATATCTTGCCCAATCCCTCTCTCCGGGCCGCGGACGCCGCCAGGCGGACCAGGTTATCAGCGATCGTCCACTCGTGCATATCTTTACACCCGTCATCTTTCCTTATTGCACAAAACCGGTATGACTTGAATTGTGCAATAAGAGAGTCAGGCGGGTTTGGGTTCTGGGGCAAAATCGATCTCGTAGACGTCGAGGTCGCGGGCGATCCGGGTGGCCGGGAACTCCTTCCGCGCCTCTTGCAGCATCGGTTTGATCGAGAGGTAGCGGGGACTGATGTGGACCAGGACCAGCTTTCCCACCCCAGCCCGACGGGCCAGGCCGGCCGCCTCCCGGGCGGTGGAGTGGCCCTTGAGCCCGCTCTCGGAGGCCATATCGTCGCCGAACATCCCGTCGTGGATGAGCAGGTCGGCCCCCCGGACGAACTCCTCCGCCCCGGCGAAGGGTCGGGTATCGACCATATAGACCAGCGTCCGCCCCGGACGGGGCGGGCCGAGAACCTCCTCCGGCTTCACCACCCTCCCTCCCTCCAGGGTGACCTCCTCCCCTGACTGGAGACGTTTGTAAAGCGGCCCGGCCGGGATCCCCAGCCGCTCGGCCGCCTCCAGGTCGAATCGGCCGGGCCGGGGATATTCCTTGAGCCGGTAGGCCAGGGTGAAGACCCGGTGATCGACCGGAAGGGCGTCGATCCGGTAATTGGACTCCTCGATCACCGCCCCCCCCTTGATCTCCCTCACCTCCAGCGGGTAGGCCACTCCGAACCTCAGGTACTTTCGGGAGAGGTCGACGTAGCCGCGGATCCCGGGAGGCCCGTAGATGGTCAGCGGATCGGTCCGCGAGCCCATCGACATTGTCATCAGCAGCCCGGCCAGGCCGATCACGTGGTCGCCGTGGAGGTGGGTGACGAAGATCGCCCGGAGCCGGGCCCAGCCCAAATGGGACTTCGCCAGCTGAAGCTGGGTCCCCTCCCCGCAGTCGAAGATAAACATCTCCCCCTCCCGGAGCACCGCTGTCGCCGGGAGCATCCTCCGGGAGGTCGGGAATGCTCCCCCCGAACCAAGCACAACCACTCTCATTATCCATACGCCCCTTGCACGCGATAGGTTGGGAAGAGAATAAGTTGAGTCTGTTTATTTCCCGATTTTTGTCAACGGAGAATTCCGAGATGAAAGGACAAAATGCCCCAACGGCCCCTGAATCCGGTCCATCCCTAAGATCCCCTTGAAAAATATAGTTGCTTTTACCCCTATTCCCCGCTACCTTACTGACTCTTCAAAACAATCTGGGGGCGTAGCTCAACTGGTTAGAGTACCGGACTGTCGATCCGGGTGTTGCGGGTTCGAGTCCCGTCGTCCCCGTGAAAGGCCCCGGGGGATTTTTCCCCCGGGGCCTTTCTATTGGAATCGAAGTATTCCAACACCCGCAACAAGTTGTTTCTTCCCTCTTTCGTGGTAAAGTTAATTTTCAGTCCGTTCCAATCTCCGCGGTTTCCCTTTTCCCAATCATTTCACCCTGCAGAAGGTGAAAATCTATATTCACCGGTGTCTGAATATTATTGCAAAAAGGTTATGAATATCGTAACCTTCCTGCAAATTCTATGGTGCAAGCTATGCAAACATTAACCGAGAAAGTTTACCGGCTGGCTCCTCCGGGCGGAATTTTTGCTGAATCCGTGGTGCGAAATCTCTTGCCGTCGGCCTCGGATACAGCCCGGAAACAGTTCATCTACCGGGCGGTGAGCAACGGAGAGATCCTGAGACTCAAGCCCGGACTTTACTGCCTGGCGGAAGCATATCGAAAAACCCATCCCCACCCGTTTGTTGTGGCCGGCTTGCTTCATTCTCCCTCCCACATCAGCCTGGAATCAGCGCTCTCGTATTATGGACTGATCCCGGAGGCGGTCCACGGCGTAACCAGTGTGACCGACCGCCGAGGCCGGACGTTCCGGACGCCGCTGGGAGATTTCAGTTTTACAAGAGTCCCCGCCGACGAACCCCGTGCCGGAGTCCGGCATATCAATATCGATAACCAGGGATGGATCTTCATCGCCGGGCCGATGAGGGCTATTGCCGATTTGATCTATCTGCGAAAAGGGGTCTTCTGGAAAAAAGACGGCTTAAGATTTCTAACGGAATCCCTGCGCATTGAAAAAGACGATCTTCATAAGATCCCGCTGGATGATTACGAAGAAGTCTTCAGCAGCCTGAGAAACAAAAGAACTAAAACATATCTCAAAGGTCTGAGATCGGAGTTGGAGCGATGATTGGAGAGATTATCAGCGAAAGAGTGCGGGATTATGCTCCAGTCGACGCCCTGGAGCAGGAGAATATTCTGGTCGAACTGCTTCAGCGCTACGTATTGGCCGCGCTTTCCCGGACCCGCTTTTTTTCCCAGGCCGGTTTTCACGGCGGGACCTGCCTTCATATCTGTTACGGGATAAGACGTTTCTCGGAAGATCTTGATTTCCTGCTGAAAGAACCCGATCCAAGTTTTGCTTGGGGGCCGTATATTGAGAAGGTTATCGCGGACAACCGGGATGAAGGGATCCGTTTCGAACCTCAGGACAAATCGAAATCGGGAACGGCGGTGAAAAAGTATTTTTTGAAAACCGGACTCAGCGGGGAAGAGATGCGGGGATTAAAACTTCCTTTTCCTCGCCACCCGGGCCAAAAGATCCGGATCAAGCTGGAAGCGGATGCCGATCCCCCCGGCGGGTCGGGCTTCGAGACGCGATACATCGATTTCCCAATGACGGCGGCAATCACAACTCAAACTCTTGCCTCGGGGTTCGCGACCAAATCACACGCCTTGCTTTGCCGGGAGTATGTCAAGGGTAGGGACTGGTATGACTTTCTCTGGTACGTCACGAAAAAAATTGTCCCCGATTCGGCGCTTCTCGCTAATGCCCTTAAACAGCAGGGGCCGTGGGCCGGTCAATCCATCCGGATGACCCGCGCGTGGTATCTTGAAACGATGAGGCAGAGGATCAAAGAAATCGACTGGGGCAAAGCCAGAGAGGACGTCAATCGTTTTATCCCCGCCCGGGAGCGGGAGAGCCTTAATGCGTGGGGCCCGGACTTATTCCTGCAGTCCCTCGATCGAATGGCAGAGATTATGGGGGATTAACGGAGCGGATCATCGTCGTCCCTTTCGTCAGCACAATCTTGTAATTTTTTGCCGCCCATCCCTTACTATCCGGAAGCAGATCTTCATAAAATTCCAGATCAACCACGCTCTGGGACACCCGTCATCCCCGTAAATAAGCCGGAGGTGAATTTTACCTCCGGCCTCTTTATTTTGGGGAGAGTTGTCCCGGTCACAGACCGGGATCGTCCCCGTTAGCGAAATTCGTTCGCAGCAAAAAATTGACCTGAGCGGCAGATTGGAGTATTATTTCAGTATGAGCATAACAGCAGAGAAGGTCATAACAGAAGCCCTGGCCCTCTCCCCGCAGGCGCGGGCGTTCGTGGCCGAGCGCCTGATTGAAAGCCTTGACGCCGGCCCGGGAGAAGCTATTTCCCCGGCGTGGCGCGACGAACTGCGCAAGCGATGCCGGGAGATGGACGAGGGCGCGGTCGAGTTGCGCGAGGCCGCCGATGTGTTTGCTCAAGCCTATGCTGCGCTCGGATGAAGCCCATCCGATTTCATCCGGACGCCGATACGGAGATGCTTGATGCCGCGGTATGGTACGAATCCCAACAACCAGCCCTCGGCAAGCGTTTCCTTGCCGCCGTCCAGGATACCCTGAATCGGATTGAGCTGAACCCCGAGCTCTACGCCCCCGTCGAGGGGGATGTCCGACGATGCCTGACCAGGACTTTTCCCTTCGGCGTTTTATTCCGGATCAAACCAGATTTCATCGCAGTCATAGGCGTAATGCATCTGCATCGCGAGCCGGATTACTGGAAAAGTCGGTAATTGTCGCGAAGCGGTGCCGGCTGTCGCCGCTCACCGCTGACTATGATCCCACAGTATCTCCCGGTGCCCATCCCGAACCGTCCGGAACAGGGTGAGCCTATTGACGAGCCCCAGAAGAACCCGGAACCGGCCATCGAGCTGATTCTGGAGGGGATCGCCGAACTCGGGATCTCCCCCCGCCGGAACGAGACCATCACGACCAAGCTCGAAGTCGATACCAATTTCAACACCAGTCCACAAACGGCGCACGGATTATGAAACGATTCAGCGGGATAATCGCCGAGGTTTACCTGGTCCCGGTCCGGGAGGGGCGCATCCTGCTCCTGCGGCGTTACCGGACCGGCTACGAAGACGGAAACTACGGCCTGGTCTCCGGGCACGTAGAGGCGGGGGAGACCTGCCGGGAAGCGATGATCCGGGAGGCGGAAGAGGAGGCGGGCCTGGAGATCCAGGCCCGGGAGCTGGAGCTGGTCCATCTTATGCACCGGCTCTCGGAGAAGAAGAGAAGGATCGCCTTCTTCTTCCGCCCCGGGGAATGGCGCAATGAACCCGAGAACCGGGAGCCGGACAAGTGCGACGATATGAGCTGGCACTCCCTCGACCGCCTCCCCTTGAACACCATCCCCTACATCAGGGAAGCCTTGCGGCAGATCGCCGGGGAAAGCCGGTACAGTGAGTTCTGAGTCCAGCCCATTCGTCCACCTCCACAATCATTTCTCCGGCTCGACCTCGGACAGCATCCTGAAACTGGACGAGGCGATCGGGGTGGCAAAAGACCGCCGACAGGTTGCCCTGGCGATCACCGACCACGGAAAATTATCCGCGATCTGGCCGTTTTACTTCCACTGCCTCGAGCGGGGGATCACTCCCCTGCTGGGCTGCGAACTCTATTTTCTCCCGGAGTCCTCCCGGCCCTCCCCGGTCGCCCACCTGGTGGTCCTGGCCAGAGACCTGCCGGGGCTCTTCAACCTGGTCCGGCTCTCTTCCTGGAGCTGGGAGCGCAACTTCTCCCCCCCCGATTACGGACTGGTGGACTGGAATATGCTGGAACGTTTCCGTGATGGACTGATCGTCCTCTCGGCCTGTATCAGCGGTCCGATCGGACTCGCCCTCCGGCGCCACCAGACCGCCCGGGCACAAGAACACTTTGACCGGCTGGAGGAGATCTTCGGGGATGATTTCTACCCCGAGGTCTCCGGCCACAACCTCAAGGAGCAACCCCGACTCAACCGGTTCATCGCCGACCAGTGCCGGCGGCACCACAAGATCCCCGTGGTCACCAACGACTGCCACTATCTGGCCGCCGCGGATTGGCGCGCCCACGACATCTTCGTCAAGACCGCCGACAAGTATCCCTCGGACTTCGCCTATTCGGCCCGCTGCTTCTACCTGAAAGACGATCGTGAGATGGCCGGCCTGGGGTTCCCTCCCGCCTGGCTGAACAAGACCCGGGAGATAGCGGAGAAGACGACGGTTCACGTTGAACTTGACGGATACCTGAAACCCGGGTCCCCGGCCCCGGCCGAGAAGGCCGTCCGGCGCAGTCTGCCGGTAGTCCGCCCGCTTTGCCTCGGACCGGCGGCAGCGCTGCGGACCGCCGGGCGGGTCCTTAATTCGGAGAGCCGGAAACTCCATATCCTGGCCGGGCTGGCGGACGGCCGCGAGACGCTCGAAGAGTGCTCCCGAGGCAGCCGGGAATTTCGCGCCCTCATCGACACGGAACCCGAACTCTGGCGTGAAGCCCAAAAGCTGGAAGGCGTGGTGCGGGAGTTTATCCCTGATTTCCGCCGGTGGGTAGACCTGGACGCGAAGATGGCCCGTTTGATACCGATCCGGCTGATCAACGGCGAACCGGCCGCGGATATTGAGGAGGGGATGCTGGCGAAGCTGGGGGTTGAGGCCCGGGCCGCCGCCGCGGAGGAGGAGGCGGCCGGAGTCGATTTCACTGACGGCTACGCTTCCTGGTGGGATGACGACTACGACGATGTCATTGACAAGCTGGGCCGAATTGGTATAATTAGGCGGGATGTGTACTTCCTTTTGGGAGACAGCTGTCTCCGCCGGGGCCGGCGGAAGCAGGCTGTCATCTTCCTGGAACTGTTTCTGCGTTCCGGGGATATATCTTTCCACCGTGGTTTCCCCCGGCTGGCCCGGGAGTACCTGGAACGCTTGCGGGATCAAGGATGAGCGGCAAGTCTGACAGTCTGGATAGGTTGTCCCAGCGTTACTGCCGGGAACTGCTGAAGATCAGCCTGGCGATAAACGCCGAGCTGGACCTGAAGGAACTGCTGGATATGATCGTCCACTCCGTGCGCGATCTGACCTCCTGCGACGATGCCAGCATAGTCCTCTGGTGTCCCCGCCAGGCCTGTTTCAAGATCGGGGCTTCCACCAATATCGGAGACACGGTCAGCCGGCGAGTCCGGCAATCCGGCGGGGCCAGCCGGTGGGTGGTGGATCACGGGAAACCGGTGGTCGTCAAGGACACCCGCCGGGATCCCTTCGTGGCCAACCCGATGATCCCCCAGGCGGGGATACTTTCCTACACCGGTGTCCCCATCAAGCAGGCCGACAAGGTAACGGGGGTGCTTTATGCCCTCTACCTGCGCGTTCACGCGGCCACCTCGGATGAACTGTGGGTAATGGAGCAGGCGGCAGCCAGCGCCGCCGCGGCCATCCATAACGCCAGCCTGGTCGATTCGTTGCGCAACCTGAATGCCTTCAAGAGCGCGATGACCCGGATGCTGGTCCATGACCTGCGCAATCCCCTGACCACCTTGATGGGGGGGGTGGAACTGATGCAGCTGGAACTGGAGGAGACCAGCCCGGAATTTCAAAAGTGGCTGTCGGTCATTGGGCAGCAGGCCGCCCGGATGGATGGGATGATTACCAGCATCCTCACCTACGATAAGATCAACTCCATCGAGGAGATCGAGCGCAAGCCTCTTGACCTCAACCTTCTTGTCCGCGAGGCCGCCGCCGACCTCAAGGAAGCGGCGGTGCAGAAATCCCAACGGCTGAAGCGGCAGGTATCCGCCCAGCCTCTCTGGACTTACGGCAACCGGGTGATGCTCCGCGAAGCGGTCGAAAACCTGCTGATGAACGCCATCAAGTACACTCCCGCCGGGGGAAGTATAACCGTGAGGACCCGGCGGACCGGCAAGTATTGCCTGCTGACGGTCAGCGACACGGGACCGGGGATCCATCCGAAAGACCAGAAGAAGCTATTCCAGCCGTTTGTCCGGCTGGAACATCACAGCGGGGAAAGGGGCAGCGGTCTGGGCCTGTGCCTGGTGAAACTGATCATCGAGCGGCACGCCGGCGAGGTCGCCGTGGAGAGCACTCCCGGAGAAGGATCGACCTTCTCGATCCGCCTGCCCCTCTTCACTGAGGGAGATTGACCGCGAGCCGCGGGGGATCAGGTGACCCAAAGGCCTCCGCTTCCAGGACAGCCCCGCTTTTACGGCCGCTTCCGGGCAAAGTTTACCGAGGAAGCATTCTCCGCGGTCCGGCCGATAATGATCCCCAGGGTCCGTAAGGCGAAGATAATGGCCGGGTTTCGCTTCAAGGTCGGCTCCCATCTTCACGTTGGCGCTTACCGGCCGAACTCTTAACCGCGAGCGAGGTCGGCCAGTTCGGCATCGATCCGGACTACCCTGCCCTTTCGGATATCACGGGCGGCGCTGCCCCTGACCTCGCCGCCGGCGACGGCGACTTTCCGACCGTTGCCGTAGGTGAGCCGGTAGTTGACCACGCCTGTCCCCGACTGCCGGGAGACCGGACCCTGGCCCCCGCGGTGATAGACGACCAGGATCCGGCCGAGCAGGAGAAAGGCGAAAGAACCGGCCGGCAGCCTTAGTTTTTTCCGCCGGCCGGATCGATCCAGGTACCCGGTTTCACGCCCTGAACGGGTGAATAGCCATTCGGGAAGTGCGGGATCAAGACGGAAAGCGAGACGGGCGTCGCCTCCCAGGTAGAAGGGCCGGGGACCGGCGGTCATCAGGGTCCAGATGTGGATCATCTCCCCGGTGACCCCGCTCAGCCGGGGCTGGAGACCGCGGCCGTGCAGCGTCGGGTCCGGAAAGGCGGAGGAGACGATGAAGGAGACGTTCTCCAGGGGACTGCGGCCGTAAACCTCCGGGGAGAGGAAGGGAGGAAGCGCCGTCTTCAGGTCGGCGAAGAACTCCCGGTGGAGACCGGCGCGGAGCAGCTCGAGCAGGTACTTGAACTCCATATGGGTGTAGATCGATTCGTTCTCGATCCAGCCCGGGCCCCAGGCCTTGACCCTCCCGATCTCGAACGGCGCCTCCTCGAGGGACTCGCAGACCTTGTACATCTTCAGCTTCCCGTCGAAGAGCCCGGAATCCCGGACCGCCCGGTAGATGGTTTCGCCTCCTTCCGGATGCACCCGGAGGTAGTGAACCGGCCCCTCGAGGAAGAGGGGGAGCGGTTCCTGACGGAAGGAGAGCGGCTCGACCAGGGGGAGTCCGTCGGGGTTGCGCAGGATTTGGCCATCGCTCCCCCGGCAGCGGCGAAAGCGGGTGACCCGGTTGACCAGGTAGGTGTAGGGAATTCCGGCCGGGTTGAAGACCCGGCGGCGATTCTCCGGACGGTAGATGAGTCGGACCACCTTCAGCCCCGATTCGAGGAAGCAGGCCAGTTCATCCCGGGTCAGGGTCTTCTCCCCTCCCCCGATGCCATAGGCGGTGGCGGCGCGGTACTTCTCCTTCAGGGTGTTGCTCAGGTCCCAGTAGCGGCGGGGGCCGATCTTGCCGGCCCCCCGGCGGGCGGCCAGCCGGGTCAGGCTGGCGATAAAATCGGCCAGCTCGGAATAAACCCGGACCGGCCGCTCGAGGCCGGCGAGACAAGAAAGGAGGAATTCCAGGGCCCGCTCCAGCTCGAAGGTCTGGCAGAGCGAGGAGCCATTGATCCCGGGCAATCCGTTCATCGAGTCGTTCCAGCCGGGCTTGTCGGCCTCCATCTCGATCCCGAACCCCTCCGGATCAAGGGTGGCCAAACGGTTAGCGACCAGGCAGAGCAGCTTGGTCAGGAGGCAGGTGTAGTAGACCTCCCCCCGGCCGCGCCGGGCCCGCATCCGGAGGGGGGAGCTTTCCCGGGCGGCGATCATCGCCGATTTCTTCCCGTCGCGGACCACGGCGCCGTAGCGCCTCACACCCTCGTCGGTGAGAACGTACTTCTCCGAGCGGGGCACGACCAGGTCGGGGTTGTCGTAAAAATAATACCGCCGGTTCCCCACCAGCAGCTCCTCGGCCCGATCGGGGAAGACGGAAAGGAAGGCGTCAAGGAGGTCAAGGTTGTAGAGCCAGTGGTCGACCCAGTAGCCTTCGTGGACCCCGGCGGAGTCCTCCTCGACGCAGAAGCCGAGCAGCTTGTTCAGCAGCCGGCCGGGGTTATTCGACCCCCGGATTTTCAGTTTTTCGGCCGCCATCGCGAACTCTCCCGGAGAGAAGGAGCCGGCGAGCAGCTCGCCCAGCCGGCGGGATTTCTCCTTCCCGGCGATAGTTTTCAGCCAGCGGCGGCAGCCCGCCCGGTTCTCGACCCGATAAACGACCTGGTTGACCTCCAGGGGGTTGTAACCGTCGGTCTGGATCAGGTTGAGGAAGAGCCGGATGTTCTCGTCCTCGGTCTCGGGGAAGAACCTCACGTCGCAGCGCCGGTTCTGGTTGACGGAGCGGTAGTGCCCGGTCCCCTGGGAGTAGTAGGTGGGGTCGAGGACGAAAAAATGGTAATCGCGCTCCAGGTCGCCGTTCTGGCGGGAGTAGAGGTAGAAGGCCGATTTCCCCTCGGCGGCGTTAAAGACGGTCGGCATCCCTCCCCGGATCACGTTGTCGAGAAAGGTCTGCCGGCAGTAGTTATCGAAGTCGGGCTCGCCGGAGGCGGTGAAGCACAGATCCTCGATCCCCCGGACCAACTCCGCGTTCTCCTTGCGCTTGGCGGCCAGGTAGCGGGGACCGAGACGCCGGATCAACCCCGGTATCTCTTCCTCGTCTTCCTGGCCGATCACGGAGTAAATCCGGAAGGTCTCTCCCGGTTTAAGGCGGAACGGCGCGGCAGCGAAGGCGCAGGGCGTTTTGTTCTGCCGGGCCTGGCTCTGCTGGAATACCTCGCCCGGGGCTAGCCGGGCCAGGCGCCAGGGCTGGTCGTAGATCTCGCTGTCGGCGAAGATTACCGCCGGATCGACGATGTAGGAGGTCCGGCGGGGGTCGGGCCGGTCGGAGGCAAAGGCGGCGTAGAAGTTGCCCCGGCGGATTTGCTCGATTTGCTCTACGTCGGCCGGGCTCTGCTTGAGCCGGAAGAGCGGCACCCCAAAGCAATCGAAGACCCCGATCATCCCCTCGATATGGCGGGCGGTGGTCTTAAGGATCTCCAGGTCGCAGCCGAAGGGAAGGATCCGGGCCGCCCCGTCGACCACCTCTCCCTCCAGGGTCCGCTGGGAGATATTGCGCAGGGAGAGGACCCGGACCAGGGCGGGAAAGCTCTCCCCGGGTAGGGTGTAGTAATCCACCCCGGTCACCAGTCCCCTCCGGGGAGAGGACTCGCCCAGGGTCAGTTCGGCCGGGGACACCGTCAGAATCTGCCTGATCCCCCGCTCCCGGCTCTTCCGGAAAGGCTCGTATATTCGGCCCTTCCCGATCCGGATAAAGGTCCGGAACCCCTGATGACCCACCACCTGGAGGGCCCGGTTGAAGGAGAGGAATTCCAGGATCTGGTTGTCCTTGTCCCCCACCCCCGCCGAGCAAAGGCACTGACCCCGGCTGACGTAGTAAGCCCAGAGGGGGATGCCGGTCTCCCCGGCGATCCCGGGGAGAAAGTTGGAAAAGGAAGGCTGCCAGTTGTAATCTTCGACGAGAAACAAACCTTCCGGGGTGGTCTGGTACATCAGAGGACCTCCGTGAGCTCGATTTCCGGGAAGTTCCACCATAACAGCGCCGGACCCGGCCGGTCAAGGACAAGGACCGGCCGGGCCCGGGCAAACTTTATCTTGCCTCCCGAACCGGGCCGGATTATCTTTTTCCGGAGCCAACCTCGCCCCGGAGACAGGATGAAGATCGCCCTCGGACAGCTCAACCCCACGGTGGGGGATATCGCGGGAAACCTGGAGAAGCTGGAGAAGGTCCTGGCCAGGCTGGAAACCGGCGTCGAGCTGGCCGTCTTCCCGGAACTCTTCCTGACCGGTTACCCCCCCCGGGACCTGCTGGAGAAGGCCTGGTTCAACCGGCGGGTAGCCGAAGCCGTCGACCGGGTGGGCGAACTCTCCCGACGCCACCCCGGAACCGGGATTCTTCTCGGCGCCCCCCTCCCCTCCGGCCGGAAGATTGGCAAGGGTCTGCACAACTCCGCCCTCCTCTTCTGGCGGGGCGAGATCGTCCACCGGCAGGCCAAGACGCTCCTGCCCAGTTACGACGTCTTTGACGAGACCCGCTACTTCGACCCCGCCGGCGACCAGATCCCGGCCGATTTCCGGGGGGAGAAGCTCGGGATCTCGATCTGCGAGGACGCCTGGAACGACCCCGAGTTCTGGCCCCGACAGTACTATCGGGACAATCCCCTCCGGATCCTGGCGGATAAAGGATCAACCATCCTGATCAACATCGCCGCCTCCCCTTTCGCCGCCGGCAAGGATCGGTTGCGGTTCGACCTCCTGCGCGGCCAGGCCGACCGCTTCCGGCTTCCCCTGCTTTATGTCAACCAGGTCGGGGGAAACGACGAACTGATCTTTGACGGGGGGAGTTTCCTCCTCGACCGGAAAGGTCGCCCGACGGCGGTGTTACAATATTTCCAGGAGGAGGTCCGGGTGGTCGATACGGGGGCGGACGGGCAACCGGGACTCTTCGCCCCCCGGGAGAAGATCGAGACCATCCGCCGGGCCCTGGTTCTGGGGATTGCGGACTACGGCCGAAAATGCGGCTTCCCCTCGGCCCTGGTCGGCCTCTCCGGAGGGATCGACTCCGCGGTCACCGCCGCCCTGGCGGTCGAGGCCCTGGGTCGGGAAAACGTAACCGGGGTGACGATGCCCTCCCCCTTCACCGCCCAGAGATCAATCGACCTGGCTCGGGAACTGGCCGACAACCTGGGGATCGCCCTCCACAACATCCCGATCACCTCCATCTATGAAAGCTACCTGGCGGCCCTGGGGGAGGTCCTGCCCCGAGAAGAACAAGCGGCCGATCTGGCCCGGGAGAACATCCAGGCCCGGATCCGGGGCAACATCCTGATGACCTTCTCCAACCGCTACGGCTCCCTGGTCCTCTCCACCGGGAACAAGAGCGAGATGGCCACCGGCTACTGCACCCTCTACGGGGATATGTCGGGGGGGCTGGCCGTCCTCTCCGACCTCCCCAAGACCGGGGTTTACGAACTGGCCGAATTGATCAACCGGAAGCGGGAGATCATCCCCGCCGAGACCATCTCCCGACCCCCCTCGGCGGAACTCAAGCCCGGCCAGACCGACCAGGACACCCTCCCCCCCTACCCCGTCCTCGACCGAATCCTGGCCTATTACATCGAGGACAACCTCTCCGGGGAGGATATCATCGCCCGGGGGCTGGATCCGGCGGCGGTGGACTGGACGATTAAGGCGGTCAACCACAACGAATACAAGCGGCGGCAGGCCCCGCCCGGTTTGAAGTTGACCACCAAGGCCTTCGGCAGCGGGCGGCGGATGCCGATCTGCGCCCGGTACTGAGCCGACCGGAGGGTTGAGGTCTCCTCTACCCTCGATGAACGCCCGGGGACGGCGAAAGGGATGATTCTTCAGGGCAATTCGACGATATTGCTCAGCACTACCGGATCGGCGTAGGGGTTGTCGGAGGCTTCCACCAGGTAGAGGGTCCAGCCGGAGGGAACGGCCAGAGAGAGGGTGAATTCCCCGGTCTGGGCGCTGAAAAGCCCCAAGTTGTTCTGATCGACCAGGATCCGGTTGTCGGTGGTCAGCCGGGTATGGACGGCGATCCGAACGTCCCCCCGGTAGGGTTGGAGCAGGCGGTAGGAGAAGGAGAGGTTATCCGGCTTCTCACCGCTGACGGCGATCAGATAAACGTCTCCCCCCTCCGGCTGAAAATCCAATTCCGGCAGGACCGAATTCCAGAAGCAGCTTACCGTCTGGCCGGATGCCGGAGACTCCGGCACCGCCGCGGGGGTCGAGACGGGGGACAGGGCTGGCGGCGGGGAGACCACCTCTCCGACCGCCGGAAGACCCGGAAGCAACAAAAGCAGCAGAGCCAATCGCCACGTCGTTTTCAGCATATCCATATCCTTCCCGCCCCCGGTGAATTCTCAGCCGCCGAGGTCATTCCGGTTAAACTTCACCCGCTTCCGCCAGTATTCAAGGATCGCCCTCAGCGTATCTTCGATTCCGTGTTCCGGCCGCCAGCCGGTAGCTTCCGAAAACCGGGTGTGATCCCCCTGAAAGATCGGAACCTCGGTCTTCCGCATCCTCTCCTCGGCGACCCGAACCTCGATCTTCGACTTGCTGAGCGCCAGCAACCGGTCGAGAATTTCCCGGATCGGGTAGGCCTGCCCGGAACAGATATTGTAGATCCCCCCGGGTTCGCACCGGTCGACCGCCAGACAATAACCCCGGACCATATCCCGGACATCGGTGAAGTCCCGGGCCGGGGTGAGGTCACCGACCTCCAGGACCGGTGGCTGTACTCCCCGTTCGATCCGGGCGATCTGGAGGGCGAAAGAGGCGGTGACGAAACGGGGCCGCTGACCGGGACCGATGTGGTTAAAGGGGCGAAGCACGACCGCGTCCAGTCCCCGGTTCCGGAAATAGTAGGCGGCGGTCTGCTCGGCGCAGAGCTTGGTCAGTCCGTAGATCGAGGCGGGGCGGAGGGGGTGGTCCTCGGCGAGAGGCATCTCTTCCGGCCGGGCCTTGCCGTAAACCTCGGCCGAGCTGACCAGGATCAGCCGGACCCGTTTGGCGAGGTCGGCGGCGGCCTCGAAAACGTTCAGGCTGCCCTTGATATTGGTCTCAAAGGCCAGCTGGGGGTCGGACTGGGCCATTGGGATATGGGTGGTTCCGGCCAGGTGGAAGATCGCGTCCGGGCGGAATTTCTCAATCACCCTCCCCAGTTCCCTCACCGCCAGGATGTCGCATTCCTCCACCCTGACCCGGTTGAGGAGGAAGATGGGGTGGTCGAAGACAGCGCCGTGACGCTCGATCCCGATCACTTCCCACCCCGCCTCGACCAGGGACCAGGCCAGATGCCCCCCGGCAAAGCCGGCAATCCCGGTTATCAGCGCCTTGCGCATTTTCAAACCACTAATTACACTAATTAACTTGCATTATCCCCCCACCTCGCCCCCTTTGAAGTCCACTAATTACACGAATTATCACTAATTTTATTTAGAATCCCCCACCTCACCCCCTTTCAGTCCACAGATTACACTGATTACTCAGATCAGTTCCCCCTGCCCACTGCCTACTCCCCACTGCCCAACTAAATCTTCCCCCACTTGATCTGCTTCTCGACCCGTTCGATATCGGCGTCGACCATCATCTCGATCAGACCCGAGAAATCGACCTCCGGCTTCCAGCCCAGCTGGCGACGGGCCTTGGAGCTGTCGCCCTGGAGGAGGTGGACTTCGGCCGGGCGGTAGAATTTCGGGTCGACCACCACATATTTTTCCCAGTCGAGACCGGCCCGGGCGAAGGCGATCTCCACCATCCGCTGCACGGTGTTGGTCTCCCCGGTGGCGATGACGTAATCTTCCGGGGTCTCCTGCTGGAGCATCAACCACATCGCCCGGACGTAATCCCCGGCGAAACCCCAGTCCCGCTTGGCTTCCAGGTTCCCGAGCCGCAGCTCCTTATCGAGACCGGCCTTGATCATCGCCACGCTGTTGGTCACCTTTCGGGTCACGAACTCCAGCCCCCGCCGGGGCGATTCGTGGTTGAAGAGAATTCCGGAGACGGCGAAGAGATCGTAACTCTCCCGGTAGTTGATGGTGATCCAGTGTCCGTATACCTTGGCCACGCCATAGGGACTGCGGGGATAGAACGGGGTGGTCTCGCTCTGGGGAGTCTGCTGAACCTTTCCGAACATCTCGCTGGAGGAAGCCTGGTAGAACCGGATCTTGGGGTTGACCAGCCGGATCGCCTCCAGCATCTTGGTCACCCCGAGGCCGGTCACCTCTCCGGTCAGGACCGGCTGGTCCCAGGAGGCGGGAACGAACGACTGGGCCCCCAAGTTATAGACCTCGTCGGGGGCGGCCAGTTCCAGAGCGTGGATCAGGGAGTTCTGATCGATCAGGTCGCCGGAGATCAGCTCCAGCCCCTCCTGGAGGAGGTGTTCGAGACGGGCGGTGGTGATGGTACTGGAGCGGCGCTGGAGCCCGAAGACCCGGTAGCCCTTCTCCATCAGAAATTCGGCCAGATAGGACCCGTCCTGTCCGGTGATCCCGGTGATTAATGCCTGCTTGGTCATCTTGCCTCCTCGGTGGATTGATCCGCTGGCGCCGCTTCCTTGGCAAAAACGTACGGCGGAAGAAATCTTGCGGTGGTACTCGGATGAACTTAGAATGAGTTCCGTGGAATTTATTTCGGGCCAATACTACTTCAGGGTCCGATGAATTCAAAGCGGAAAGATACTGTGAAGAAGCCATTCCGACAGATCCTGCTTTTAGACAACCCGGTAATGGAATACGCCTGGGGTTCGTTTACCTTCATTCCCGAACTGCTGGGTCGCCCCTCCCCTTCCCCCAAACCCGCGGCCGAACTGTGGATGGGAGCCCATCCCCGGGCTCCTTCCCGGGTGATGATCGGCGACGAATTTGTTTCCCTCGACCGATTCGTCCGGGATAATCCTTTGGAGATTCTCGGCCCCCCGACAGCGGATAAGTTCGGGGACCGGTTGCCCTTCCTTTTGAAGATCCTCGCCGTCGAACGGCCGCTCTCTATCCAGGCTCACCCCGACCGGACCCGAGCCCGCCAGGGCTGGCAGCGAGAGAACGCGGCCGGGATCCCTCTGGACGGTCCCGAACGGAACTATCGCGACCCCGAGGCGAAACCGGAGCTTATCTCCGCCCTGACTTCCTTCGAAGCCTTCTGCGGTTTCCGCCCCCCGGACGAGATCGCCGCCACCCTGGCCGGGCTCGACCTGGACTCCATTCTGCCCGCGGCGCAACATTTCGCAGCGGAGCCGCACGGGGGGAACCTCCGTTCTCTCTTCCGGAACCTGCTCGCCCTCACCCCCCCGGAGAAAGACAGACTCCTGCACCTGACCGCCGAAGTGATCGACCATCCGGAGAAGACATTCCCGGTTCCCGCAGCGGCCAGAAACTGGTTCGCCCGGCTGCGGAATCTCTATCCCGGCGACATCGGGGCTTTCGTCTCGCTCCTGCTCAACTACGTCCGCCTGGAACCGGGGGAGGCTCTCTTCCTCGCACCCGGAGAGATACACGCCTACCTCGGTGGGGCCGGAGTGGAGATAATGGCCTCCTCCGACAACGTCCTCCGGGGAGGTTTGACCGTCAAGCATATCGACGGCCCCGAACTCTGCCGTGTCCTGAGCTGCTCCTGCGGGGCGGTTTCTCCCCTGCGGCCGGACGCCGGCGCCGGGGTCGAAACCGTCTATCCCTGTCCGGCCGAGGATTTCCGGCTCTCCCGCCTGTTTTCCGTATCCTCAGAACCTTTCCTGAGCCGCGGGCGGGGTGGGCCGGAGATTGTCTTCTGCTATCGGGGGCGGGCCCGGGCGGAGGGCGGCGCCGGGCCGACCGTTGATCTCACCCCGGGCAGTTCGATCTTCATTCCCTTCGCGGTGGGAGAATATTCGCTCCAGGGGGAAGCCGTTCTTTACCGGGCTTCCCTTCCGGCCGGGTAAACGGAAAAGAGGGGAAGCTCTTCCGGGGAAAATTCGTCTTGACTTCACCGAAGGGTCTGTTAACCTGCGCTTCCGGCAGCCTGATCGGGTTGCAAACAGTTTAATATATCTAATTCAGCGCGGGGCGCTGGATTAAACAATCTCAATCTTTCCATAACAAGGAGGAAAGAAAATGGCCAAGTCAAAGAAAGACATCATCGCCCAGATCGCCAAGGACGCGGGCATTACCAAGAAGGCCGCCGAGGCGGCATACTCCTCACTGGTCGCCCAGGTTTACAAGGGCGCTAAATCCAAGGATGGGATCACCCTCCCCGGGCTGGGCAAGTTTGTCAAGACCCGCCGGAAAGCCCGGAGCGGCCGGAACCCGCAGACCGGCGCCAAGATCAAGATCCCGGCCAAGACCGTGGTCAAGTTCAAGGTCTCCAAGGCCGCCCAGGACGCCGTCGTATAATCCCGGCGAACGGGGAAAAGGCCGCGGCAGCAATGCCGCGGCCTTTTTTTTATCTCCCCGATTCGCCCGCCAGCCGCCGGAGACGGGCGGCCAGTTCCCGGGTCAGCGCACCGGAATCGAACCGCCACTCCCACTGACCGGTCGACCGGCCGGGGATGTTCATCCGCCCCTCGCTCCCCAACCCGAGAGGATCCTGGAAGGGGACGATTGCGGTGTCGGCCCGGGAGTGGAAGACGGCCGCCACCATACCCCAGTTAATCTCCCGGGGATCGGTTCCGAGAAACGACAGGACGCGCTTCTTCATCTTCGGAGAGAGTGTGCGGTACCAACCCCGACAGGTATCGTTGTCGTGCAGTCCGGTATAGTAGGCGCAGTTTTCGGGGATCCGAGCCGGATGATGGTAATTTCTCGATCCGCCTTCCAGGCCGAACTGCAGTTCCCGAACCCCGGGGATCTCGAATTTTTTCATCAGCCGGTCCACCGGCTGCTCGATCTCCGCTTCCAGGGCTTCGGCGATGATCGGCAGCGGCTGGCCGCCCTTTCCCTCCAGGGAACGGAAGAGGGCGGCCCCCGGGCCGCGGACCCAGCTCCCGTTCCGGGAGGAGGGACGGCGGGGGGGGATATGCCAGCAGGCGTAAAAGCCGGAGAAATGATCCACCCGGACGATATCGACCAGCCCCAGCACCCGCTGAAAACGGCGGCGCCACCAGCCGTAGCCGTCCCGGCGCATCTGCGCCCAGTCGTAGAGCGGGTTCCCCCAGACCTGGCCCACCCGGCCGCCCCGGGGAGGGGGGACTCCGGAGAGAGCTGAACGCCGGCCGTTTCCGTCAGCCAGGAAGAGGCCGCGACCGGCCCAGAGATCGGCGCTGTCCAGGTTGACGAAGAAGGGGAGGTCGCCGATCAGCATTACCCCCCGCCGGTTAACCCGGCGCCGAAAACGTTCCCACTGCCGGAAGAAAAGGTACTGCCCGAACTCGACCTCGGCGATCCGCTCCGCCAGTTTCTCCCGGGCGGCTTCCAGGGCCTTCTCCTCCCGGCGGCGGAGGGGAGCCGGCCATCGATACCAGGGCCGATAGCCGAGTTCCTCCCGCAGGGCGACGAAAAGGGCGTAGTCTTTAAGCCAGTGGTCGTTCTCCCGGCAAAATCGGTCCAGCCGGCGGCGGTCCCGGGGCGTGGATTCGGCTCCATACCGCCGGAAGGCTTCGTGGAGCAGGCGCGACTTGAAGCGGATGACCCGGGAGAAATCCACCCGTCCGGAGGGGAAGGACGGGCGTTTCTTCAGCTCACCTTGCTCCAGCAGGCCCTCACCGGCCAGATCCTCCAGGCTGATCAGAAGCCGGTTGCCGGCGAAGGCCGAGCAACTGGAATAAGGGCAGTTCCCCGCCCCGATCGGATTCAGGGGGAGGATCTGCCAGAGCTTGAGGCCCGCCCCGGCCAGAAAATCAGCGAACCGCAGAGATTCCGGGCCGAGATCGCCGATCCCGAACGGTCCGGGGAGCGAGGTCAGGTGGAGGAGAATTCCGGCCCGGCGGGGAAAGCGCATCGTATTTACCTCCCGGAATCCCGGGTCGCCCGGCCAAGCCGGCCGGCGACCTGGTCGGTCAGCATCTTCCGTTCAAACCGCCACTCCCACTGCCCGCTCCCGGCGCCGGGGATATTCATCCGCGCCTCACTGCCCAGGCCGAGAACGTCCTGCAGGGGAATGACCGCGGTGGCGGCCGGGGATTGCTGGACGGCCTGGATAAACCGATGATTGATCTTCCGGACAGTCCGGACGCCCAGATAGTCCAGGACCCGTTTTCGGACCGAGGGGTCCCGGGAGGCGAACCAGCCGATCGCGGTATCGTCGTCGTGGGTGCCCGGGTAGGCGACGCACCGGGCGGGATAATTTTCCGGCAGGTGGGGGTTGGCGGGGTTGCCGGAGAAACCATGCTGGAGGATCCTGATCCCCGGGTAGCCGAGTTCTTCCAGGAGCAATTCGGTCCGGGACATCAGCTTCGGCTCCAGGGCCTCGCCGATGATCGGGAGCGTTTCCGGATCTTCGGCCAGCACCCGGAAGAGGGCGGATCCCGGCCCGCTGACCCACCGACCCTCGGCCGAGGTGGTCGCTCCCGGCCTCACGTGCCAGCAGGCGTAAAAACCGGAGAAATGGTCCACCCGGACGATGTCAAAAGCGGAAAACATCTCGGCAAACCTCAGCCGCCACCAGGGGAAACCGGCCTTCCCCATCACCTTCCAGTCATAGAGGGGCATATCCCAGATCTGGCTCACCCCGGCCCGGCTGGGCGGTACCCCGGAAAGTTCCCGCAGCCCCCCCTGCTGGTTGATGAGGAAAAAGTCGCGATGGCTCCAGACGTCGACGCTGTCGTGATTGGCGAAGAAGGAGAGATCGCCGATAATCCGGATGCCCCGTTCGTGGGCGTATTCGCCCAGGCGCCCCCACTGCCGGGAAAATAGATACTGCCGGAAGCGGACGGCGGCGATCCCCGCCGCCTGTTCCGTCCTGGCGGCGCGGACAGCCTCCGGGCGGCGCCGGGCGATCCCTTCCGGCCAGTCGTACCAGGGGATTCCCCGATACTTGTCCTTGAGGGCGAAAAAGAGGGCGGCGTCATCCAGCCAGCTCGACTTCCGACGGGCGAATTCCTTCAGTTCCCTCCTCTCCTTCTCCCCGGCATCGGTCAGGAAATTTCGATAGGCCCGGTCGAGCAATTTAAACTTGAACGCCGTCGCCGCTACATAATCGACCCGGCCGCCGGGAAACCGCGGGGCGGAGGCGAGATCGGAGGAACCGAGGAGACCATCCCCGACCAGTTCCTCCAGGCTGATCAACAAGGGGTTGCCGGCCAGAACCGCGGGGCTGGAATAGGGAGAGTTCCCGAAACCGAGCGGAGAGAGGGGCAGGACCTGCCATAGCCGCTGGCCCGATGCCGCCAGGAAATCAATGAAGCGGCGGGCTTCCGCTCCAAGGTCACCGATCCCTCCGGGGGACGGGAGGGAGGTGGGGTGGAGGAGGATTCCGGATCTACGGGGAAATTTCATAATTAGCCACGAAGATGACGGCCGGCCACCGCCCGCCGGTTATCTTGGAAAAAGGCCCGGGTTCACTCCAGTCGGCGCAACCGGGGGATCCCGTACTGGGAGGAGATCCGCTCATCTGCCTCGGCCAGCTCGGCGGCCCCAAAGACGATCTCCCGATCAAATTCCTCGAACCGGAACCGCTGAAACCCCCCTTCCGGAGATTTCAACGCCGCGGATACGTCCTCGATTTTCGCGATCGGCCGGCCGTTGACCGAGGCCAGGACCAGGTCCTCCAATCCCTGATATCCGAGATTGACTTCGTCGGGAAGGACCCGGTTCAGGATCACGATTCTTTCCCGGTCCGTCCCGGGCCGCCGCAGATTATAGTAATACTGGTACAAGAGTTTCTTGCTGGTCCGAAGCCGCCACTGATTTCCCCACTCCTTCAGGTAATCCAGGGTAAGCTCCTGAAAGATCGCCCCACCGACGATCAGGTACTTGGTCACCGTTCCAAAGCTGTATGGCGGAACCAGGTAATCGGCCAGCTGCCAGCGGCGCAGGTTCATCTCGACTTCCCCCGGCTCGCCGGCGCGGATTAGGTCCAGCCGGACCCGGTCGCCGGGGCGGTAAAACCGGGTGATGAGATCCCGGTAATCGAGTCGGCCCCACCGGGGGTCCTCATAGTAACCCTCCGCGTCCAGGGCCCGACCGTCAATCGCCAACAGGACATCTCCCTCCTCAAGCAGCCCGGCAGCGGAACCCCGGGGATAGATGCCAGCGACATAGACCCCTCCGGCATCATGGGGGAGCCGGAGAAACTTGCGAAAGGCGGGAGACCGGGTGGAAGACCCGAAGAAACCCTCGTGGGGGAAGCCGGCATAACCCTCCGGACCGACCGCGGAGAGAAACCGGGCGATAATCGTCGCCGGAATTATGGTGGCGTACTGCCGTTGACCGTCATAGGTCATCGTCATACCGACCAGCTTTCCCTCCGAGACCACCGGTTCGCTCCACCCCCCGCCGCGATCCTCAAAGTTGACCGACGCGCCCAGAGCCAGGAAACGTTCCACCCCCAGGTAGTAGAATTCAACCGAGGCCTTGACCAGCGAGCCGGGGATGGCCCGGATCTTGTCCGCCTCTTCAAAGACCAGGAACTGGACCGGCTGGTCGAGTTCCACCTCTTCCTCCAGTTCCATCGGGGGAAGATCGGAGAAAAAGGAAGCGTCATCGACCGTAATCAGGGCCAGATCAACATCGTAATCGATCACCTCGAGCCGGCCCTCAAAGTAACGCTTCTCCCGTCTTTTCTCCACCTTGATCATCGTAGCGTCCGCGACGATATCGGCGGTGGTGAGAATCTTTCCCGGCGCGACCACGCAACCGTAACCGGAACGGCTTTCTTCCCGCTCCCGTTTCCAGGGACTGGCAAAGTCGGTCTTCTGACTGGCCACGTGGAGCCGGACCAGGGACGGTTCCGCCGCCGGACCGGCGGCGGAACCGTTCGTGGAAAACGGGAGCAATAAAAGCCCGGCTAACCCCAATAAGGCCAGATATCTTTTCGCCGTCATTTAAACGTAGAGTTGATCCTGTTATCCCGTCAAAATTACTTTTAGGGAGCGGTTAGATAGCGATCGGCGGGGATATGGTACCGCTCGAGGATCCGCTCTTGTTCCTCGGCCGACGCTGCGGCGTCAAGGACCAGCGGGGGTCCGCCGTCGTCAAATTCCACCAGGTGGTAATCTTCGGACGGATGGGCAAAAGCCCCCGCCAGGTCGGCCAGGGCGGAGATCTTCCGTCCGTTGACCCGGTCCACCACCTTCTGGGTCAGATTGCTGTAATACTGGTTGACCGGGGCGGGCAAGACCCGGGAGAGGATAACTATCTCCGGGCGTTCCCGGTAAATCCGGTCCTGGTTATAGTAGAAGAAGTAATAGGCCAGACGCGGATCGGAACGACTGGCCCAGTCATCGCTCCAGGTCTTGAGGTATTCCCGGGAGAGCGGCTGGAAGAGTAGGCCGGCGAAGATGAAGTACTCCGGTCGGGCTTCATATTCATTCCAGCTTCTCATTACCTCCCGGCCCGCGGTCAAGGATAAGGGAACCTGCATCTCTTTTCCTTCCCGGATCAGCCCCAGCATCACCCGGTCCCCCACCTGTTTGCGCTCCACCACTTCCTGCAGGAGATAGTTTTCCCCCTCGATTAAAATCGTTCCATCGTTCTGAATCGGGTTGCCGTCAATCGTCAGGAGGAGATCGCCGGAGCGGACCGCATCCTGGGCCGAATATCCTTTGAGCAGGGCGGTCGCCAGGACTCCGGTTCTCTCTTCCGGGAGTCCGGCGTAACTCCGGTGGGCCGGGTTGAGCAGGTTGGCGGTGATGATCCCCAGATCGGGGTAGCCGTCGTAACGGCCGTCGGCGATATCTTCCAGGAAGTGGTCGATAACCGTAATCGGGATCACGTGGCCGACGTTCTCCGAGGACTGGACCCCCTGGAAGACGATCCCGGCGATTTTTCCTTCCCTCAGAACCGGCCCTCCGGAGTTCCCCGGGTTGACGGCGGCGTCGATCTGGGCGATCAGATGGTAATCCCGGCCGGTGTGACTGTAGAGGGTATAGTCGATCCGGGAGACCACACCGCGGGTGACCGTGATCCGGCGGCCGCCCACCGGGAACCCATAAGCCTCGACCATTGTTCCCAGGGGGGGGATCTCCCGGTGAAAGTCAAGCTGCGTGGTACCCTCAAAGAATGCCGGATCGAGGACCTCGAGAAGTGCCAGGTCGCAGTCGTGCCCGATGTAGGAAACCACCGCCTTAAAGGGCGTCCCGCAGTCCTCCTTCTCGACCTCCAGGTAACGGGAGTCGCTGACTACGTGGGCATTGGTCAGGATCCGGTTGTCGGATATGATGACCCCGGAACCGCGTCCGACGGAAATACTCTTGCGCTGCCAGGGAGAGGCGTAATCCGGGCGCTGGCTGACGTTCTTGATCTTGACGATCGCCGACCGGATCCGGGAAAGTTCGCCGTCTCCCCCAGCGAGAGCCGGGCGCGCGGGGAGCAGAATACCCAGGCCAACCAGCGCGCAGATGAATCTCCTCATCTCATTCCACCTTCACCAGGCGGTAGGCGCGGTCGCCCAGCCCGGCGCGCCGGGCGGCATCCAGAAAAGGCTCAAGGTCGACCCCGAAGAGGGTCTGAAACTTGTCCGGAAGCCTCGGGAGACAGCAGTACTGCCCGGCAATCTTCTCGGTAACCCGGCGGGGTGATACCTTCACCCGCTTGGCCACCGCGGTCGCCCCCGGAATCAGGGGGGCCCGCTTGATCAGGTCGATCGAAGCCTGGTCGACGGCCAGGATATCTTGGGAAGCGAGAAGCCCCTGGTCGGGGACGAAGGGCGGTTCGCTCCAATCGCAGCAGTCGCAGTCGGGGGCGATGTCGAGGAGGAAGTTGAGGAAGAGGACCCGGCCCTCTTTGCCCTGGAGCACCGCCCGCGCGTAGGCGGCCGTCTTCTCGGCTAGGGATGAGGGATCCGCCTTCCAGATTGGGGGGATCGCACCCTCGGGGCAGACGGCGATGCACTCCCCGCAGCCGATGCACTTCTCCCGGTCGATAACGGCCTTCCCCTCCCGGTTGAGCTTGATCGCCGAGACCGGGCAGTACTTCACACAGGTTCCACAGCCGACGCACTTCTCCCCGCGGACCTGCGGCTTTAGATCGCTGTGCATCACCTGCTTCCCGGCCGGGGAGGCCAGACCCATGCTGACGTTCTTGATCGCCCCACCGTAACCGAAGATCACGTGCCCGGTGGCGTGGGTGATGACCAGCAGGCTGTCGGCCTCCTTGACCGACCGAGCGATCAGGACCTTCCGTTGGCCGATCGCCAGACCCTCCTCCTCCAGGAATCGGTCGGAGATCCTGATCGGGGCGCCGATCGACTCCTCGGTGAATCCGTGACGGAGGGCGGTCTGGAGGTGGTCGGCGGTCCGGTGCCGGCCGCCCCGATAAAGGGTGTTGGAATCGGTCAGGAACGGCTTGGTTCCCAGGTCCCGCAGTTTCTCCACCAGCCGGCGGGCGTAAGCCGGGCGGAGGTAACCGGTATTGCCCTCCTCCCCGAAGTGCAACTTGACCGCCACCCGATCTCCAGGTCGGAAGATCTCCCCTCCTCCGGACCGGTCAAAGAGGTCGGATAATTTGTCCAGCCAGGACCTTCCGGCCCGGGCGGTGGGATCGGTGTGATAAACCGTTGCGGTCATCTCCATGAACTCCTTCTCGATTCTTTTATCTTCAGTCCGCTATCAGTTTAACAAATTCTTCCTCGGAGATAACCCGGATTCCCAGCTTCTTCGCCTTTCCCATCTTTGAACCCGGGTTCTCTCCCGCCACCACCAAACTGGTCCGGGAGCTGACCGAGGAAGCGGGCCGGCCACCCCGGGAGACGACCAGTTCCTCGGCCTCGGAGCGGGAGCATCTTTTCAGGGCACCGGTGAAGACCACGATCTGACCGGCCAGCTTCCCCGACGGAGAGCCGGGGCGAGGCGGGGACCCGACCCCGACCCCGTGTTCCCGCAGATCATCAAGGACCGCCCGGTTGCGGGCACGACTGAAGAAACCCAAGATCGAGCCGGCGATCACCGGACCGATCTCGGGGATCTCTTCCAATTCTTCCGGGGTGGCCTCCGCCAGCTTCTCCGGGGTCAGGCCTTCCTCGACCAGGATCCGAGCGGCGGTCCTCCCGACGTGGCGGATCCCCAGTCCGTAAATCAACCGCTCCGGGGAGCGCTGCCGGCTGGCGGCGATCGCCCCCAGCAGGTTGGCGGCCGATTTCTTCCCCATCCGCTCCAGGCCGAGCAGATCATCTTCCCGTAGCCGGTAAAGATCGGGAGGACTGGAGACCATTCCCCGCTCCACCAGCTGGTCGATCAGCTTCGGTCCCAGCCCCCGGATATCCATCGCCGTCCGGGAGGCGAAATGCCCGATCCGCTCCCGGACCTGGGGAGGACAGGAGATGTTCAGACAGCGGTGGGCCACCTCCCCCTTCTCCCGGGTCACCGGGCTGGAACAGGCCGGGCATCTCTTCGGCATCCGAAACTTCTTCTCCTTCCCGGTCCTCTTCTCTTTGAGTACCGAGACCACCTGGGGGATGATCTCCCCCGCCTTTTCCACTATCACCCGGTCCCCGATCCGGATGTCTTTCCGGTCAATCTCGTCCTGATTGTGCAGACTGGCTCTCCGCACCGTGGTTCCGGCAAGGGTGACCGGTTCCAACTCCGCCACCGGGGTCAGGGTCCCCAGCCTCCCCACCTGGACCGTGATATCCTTCAGGATGGTCGGGGCCTGTTCGGCGGGGAACTTGTAGGCGATCTGCCAGCGGGGGGATTTCGCGGTCTCCCCCAGTTCCTCCCTGAGGGCGAAGGAGTCCACCTTGATCACCAGCCCGTCCACCATATATTCGAGCCGGTTCTTCCTCTCCCGCCAATCCCGACAGCAGACGATCACTTCCTCGATATCCCGGCAGTAGCGATAGTTGGGCTCGACCGGCAAACCCAGCTCCCGGAGTTTTTTCAGCAGCCGGTGGTGGCAGTCGACGTCGAGGATTCGGGGGCGCGGGGTGGCGTAGATCCAGCAATCCAAGGCACGGGTGGCGGTCACCGCCGGGTTGAGCTGCTTCAGGGAGCCGGCGGCCAGGTTGCGGGGATTGGCGTAAACCGCCTCCCCCCGCTCCTCCTGCTCCCGGTTGATTCGGGCGAACCGGGCCTTCTCGATGTAGATCTCGCCCCGGACCTCGAGCTCGGCCGGGGGATGGTCCGTGGCCAATTTCAGGGGTATCGACCGGATGGTCTTGATGTTGGCGGTGACATCGTCCCCGGTCACCCCATCGCCCCGGGTTGCGCCAGCCTCCAGGACCCCGGAGCGATAGACCAGGGCGACCGAAACTCCGTCGATCTTCAGCTCGACGGTATAGGTAAAATCGGCTTCGGGCAGGAGGCGGCGATTCCGGATCTCGAACTGGCGCAGCTCCTCCTCGGAATAGGTGTTATCGATCGAGAGCATCGGGATCCGGTGCCGGAAGGGCTTGAACTCCTTCAGGGCTTCCCCCCCGACCCGCTGGGTGGGAGAATGGGGGGTGATCAGCTCGGGGCACTCGCCCTCCAGATCGACCAGCTCCCGGTAGAGCCGGTCGTACTCCCGGTCGGAGATGATCGGGGCGTCCTGGACGTAATAGAGATGATCGTGACGGTGGATCTCCCCTCTCAGTTCCCGGATCCTCTTTTCGGCTTCGGTCTTCTTCATCGCTCTCACCATCCTCCGGTTAAACGGTCGGCTAAGTCGGCCGGCAGGCCGGCCGACCGGATCTTTTCCTGGGTCTCGGTTACCGGGTAATCGACCCGGACGATCTCGACCCGGGAGGCGTCGGAATCGTAGACGGCCCAGGACGCCCGGGGGTCGCCGTCCCGGGGCTGGCCGACCGAGCCCGGGTTGATCAGGGTCCGGTCGGCCGGGTCGATACGGATCCTGGAGCCGGAGAGGAAGGAGACCTTGCCGTCCCGGAGGCGGAAACCCCCCGGGCGGTGACTGTGCCCGAAGAAACCGAGGAATCCGGGAAGCCGCTCCAGGCTGAGCCGGGCGTCCGCGGCGGTGAAGATATACCGCCAGCGGGCCGGGGCGTCGAGTGATCCGTGAAAGAGGGTGATCCCCGATTCGGCTTCGACCAGGGGCAATCCGCCGAGGTAAGCAATTTCGGCGGGTCGGAGACGGGGGATGGTCCAGATAATCGCCTTCCGGGCGGCCGGGTTGAAATTATCCAGCTCGCCAGGGTCGGCGACGGCGGCGTCATGGTTGCCCCGGATGGTCAGGGCCCCGAGTTCCCGGATCATCTCCAGGCAGGCCTCCGGGTCGGCGCCGTAACCGACCAGGTCTCCCAGGCAGAGGTAGCGGGCCACCTCCCGGCGGCGGCCTTCCTCCAGGACCGCCGCCAGCGCTTCCCGGTTCGCGTGGATGTCGGAGAGGACGCCGTACTTCATCGGGGATATCTCAGCTCCAGTGGTCCACCATCGTGGCACGCGGGGGATCCCGGCCGGGGAGCTTTGCTCCCCGGCCGGGAGGATCGGGGCGGGCGGATTCGAACCGCCGACCTCACGGACCCGAACCGTGCGCGCTAGCCGGACTGCGCTACGCCCCGGACTGTCGAAAAATCAATTAGGGATAAGGAAACCGCGGCGTTTTGTCAAGGGGCATTTGTCTCCGCCGTCGGAAGTTCGAGCGGGGCCAGCCGGCGGGCGGCGGCAATCACCGCCCCCCCGACCACCGCCGCCGCCAGACAGCCGAGCACCATCCCCCACCCGTCCGGGAGGCGGGGACTCATATTGCCCCAGTGCGGGATCAGTTTGGGCAGGTAATGGCTCTTCCAGGGCCAGAGAGAGATCAGGCTGCCGCCCATCAGTCCGCTCAGGACCGCCATCGTCCGGTCGTGGTAGCGGTGGAGGATCCGGCGGAGGAGGGGGACGAAGAGCAGAAGCCCGGCCGCCATCCCCGCCCCGAAGATCAGAAGAATCCCGAACTGTCGGTTATGGACCGCGCCGGTCACCGGCTGGTACATCCCGATCACCAGCAGGGCCAGGCTGCCGCTGATTCCGGGCAGGAGCATCACGCTGATCGCCAGGGCCCCCGCCCCGAGCAGGGAAAGTGGATGGATGGGGATACCTAGGCCGGGGAGGAGCGCCAGGGCGGCCGGGGGGAACGCCCCGAGCAAAAACAGGAGCGGGTCCAGCGGCTTCCTCACCCGGATCTTTTTCCAGGGATCCTGAATACTCCAGAAGACCAGGCCGAAGAAGAAGGCAAAGACATAGGGAGCGGTCCAGGGGTTGATGAGCAGGCCAGAGGGCGGATTCTTAGCCAGGAAGATCCGGCCGGCTTCCAGGCTCAGCTCCGGGAGTCGTTCCGCCCCGGGAAAATCTTTTCCCACCAGAAAGCGGGTGGCGGTGAAGAGGGCGACACCGATCCCCAGGGCCAGGGGAGCAAGGAAAGAGAGGGCCCGCCAGAATTTATCCCGGGCGGCCCGGGCCCGGGGCGATTTAACCACCCGGAACAAATCCGAGATGGAATCGATCAGCCGGTCGTAAAACCCCAGGATCAGGGCGATCGTCCCCCCGCTAACCCCGGGGATGGCGTCCGCCACCCCCATACACATCCCCCGGACCACGGTCTTGGCCACCTCTTTCAATGTTCGCTCCTGACCATAACTCATAATTTCTTTCCTCGATACAGTTCGGCTGATCGTATTACCGTTCCTTCAACCTTGGCTATTCCTTGTTGAATATTGGATATTCAATTCCCCTTTCTTGTTAGATTCTTTGATCTTCATTATTCGCCATCGTCCTTGCGAACCTCACCTCCGCTCCTTCCAACCATACTCCCCGATCAGGGGGACGAAGACGCAGCCCCCCTCGTCGCGTTCGATCACCTTCTCTCCCCTCCGTTCCAGGACCAGCAGCCGCTGGGAGTATCCGCCCCCGGCCGGGATCACCAGTCTCCCCCCCTCCGCCAGCTGCTCGACCAGGGGCGGCGGGATACCGGGCGAGCCGGCGGTGACGATGATCGCGTCAAAGGGGGCGAACTCTTTCCAACCGAGGGTACCGTCCCCGACCCGGATCGAGATGTTGTCGTATCCCAGTCTTTGGAAGAGCTCGCCGGTCCGCTCGGCCAGCGCGGCCACTCTCTCCACGGTATATACCTCGGCCGCCAGCCGGGAGAGGATCGCCGCCTGGTAACCGGACCCGGTCCCGATCTCCAGGACCTTCTCCCCCCCGGCCAACCCCAGACACTGGGTCATCAGGGCCACCATATAGGGCTGGGAGATGGTCTGCCCCTCTCCGATCGGGAGAGGATGATCGGCGTAGGCCTCCCCCAGGGAGGCCCCCGGGGCAAAGAGATGCCGGGGCACCTCCCGGAAGGCCGCCAGCACCCGCTCGTCCCGGATCCGCCGCGGTGCCAACTGCCGGGAGACCATCTCCTCCCGCAGCTGCCTTGCCAGTTGCGCCTTGTCTTCCATTACCTTTCCCGGTCGGGCTGTTTTGAACCGCAGAGAACGCAAAGAACGCGAAGAGAAGTTAATTTTTAATTTTCAATCGGTGTTGTTCCTCAAAAGTAAGCCACCACCATTCCACCGCACCTCTTTTTAGATCGTTTTCATCTCCTGATTTAATTTCCCGGACCCTCGGCGTCCTCTGCGTTCTCTGCGGTTCATTGTTTCTTCGGGAAGAGCGAGCGAAAGAGGAGGCGGATGAACCGGAGCGTATCCCGGCCGGGCCGGATCCGGGAAACCTCGCCGGCGTAGATCGTCCGGATCGGGACGGAAGAAATCCCGAAACCCCGCCGTCCCGCCTCGATCAATATCTCCGATTCGGTGTCGTAGTTGCCGGTGGAGAAGGAAAGCATTTGGATCACCTCCGCGGTGAGCAGGCGAAAGCCGCACTGGCTGTCTGGAACCTTCTGGCCGATCAGCCGGGAAAGGATGGCGGACATCGTCCGGTTGGTCCAGTAACGCACCTTCGGCATCGACTCCGCCGTCGCCATCCGGTTGCCGACCACGATCGCGGCAGAGCTCGAGCGGGCCACGGCCAGGAAGGCCGGGATCTCGGCCGGATCGTGCTGGCCATCGCCGTCGACGATGATCACCGGATCACAACCCCGCGCCACCAGGGCCCGGAGACCGGTCTCCAGCGCCCTTCCCTTCCCCCGATTGACCGGGTGACGGATCACCTCCGCCCCGGCCGCCGCGGCCGACGCCCCGGTCCGGTCGGTGGAGCCGTCGTCAAGGACCAGAATTCGGTCGGCATATTTCGTCGCTTCCTTCACCACCGCCCCCACCGATGCTTCCTCGTTGAAGGCCGGGATCAGAATCCCGACCTGATTTTTCCCGTTATTGACCATGGCTCCCATTTGATCTGTCGGTTCAGGGCGCGTTATTCCCAGATCGGGTAGTACATATACCACTGATCGAGATGGTCGGCTATGCACTCTTCCATCTCCCGGACCAATCCCTGGATAATCTGCCTCTCCTGGATTTGCCGGCCGGCCGTCCGGTCGATCTCCAACGGCGGACGGAAGACCGCCCGATAGCGGTGAGTCGATTCCCGGACCAGGTAACCGAAGAAGACCGCCGCCCCGGCCCGGGCGGCCAGTCCGGCCGGGCCCCGAGGGATGGAAACCGGCCGGCCGAAGAACTTGACCTCGACCCCTCGCTCGGTGATATCCCGGTCCCCCAGGATCAGGACCACCTTGTTCTTTTTCAAAAGCCTCAGACTTCTCAGGGCGGCCCGACCGACCGGGATCACCTTCATCCCGGTCATCGCCCGCTGGTTGACGAAGAGGCGATTGAGCCTGGTGTTCTGGTGGGAAAGGGCGATCGCGTTAACCGGGAATCCGGCCAGAGCCAGCATCATCCCTCCCAATTCCCAGTTCCCCACGTGGGCGGTCACCCCGAGCGCGCCCTGGCCCCCGCGCAGGGCCCCCCGGATATTCTCCAGACCGACGAATTTTACCAACCTTCTCATCTCCTCCGCGTCAAACCGCGAGAACCGGAAGAAATCGATCAGATAGTAGGAAAAATTACGGAAATTTTTCCGGGCCAGCGCGCGGAGCCGCCACCGTGCTTCCGGACTCTCGGTATCCTCGCCCCGGTAGCGGAGAACCCATTTCACATTGGCGAGAAAATTGGGCTTGCTCTTCCGCGAGAAGAGATAGGTCGCCTCGGCCAGGAAAGCGCCGATCCCGTAGGCCAGCCGGGGCGGAACCAGGTGAACCAGAAAACGCAGCAGCTCGAAAAGGTAGTACCTGATCATAATCAGATTCTATCCGGCCGGCGAGGTTTTGGAAAAGGACGAAATGATCTGCCGGGCGGCGTCCCGGGCTGCGTGGGGTTTGCGGATAGCCTCCATCGCCGCCAAAACCCTTCCCCGGAGATATCCCTCCCGAAGCGCATCTTCCACCGCCTTCACCGCCAAAAGATCGTCCCCGGCGTGGATTGCCGCTCCCGCGCCCGCCAGGAAGCGCGCGTTCAATTCCTCCTGCCCGGGAAGCGGATCGACCAGGACCAGGGGAAGTCTTCTGACCAGAGCCTCGGCGGTGGTCAATCCCCCCGGTTTGGTCACGATCACCTCCGCCGCCGCCATCAATTCCTCGATCAAATCGGTGAAACCGAAAACCCTCAGCGGGTGGTTTAAAGATCCCCGGAGCGACTGGAGCCGGAGATACCGCCTTTGGTTTCTTCCGGTCAGGGCCGCCAGCTGGAATTCCTCCCCACTGCGGTCCAGGGTATTGATCAGGCGCTCCAGGGATAACGTCCCCTCCCCGCCCCCCATCAGGAGCACCACAGGAAGCCCGGAAATCAACCCGTACTTTTCCTTCATTCGGGCGGGTTCCAGTTTCCGATTGAAGACCGGCCGCACCGGGATCCCGGTCAACCGGATCCTTTCCGGCGGCACCCCCAGGACGGCCAGTCGTTCCACGCTCCAGCGGGTGGGCAGGAGATAGAGATCAACCTCCGGGTAGATCCAGTAGGCATGGACTTGGAAATCGGTCGGAACCGCGGCCAGGACAAACCCGGACGCAGTCCGGGAACGGCACTCCGCCGCCAGGGCGCAGGGGAAAGCCTGGGTACAGACCACCGCGGCCGGGGCCAGTTCTTTAATCATCCGTTCGAGACGGCCCCGGAGAAGCCGCTGGGCGATCCTCAGCGGCCGGTCGAGCCGAGTTTTCACCTCAGGCCGGTCGTAGAGATAAGTCCAGACCCCGGGAGCCGTCCGGACCAGGGAACGATAGAAGGCCGCCACCAGGCGGGCCGCGCCGGAAGGCCAGAGTTCGAGGAGATCAAAGCTGACGATCCGGAGAAACGGAGCCTCCTCCCTCAAGGCCTCCTCAAGGGCGAGGGCCGCCCGGCGATGGCCCTGGCCCACGGAGATGTAGAGGATCAGGATGGTGTGGGAACCGGTCACCGCAGGCTTATTTCCCGAGGTAGCCGACCATAAAGCGGGCAATGGCCCGGTAAGCACGCTCCAGGACCGGCTCCGGGGCCAGGAAAACGACCCGGAAGTGGTTGGTCCCCGGCCGCTGGCCGAACCCGGATCCCGGCACCACCACCACCCCGGTCTCCCGGATCAGACCGGCCACAAATTCGCCGTCGCTTCCCGGGATCTCCAGGCGGGGAAAAGCGTAGAAGGCCCCCTCGGGGCTGACGCAGCTGATCCCCCCGATGGAGTTGAGCATCTCCACCGTTAGATCCCTCCTCCGGGTCAGTTTCTCCCGCGCGGCGATCAGGTGGGCCCGTTCCCCTTCCAGGGCAGGCTTGATCGCCCACTGGACCGGATGACTGGCGGAGAGGCGGGCCCGGAGCAATTTGTTCACCGCCAGTAAATAATCGCTCAAAACCTCCTCCGGACCGCTGACAATTCCCCAGCCGATCCGGAAACCGGGAGCAAGGTAATTCTTGGAGAGACCGTTGAGGGTGATCACCGCGGCCTGGGGATCAAGGGCGGCGGTGGAGATATGTTTTCTTCCATCCAGGGTCAGACTGTCGTAAATCTCGTCGGAGAGGATGACCAGGTTATGCTCCCGGGCCAGGGCGATAATTCCCCGCAAGGTCCCCTCCCGGTAGACCGCCCCGGTCGGGTTGTTGGGGTTGATGATCACGATCGCCCGGGTCCGGGCATCGATCCGGGAGGCAATGTCATCGAGGTCGGGCTGCCAGCCGTTTTCCTCGTCGAGAAAGTATGACCTCGGTTCAGCCTCCAGTTTATGGGTGATCGCCCCGTAAAGCGGGTACCCCGGAGCGGGGAGCAGGATGTTGTCACCCGGGTTGAGCAGAGCGGTCAGGCAGATGTCAACCGCCTCCGAGGCGCCGGTGGTGATAAAGACGTCCCGGATCGACCCGATTCCCTGCCGCTGGGAATCCTGGCGGATCGCCTCCCGAGCCTCTTCGATCCCGGAGGAAGGAGCATAGCCGTTCCGGTTGCTGAGCATCGCCCGGTGAACGGAATTGATGATCTCGGGATCGGTCTGAAAGTCAAAGATATTGGGGTCCCCGATATTGAGATAGATCATCTCCTTGCCCTGCCGGGCCGCTTCCTCGGCCAGGAGGACAACATCGCGGACCGCGTAGGTGATCTTCTCGGTCCGGCGGGCGGGTGTTATCTTCTTCTTCATCTCAAATCCCATTGCCAGGGTAAAACTCTTTCTCGGACTCCGGACGAGGTTGAGCCCCCGGCCGAGTCAAATGGAAACTGTAGCGGAGAAATTCACGGGAGACAAGCTCATTCCCGGTTCTTGCCCCGCAGCGGCGATATGCCCTTGATCCCCCGGAACGTCACCTGTTACCGATGGTATGATCGCCCCTTTATTTACCGGTTCCGGCCGGCAACCGGGGACAGATTAATCTCACCGTCGGGAAGTATGTGCTCACCCGGCCGGGATCTCGGGTGAGCAGCGGAATACCGGAGGCCTCCGCGTGACCGCCGATGAAAAAGTCGGGGAGAACCGAAACCTTCGTCCCTTTTTGTGTCCGGTATCGGGCAAATGCCCGAGCCGCCCGGAAAAGTCCCTGCCGGGGAATCTCCTGGAGGGTAAGGCCGAATTTTCTCACCACGTCGTCGACAAACTCTACCGAAGGGCTGCCAAAGCACAACTCCGAGTAGATCACAGGATTGATGATCAGCCCGCTGCCGCTGTGGCGCTCCAGTTGCGAGATCGACCACTCGGCCCACCGCTCATCATCGGTGAGAACATCAATGATGATATTGGTGTCCACCAGAACAGGCATCAGACCATCCTGGTCTCCCGCATCCATTCCCGGGTGGTACGTCCTCCCCGCAGAACTCCGCGCAACTCCGAGAACCGGCCGCTATCCCCCTTTCGTTTCTTCTGCTTGACCAGAACGACCACTCCCTTGGCAATCCGGAAATCGACGTCGCTATGCGGCGCGATTCCGAGGTATTCCCGGATCCGCGCCGGGATGGTAACCTGTCCTTTGGTTGTCACTTTCATAGTATTACTGTCGCATGTATTACATTCGGTGTCAAGTCGCTACCCGTTTTATGAATATATCGGATTAACCGGCTACTCCTGGCCGAATAAACGGTAGAGGTCGAGCAGGACCTCGGCGTCGAGCACGGCGTAGTTGAGCTGGGCGGTCAAGAGCGGCCGGCGGGTCCAGTCCGAAGTCTGCCATCTCTTATCCAGCTCAATTCCCAGTTCCCGGCGGCAGACCGCCCCCAGGCCGTGACCCCCGGGAATCCGGTATCCCCGGAGTCTCCGCGAGGCGGCCAGGGTGTCAAAAACCGAGGTGATCCGACAACCGAGCTTGCCCAGGACCGCCCGCTCAAAGCGGGCGTTGTGGATGATGACCCGGATGCCCGGATCCTCCAGGACCAGGAAGAGGGGGGTGAGATCATCCAGTTCGAAGACGTCGATCACCGCGTTGTAATCCCCGGTGGCGAGCTGGGCCAGGCAGAGAGTTCCCCAGTCGAGGCTGGTCTCGACATCAAGGGCGATCACCTCCTCCCGGACCAGCTCCCGGCAGAGATCTTCCAGGCCGCTCTGGCTGGCGATCAACCGAACCGGGCGGCGGAAGGAAAAACCATCCTCCCCCGGGCGGATGATGCCCTCTCTCATCTCCTCTCCTCCTTCAGGATCGGATCGGGAACCCCGGCCTCCTGGAAGCCGCGAGCCCGCAGGCGGCAGCTGGCACAAGTCCCGCAGGGCCGGGGACCGGAGCTGGAGTAGCATGACCAGGTGAGGTGGAGGGGAGCGCCGAGCTCCCTCCCCCACCGGACCACCTCCGCCTTGGTCAGGTGAATCAGGGGAGTCTCGACCGCGATCCCCGATCCGGGGGCGGTACCGAGCGCGACCGTCCGGTTGAAGGCCCGGAAGAACTCCTCCCGACAATCGGGGTAGCCGGAGGAGTCTTCTTCCATCGCCCCGATGAAGATCTTTCCCGCACCGATCACCTCCGCCCAGGAAACGGCCAGGGCCAAGAGGTTGGCATTGCGGAAGGGAACGTAAGTGGAGGGGATCCGTCCGGGTTCGGCAGCCTCGGCGGGGATCTCGAGTTCCGGGTCGGTCAAGCTGGATCCTTTGATCTGGCGAAAGTAACCGAGGTCCACCACCAGTCGAAGATTTCCGGCCACGGCGAAGAAATCGGCCAGGTCGGCAAAAGCCCGCAGCTCCCTTTCCTCGGTCCGTTGGCCGTAATTGCCGTGCAGAAAGGCCAGGCGGAACTCCCCGGCCGCCACCGCCGCGGCGACGCAGCTGTCCAGACCGCCGCTGACCAGGCAGACCGCCAATTTCCGGGTCATTTTTTCTTGCCCCCTCGGGGTTTGACGTACTCGGCGATTACAGTGGAGGTGATCCCTCCCCGGGGGGTGAAGTCACCCGTCACCGTCATTCGCCGGGGCTTTGCCGCGGCCACCAAGTCGTCGAGAATCTCGTTGACCAGGCTCTCATAGAAGATCCCCCGGTCGCGGAAACCGAAGAAGTAGAGCTTGAGCGATTTCAGTTCCAGGCAGAGCTTCTCCGGAACGTACTCGACGGTGATGGTCCCAAAATCCGGGTTGCCGGTGATCGGGCAGACCGAGGTGTACTCGGGGTTACGGATGGTGATGGTGTAATCCCGGCCGGGATACTTGTTGGGAAAAGTCTCGATGGTCATATTTTTCTCCTGGCGAATATTATCCGTGATTCGGCACCCTTCCGGGGTGCTTATTGAACTAATTTCCTTATCTATATTGAACAGAGCACCGCTTGGTTCAAGAATGAACGGGCGGATTACGGACCCGAAAATATAAGGGGCCGGCCGGTTTCCGGGTGGGGCAAGACCTCAAGCCGCGCCCGGTAAAGTTGCGAGAGATGCCCCCTGGTGATCAGCTCTCCGGTGGGGCCGTCCTTCCAGACCATCCCCTCCTTGAGAAAGACCAGCCGGTCGCAGTAGGCGGAAGCCAGGTTCAAATCGTGAAGGACGGTCAGGATCGTCATCCCCCTCTCCTGGTGCAGTCTCCTCAGGAGCCGGAAGATCTCCTGCTGGTAACCGAGGTCAAGGTGGAGAGTGGGCTCGTCGAGGATCAGCAGCTCCGGCTCCGAAGCCAGGGCGACCGCGATCAGGACCCGCTGCTGCTCCCCCCCGCTCAGGTCCCTGAAGTTCTTCTTTCCCAGCTCCGTGCTGGCGGTGGCCTCCAGGGCCCAAACCACCGCCGCCACGTCCTCCAGACGGGGCCGCCACTGAAAAGAACGAAAATAGGGCAGCCGCCCGAGGAGGACCAGGTCCTCTACCGCCAGGTCGATATCCCCCCCCCGGTTCTGGGGGACCACCGCCCGGCGCCGGGCCAGCTCTCCGGGGTCCCAATCAGAGAAATCCCGGCCCCGGTAAGAAAGCCTGCCCCTCCAAGGCGGGAGAACGTTGGAGAGTACCCGGACCAGAGTGGTCTTCCCCGATCCGTTGGGTCCGGCCAAACCGACAAACTCCCCCCGGCGGATAGCGAGATCGAGCCCTTTAAGGATCGTCTCCCGACCGTAACCGGCGGTAATGTTCCGGGCGGTGATCAGTTCCGCAGTATTTAATGTTTTCTCTTCCATCAGAGGATATAAATTAAGACTAAGTAATCAGTAGTCAGTAATCAGTAATCGGTAATCGGTCAGGCGACTGCTCACTGCTCACTGCTCACCGCTTACTGCTCACTGATCACTGATTACCGATTACTGCTTACCCCCCCTCCCCCCCTACCCCCGCCGGAGGCCAGGAAGTAAATGAAGAGGCTTCCCCCCAGGATACCGCTGACCACTCCCACCGGCAGTTCGGCCGGCGCCCGGACGGTTCGGGCGATCAGGTCGCAGAAGACCAGGAAAGTCCCGCCGGCCAGGAAAGAGGCCGGGAGGGTGAACCGGTGGTCGTTGCCGAGAAAGAGCCGGACGACGTGGGGGACTACCAGGCCGACAAAACCGATCACCCCGGCCGCCGCCACTGCCGTTCCGGCCAGGATCGACCCGAGAAAGAAGAGCTGGCGCTGGGCCCGGCCAAGCCTCACCCCAAGACCGGCCGCACCCTCCTCCCCCAGTTCCAGGGCGTTCAGGGTCCAGGCCCGGGTCAGGGCGGCCGCGGAGCCGAGCAGGATAACCGGTCCGGCGATCCAGAGCAGGGCCGGGTCGGCCCCGTCCAGGGACCCCATCGTCCAGTAGATGACCGCCCGGAAACGCCCCAGGTCGGCCACCGAGAGCAGGAGCATAATCAGGGCGGAGGAGATGAAAGAGATCATCACCCCGATCAGGAGCAGGTAGGGGATGTGAAGGAAGCGGCGGCGGCGGGCGATGGCGTAAGCTGTCGTAACCGCCAGCCAGGCCCCGGTAAAGCCGAGCAGCGGGAGAGCGAAGCGGGGGAGGGCCGGCCCGATGATGAACCCGAGGCTGATCCCCAGGGCCGCCCCGCCGGAGACCCCCAGGGTGTAAGGCTCGACCAGGGGGTTGCGGAAGAGCCCCTGGAAGAGCACCCCGGCCACCGCCAGTCCGCCGCCGACGATCAGCCCCAGAACCACCCGGGGAAGGCGGAGGCGGAGGATGACCACGGAATGGAGGGACTCCTCTCCCCCCCCGAGGACGGCGGAGCGAAGAACCCGGCAGACCTCCCCGGGGGAGAAGGAGACGGCCCCGACGGAGAGGGCCAGGCCGGAGACGACGGCCAAAGCCGCCAGGAGGGAGAGAAAGAAGACCGCCGGGCGGACGGGTCTCTTCACCGGACCTCCTCCTGCCCGGAGCTGGAGATGAAGCGCGCGATCCGCTTCAGGCCTTCCTCCAGCCGGGGACCCAGACGGCAGACGGTATCCGGGTCAAGGCTGAAGACCCGGCGGTTTTTGACCGCCCTCATTTCCGGGAACCGCTCCCAGGAAGTGACAGCCCACCGTGCCTCGCTCCCCATCGCGGCGATAATGATCACCGCGGGGTCGCTCAGGAGAACCTGCTCCCGGCTGATCACCGGGTAACGGGGACTGAGGGAGGCGGCGATATTCTCCCCCCCCACCAGTTCGATCATCTCCCCGATCAGGGTCTGCCGGGAGGCGGTGATCAGGGGCTGGAGGCCGATCTGAACGAAGACCGATACCGGCGGCCGGGAGGAGGTATCGGTTCGGACCTGCTCGACGACCGCCGCCAACTCCCCGATCCGGCGGGCGGCGGCCTCCTCCCGGCCCAGGATCCGGCCCAGCCGCCGGAGAAAGGAGAAGTAGTCGGTGAAGTTTCTCGCCTCGTCAAAGACGGTCACCTTGATCCCCAGGTCCCGCAGCCGACGGACCGTCTCCGGACTGTTCCCTTCTCGGGTAGCCAGGACCAGGTCGGGGGCGAGGGTGGTGATCCTTTCCAACCCGGGGTTCTGCAGGCTGCCGAGCCGGTCGACACCGTCCGAGTCCGCGGGTAAGGGGCAGAAGTCGCTCACCCCGACCAGACGTCCACCGGCCCCCAGGGCGATCACGTTTTCGGTCAGGTCGGGGTTGAGCGAGACTATCCTCTCCGGCGGTTTGGACGGAGAGGATTCCGCTTCGGGGAGCCGGGGAGAAGACGAGGGCGCTCCGTCGGACTCCGGGCATTCCCCGACGGTGAGCAGGAATATTCCCGGGAGGAGAATGACCGAGATCAATTTCAGGAGATCGTGGAACACGGGCCAGTTATCCGGTTTTTCACCGCCGAGGGAGAGGAGAAGGATGCGGCGCCTCGATGCCGGAGGCGGGACTCGAACCCGCACGGCACTGCGTGCCAAGGGATTTTAAGTCCCTTGTGTCTGCCAGTTCCACCACTCCGGCGGCCGGAATCGCAAATTGATCAAACGGTTCGTATCCTCCCCTCACCAAAGCCATTATATCGGAATCGCCCCGGAAGATACAATAAGCGATCAGGCAGGGACCGCGAAAACCGTTTCCGGAACGCCAACCGGACACTTTGTCAACGGTTGGGGATACCCCCGAGCGACCTGGTGGGGCGGACGGAGGAGGTTATCCTCCCCCGGGAGCAGGCGGAAGTGATCTGGGCCCACGAGCGGGAGGTGATTGAGTCGGGACGGCCCCGGACCAATATTGTTTGGTCGGTTGAATACAACGGTAAACAGCTCTGGCTCCTGATCGATCTCTTCCCCTCTTACGACGCGCAGGGGACCATCAACGGAACCATCGGGTGCGGGATGGACATTACGGCTTTAAAGAAATCCCAGGAAGCCTTGATGGTGGGCTACCGGCAAGAGCGACGGCTCCGCCGGGAGCAGGAAGAACTGGTCGAACAGCTGCAGGCCCGGGTGGCGGTAACTCGGGAACCGGAATCACCTCTCCAGATCTGCCCGGTCTGCAAGAATATCCGTGACGAAGGGGGGCGGTATATCGCCTTGGAGAGTTACTTCAAAGACCACCTCGGCGTGGAATTCTCTCCCGGTTTCTGTCCGGAATGCGCCGAGAAGGTACACCGGGAAATTCAACCGCAAAAACCCACCTGCCAGGAATGCGGAAGCGACCTGGATGTGATGAGATACACGGTGGGCGGAAGGCATTTCCGCAGGTACTCCTGCCCGATCTGCGGACATACCCGGGACTTCGTCCGGGAAAGAAGAGAGAAAGCGGGGTAAGAAACTCTTCCTGGGATCAGCTTGAGCCCGGATAACGTCCCGGCCCCGGAGTCCGGCCGCCGCCGACTGTGGGGAAAGTTTGGGCGGGTTATTTCATTCCGCGTGGGCTTGGCCAGCCAGTCATTGCGAGGAAACCCGAAATCTTTCGGGCCGACCAAGCAATCTCACCTCCCCGATCATTGCCAGTCCAGAGGACGAAGCAATCTCACCCCCCGGTCATTGCCAGTCCAAAGGACGAAGCAATCTCGTTACTTGTCTTCCCGCAGGTTGCCGTTCCGGTCCCACTCCCGACGGGGGATCGGCTCGATTCATAGTGCCGGTTCGGTTGCTTGAATATATCAGCCTGTCCGACCGGGAAAAATGGAGAAATACCCCCTTCCCGGCCAACCGGTTCTTCAACACCGGCTTACCTGCCCGGATCCTTTTGACCGCCGCTATATATTTTGATATATATCGTGTAGCCGCGGGGAAGGTATCTTCGACTTCGCGGCGACGTATAAGGTCTTCTGGGTAACATTCCAGTTAGGAACCTCGCGCCGGGTCGGGGCTCCGGAGTCTTTAGATCTAAGGAGCCACCCTAAATGGATACAGCCATCCTCTTACTGTAGGGAATAGCCGCCGGCGTGGTCAGCAGTCTGGTGGGACTGGCCGGGGGCTTTCTCCTCATCCCCTTCCTGGTCCTCGGACTGAAGATGTCCCAGCACGGCGCCCAGGGGACCTGCCTGTCGGCAATGTTCCTTCCGGAGACCTTCCTCGGGGCCCTGCTCTACTCACGTATCGGATATACGCAATGAATGAGGCAAAAAGAGGAATATCGGCGGCAATGCCCACGCGGATTACGTGCGCGCCGCTGATATGCGTCCCGACTTGCCGGAACTGGAGGTCGTCCTGCTGGAGGAGGAGCTCAGGAATTTCCAACGGGTGGGGAGCACTGTGCTGGCCAATCGGCAGGGAGTCCTGTGGCAGTCCGATCACGAAAACCTGGAACCACAGAACGCCGCCGTCGGGGAGTTCTGCCTGGAAACCCCTGGACTCGAAATCTGGTGCCGGAGCCGCCACGACACGGACCAGACGCCATTTGTCTTCGATGCGCAAGGCCGCGTGATCGCCTCCTGGAAGATGGACGATGTCGCCCCCGCGGACTGGATCGACCGGGGGGCTGTACACGGCGGATGTCTCGGGAGACTGGCGAGAAGAGATCATCGTCCTGAGCGGGAATGAGCTTCACGTCTATTATAATGAGGCGCCCAACCCCCGGCCTGACCGCCCGCGCCTCTGGTCGGATCGGAACTACCACCGCAAGAAGATGACCTGGAACTACTACATCCCGGGATGAAAAGCAGAACGCGGTTTGGAACGACGACCGGCTGCTGAACCCAACGTTTCGGACAACGGCGGACGCCGTGCTTGAACGCGGTCGGCGGGCGCAGGAAATGAGCGGAGCTATTCGAGAATGTGCGGTTTTTAACTTAAGGCGCGGACCGGACTCGAACCGGTGAATAGCGGTTTTGCAGACCGCCGCCTTACCACTTGGCTACCGCGCCATAATTTTTACTGCGCAAAAATTATGGGGGAAACTCCCCCGGGCTGAACAATAGCCTTTGGGATTACCCCATAATATCAGTACCACTAACCTTCCAGATACCAGACCCGGAAGAAGTCCTCGTGCGTCTCGACGTTGACCAGCTTCCGGTTTTTCTCGGCCAGGAAGCTGTCGATCTGGCCGAGAAATTGATGCCGGGCGGGGGGGATCGCCTTAATCCGGACCCGCCCGGTGAGATGCGTGGGACGGAAGAAGAAATCCTTGTAGTCGAGCCGGCCCATCTTCAGCCCCTCCCCGGCCTGATCGTCATAATTCGCTCGATGATCCTCTCCGCCAGGGCGGTCTTGCTCATCAGCGGCCATTCTTCCGGTCCGCCGGCGGGATCGATCACGATCACCCGGTTGTCTTCGGCGGCGAAACCGGAGCCGGGGGCGGAGATATCGTTGGCGACGATCAGATCGAGGTGTTTACTCTTCAATTTTTCGGCGGCGTTGTCAACGATGTTTTCCGTCTCGGCGGAGAACCCGACCAGGATCAGGTCTCCCTTCTTTTCTCCCAGTTCGGCGAGGATATCGGGGTTGCGGACCAGGTTCAGGGAAAGTCGGGAGCCCCCCTTCTTGAGCTTTTCCGGGGAATAGCCCTCCGGGCGGTAATCGGAAACGGCGGCGGCCATAATCACCACCCCGGCGGAGGGGAGGCGCTTTCTGACCTCGTCCCGCATCTGGCAAGCTGACGTCACCGGGACAAATTTAACCCCGGAGGGCGGGGAAAGGGAGACCGGGCCGCTGATCAGGACCACCTCCCCTCCCATCTGGCGGGCGGCCCGGGCGAGAGCGAAGCCCATCTTACCGGAGGAGGGGTTGGAGATGAACCGGAAGGGGTCGAGATATTCCCGGGTCGGGCCGGCGGTAATGATGAATTTCATATTTGGTTTCGCCCCCGGCGGGGCTTGGGAAAATTTTTTGCGACATCAAGTCCACAGACTGTCGCGGCTGTCCGACAACCCCCAAAATGTCATCGCGAGCCCCGAAGGGGCGAAGCGATC